>JAZNJF010000200.1:0-3257 GCA_045577885.1 Thermoguttaceae bacterium | reverse complement strand
CGCCGCGCTTCGCCAACTCCCGTTCTTTCTCGAAATGCGTCAAAATCGTTCGCCGAATTTGCGCGCGCCGAAGCGACAGTTCGTCGACGTCGCCGACCGTTTCGCCGACTCGCAACCGCTCGCCGTTCGAAAATTCGACGCTTTCGCACCCGACGCCCGCGTCGATTCCGGCGATTTTCCAACCGCGATAAAGTTCGCGCTCGCCGGACTTTAAGAACAGATCGTCGCCGGGTCGTAACGTCGCCGTTTTGCGCGCGACGCGGCCGTTTTTCGACGCGACGTCAAATTCGATTTTCGCTTTGAACCCCGACGACGTTTTCTCGGCGCAAACCAAACGAATAAACGGTTTATTAAAACCGCTCTCCGCTCGCGAACTCGCGACGACGATCTGTTTAACGAGTCCGCGCCGCCAAGCGTCGACCGGCGACAAGCGGTAAAGCAAGTTCGGTTTTTCGCGATGCGTCGCGGAGTAACGCAGTACAATCCAAGGATTTAGCGACGCGATCGCGTCTTTCGCTTTCTCGGTTGAATCGACGCTTTGCGGCTCGTCGATAATAACGATCGGGTTCGTTCCGCGAATCAAATCGATCGGTCGCTCGCCGCTCAAGCGGTCCTGCGACATATTGACGACGTTGCTCTCCTTGCGAAACGCGTCGATATTGACGATCATTATTTCGACGTTATTCGACGTCGCAAAAAGGCGCGCGTCGTTCAAGCGGTCGCGATCCCAAACGAAATAGCGGTAAGGGATGTTGCCGTAAAGCGCCGCGAAATGGTCTCTTGTAACTTCGAGCGTTTTGAAGACGCCCTCGCGAATCGCGACCGACGGAACGACGATCACAAACTTTGACAAGCCGTAACGCTTTCGCAGTTCGAGTATCGTTCGCAGATAGACGTAAGTCTTCCCGGTTCCGGTCTCCATTTCGATCGTAAACTGCCGCGCCGGGCGGTTTGAACGCGGCGTCGTTCCCGTTTCCAACGCCGTTTCATTCTCCGCGACGTCGTTTAGCGCTTTGACGTTCCCCTCATTCGCGACGCCGTTTAGCGTTTCGGTTTGCGGGAGTCCGTTCTTCAACCGAACGGCGCGCATATTGGCGCATATCGTTTCTTCGTCGATATTTAAAGCGTTCCCAAAACCGCGCAAACCGGTTAAAAGCGAATTTTTTTCGACGCTGAAAATCGACGCCGGTTCGCGCCGCGCTCCGTCGAAAAGTCCGCAAACGGCCTCGATCGCCGCCGTTTGGAAGTCCAAATCTTTCTTAAATTTTAGTTTCATCGCCGCCTCCTCGAGCGTTATTTTCTTTAACGCAACGTATTTTTCTGCAACGTGTTAGCAACGTCTCCGCGTCAAATAAATTTCGCTTCGATTCCGTTTTCTTCGAGCAAGCGCGCGACGTTGGCCAGCGCGGCGTCGGAGCGGAACGCGGACTCGGCGACGACGATTTTTTCGGGACGTTCGCTCGGCGGCGCTTCAAGAAGTCGCTCGACGTCCTCGACTTCGGCGCCGTCTTGCAAAAGCGCGCAAAATCGGGCGCCGCGCTCGACGTAAACGGCGACGTTGACAAGCGTTAGCGTTTCGAATTTCGCGTCGAGCGGAAGTCCCGATTTGAGCGCGACTTCGGTTAAAACGTCGGCGTCGCTTCGGTCGAGTTTGCGAGCGTTTTTGGAGTCGCGCAAACGAGCGAGGAACGCGGCGGCTTCGGTCGGCGGCGTCGGCGAATCGTCCCAAAGCTCCCAGTTCGACGTATCGAGTCGAAAGACTTTAAAGCCGACGTCGAGCGACGCCGCGTCGTCGGCGAAAAGATCGGCGGCGCGTTCTTCGCGGAGTTTCGCTCCGGCGCGTCGCAACCGTTCTTTTCCGATTTCGCAAATGTTGCGATACCCGGCTTTAGCGGCCTCGCTCTCCTTCTTGCAAAGCTCCGGCAACTGAACGCAAATAAAGCGCCGCGCGCCGCCGTCCTCCGCGTTCAGCTTCATTACCGCGTGCGCCGTCGTCCCGCTCCCGGAGAAGAAGTCGAGGATAAGCGAGTCCTTGTCGAGATTGGCCAACGTTAAAAGCCGTTTTAAAAGCCGGGTCGGTTTCGGACCGTCAAAAACCCCGCCGTCCAACAACTTAACGACTTCCTGCGCGCCCTCCTGGCTGTGCCCGACGTCTTTGTAAAAAAGCAACGACGTCGGCGCCATTCCGTCGAATTTTAACTCCGATAAGAAACGTTTCATACACGGAACGCTATTTCCGTCGGCGCCAAAGTAAATACGATTATCTTGGAGTCTTTCTTGAAACGCTTGTCGCGAAAGGCTCCAACAGCGTCCCGTCGGCGGCTCGATAATACGACCTGAGGGCGCCGTTATCGGGTAATCGCACTCGGCGTTGTAGGTTTTGACCGATAAATCGCTCGGTTTCCAAACGCCGCGCGGATCGTTATCCGGATTTTGATACCGCGAGTTGGCCGCTTCGGTTCGCGGCAAACGCCCTATTTTAAACGATTCTAAAGACTTCGCGTACATTAAGACGTAATCGTGACTGTTCGAAACATACTTCGCGTCGTTTTTCGGCGAATAAGCCCGTTCCCAAACGAGTTGCGCGACGAAGTTTTCTTCGCCGAAGATTTCGTCGCAGATTTTGCGGAGGTTGCAGACTTCGCGGTCGTCGATCGAAATGAAAACGACGCCGTCGTCGCGCAGGAGGTTCGCCGCCAAACGCAAGCGCGGATAGATCATGTTCAGCCAGTTCGAGTGGAAGCGCCCGGCCGTCTCCGGATTGCTCTTCGTCGTTTGCGACGTCAGCTCGAGATAGCGCGCCCAAGGGTCGGCGAAGTCGTCGTTGTAAACAAAATCGTTCCCGGTGTTGTACGGCGGGTCGATGTAAATCATCTTCACCTTGCGGAAATAAGACTCCTGCAAGAGTCGGAGAACTTCAAGATTGTCCCCCTCGATATAGACGTTGCGCGTCGTTTCAAAGTCGACGCTCTCCGACGGAACCGGTCGCAGCGTCGCCGCGCTCCGTCGCCCGACCGCTCTTAACGCGTCGCGCTTGCCCGGCCACTCAAACGCGTATTTCTCGGGAAAACCTCCCCCCCCCCCGCAAAATCGGAGTTTCTTGCGCGTCTTCGCTATTTTCACCGCAAAGCGCCGCCAACGTCGCCCAGTCGACGCGGCCCTCGGCAAAGCAACCCGGAAACGCCGCGCGCAACGTTTCGCGGTTCGCCGCCGTTACGTCTTTGCTCAAACCGTCCATTTTAGCCGGAACGCGTTTC
>JAZNJF010000199.1:0-2008 GCA_045577885.1 Thermoguttaceae bacterium | reverse complement strand
GTGAAGGCCGTCGAAGACTTGAACGCTCGCATCGCGAAGGCGGAGGAAGACCGGGCGGCGCGGGAAATGAGCGCGTCGGAGCGTCGAATCGCCGCGATCAAGAAAGAGACGAAGGAGCTGACCGACGCGATCGACGCTCGGCTCGAAGTTTTGCGCGCGTCGGCGGCGACCGAGGACGATTTCGCCGAAATTCACCGGCTCGAAACCGCGAAGGCCGGAATCGAGGCGGACGGGAAAGCGCGCGTCGCCGACGTCGAGAAAGAGGAGGCGGGCAAGAAAGACGCGGAGCGCGAGCGGCTGAACGCTCAAATCGCGGCGGAAGAGGAGCGCGTCGCCGACGAGTCGCGAACCGACGAAGAGCGGCGGCTCGCTCAAATCGACAAGGAGACGGCGGCGTACAAAGAGCTTCTTAACGACGCGCTCAAACTCGCGGAGACGGAGGAGGAACGCGCCAAAATTCAGGCAAAAATCGACGCCGCCGACGCGACCGCCAAGGAGCGAAAAGACGCCGTTCGCGCCGCGTCGAAAGCCGCCGAAGAAGAGAAAGAAGCGCGTCGCGAACTCGAAAACTTTGACGCGTTCGACGGCGACGAAGAAGACGCGGCGTCGTTTTTCGAGTCGGTCGACGCCGGGGCGGACGTCGCGGCGAAGACCGTTTCAAGCGGCGCGACTTTTTCGGCGCTCGACGCGCAAAAGCTCGGCGCGAACAATCCGGCGGAGGAAAACGTCAAGGCGACGCTTCGGACGAACGAACTGCTCGGCGATATCGTCGCGCGGATGGACGAGTTCGATTTCACGCTAAGGGCGGCGTAAAATAAGGGGGAACGATTTTGACGAACGCTATTAAGTTCAGTTTCGAGCCGACGTTAGGGGGCGAGTCGGTCGAAACGAACTTTTTGGAGTCGGCGGAGAACCGAGCGCGGTCGACGCGTTCCTTCGACGTCGTTTGCGTCTCCGGCCTCGCGACGACGGCGCAGGCTTACGCGGCGGCGCGCGGACACGTCGCGGCGGCGTTTCCGCGCGATATTTTCGGGAATCCGATCGCGTCGATTTCGTTAAGCGAAACGACGGCCGCGAACCGCGCTTGGAAGTTCGAAGCGCGCTACTCGTCGAAAGCGGAGGTTCCGAAAGATTGGTACGATTACTGTTACGTCGATTCTTACGACGGTTCGAGCGAGTCGGCGACGCGAACGCAAAGTCTCGGAACGCGAATCTTTCCGACGCCGGACGGTTGCGCGGTCGATTACGGCGGCGCGATCGACGTCGCGGACGGCGTCGCGCGGGGCGTTCAAATCGCGTCGCCGATCGACCGCTTTTCGGTGAGGTTGCGCTTGAAACATACGCCGGAGCGGTTGGCGTACCTCCGGGGCTTGGGCGCGTATCGGCAAAAAACGAACGCGGCGCCCTTTTGGGAATACGCGCCGGGCGAGGTTCTTTTCGAGTCGTATTCGTTTTCGTTGGCGGGAGTCGCGGACGACGGAAGTTTTAAAAACGCCTATTTCGACGGTCGTCTAAATTTTGCGGCGCGGCGGGCGGAGCCGACGAATATCGACGGCGCGGAGTTCGTCAAAGGCGGTTGGGAAGCGGTTTGGGCGTTGAAGGTCGAGGCGGACGGCGCCGACGGTCGCAAGCGCTTGAAGACGCTTTGCGCTTACGCCGAAACGGTTTACCCGAGCGTCGACTTTGACGAGCTAAAACTGGCGCGCTTGGGTTTCGAAAGCTGAAAAAAGAGGGACGGGGATAAAATGCGCAACGCCAATAGGTTTTATCGCGGCGAGCCGTTGACGGCGGCGCGGCTGAACGACTTGGTCGAAGCGGCGAATCGTTTCGGCTCCGGCGACGCGAGCGGGCGGCGTCCGGTTCGAACGTTGACCGTTAAGAACGAAAGCGGCGCGGTTGTTCCGCGTTTCGGAACGCTCGAAGTTTCCGGCTTTTGGCGACCGGCGGAAACCCGCGACGAAGCGGTCGAACGGTTCGCCGCGTCCGGAATCAAGTCGGAGGCCAAGCG
>JAZNJF010000198.1:0-11145 GCA_045577885.1 Thermoguttaceae bacterium | reverse complement strand
GCTCCGGCGACGGAAGAAGCCCCGGCGGAAGCCGCTCCGGCGACGGAAGAAGCCCCGGCGGAAGCCGCTCCGGCGGTTGAAGAAGCCCCGACCGAAGCCGCTCCGGCGACGGAAGAAGCCCCGGCCGAAGCCGCTCCGGCGGTTGAAGAAGCCCCGGCGGAAGCCGCTCCGGCGACGGAAGAAGCCCCGGTCGAAGCCGCTCCGGCGACGGAAGAAGCCCCGGCGGAAGCCGCTCCGGCGACGGAAGAAGCTCCGGCGGAAGCCGCTCCGGCGACGGAAGAAGCCCCGGCCGAAGAACCGACCGCGTTCCAACAAGCGGAAATTCAACTCGTTTCGTACCAACAAGAAGTCGAAGCCGTCGCGACCGCCGAAGAAACTCCGGCGACCGAAGCTCCGGCCGAAGCCGCTCCGGCGATCGACGCCGCCGCGACCGAACCGACCGCGGAAGCCGCTCCGGCGACCGACGCCGAATATTATTCGCTGGACGAAGTGAAAGATCGTATTCGTCAAACCTTGGCCCGCGAAAAAGCGAGCGCGAAACTCGACGAACTGAACGATAAATTCGCCGCTTATTACGAACAATACAAAACTCGCAAAGCGAACGGCGCCGACTTTGCCGACCTCGCCGCCGTCGACGCGAAAGCGTTCGCCGAAGAAAACGGGTTCGCGTATTACGCTCCGACCGTCGGCGTCGTCGAAACGTTTGAAGAAGCGTATATCAACGAAGCGTTGCCGTTGAACGAGTTGCAAATGGTTTACCAACGTCCGCCGCTCGCTTACAAAGCGAACAAAATCGAGTTCGTCGGCGATTCGGCGTACGTTTACCGCGCGATCGAAATTCAACAAGAAAACACGCCGGAATTTGAAGATGCGCGCGACTACGTCCTCGCCGCTTGGAAACTTCGCGAAGCCGCCAAGCTCGCGCAAGCCGCCGCCGACGAATTCGCCGCGAAAGCGAAAGCGGAAGGCGCCGACTTCGCCGCGTTGGCCGGCGATAAACTCGTCGAAACCGAGCGTTTTAGCTTCCTCGAATCGGCGACCTCGCTCTCGAGCTTCGCGGCGCAATCGCCGATTCAGCTCGCCGAAGTCCGCGAAACCGGCGTCGAACTGGGCGAAGCGTTCCGCGACAACAAAGCGATCGTCGCGCCGGGTTGGGACTTCAACGAAACCGCGTTCGGCATGAACGTCGGCGACGTCGCCGTCGTCGCGAACCAACCGAAGAACCGCGTCTTCGTCTTGAAGTTGACCGAAAAAGATTCGGAAGACGCGCTTCGCGAAAACTTCGAAAAATTGGAGGACGATTACAACCTCCAAAGCGCCGCGAACTTCCTGACTCGCGCTCGCGCTTCGCGTTTCACCGAGAAATTCCTCGACAATCTTCGCGAAGAAGCCGGGTTCGAATGGGTTTCGATTCCGCGCGACGACCGCTAATTTCCGTTGACCCGAATCGAACGTCGCCGAGCGCGCCGTCGCGACGCGGCGTTCGATTCTAACGGTTTTTTCAACCCGACGTCGTTCGAACGTCGGGTTTTTTAACGTCGCCCAACGTCGAAAAAGGGCGCGATTTCGCCGCGACGGTTAAGGAACGAAGCGATGAATTGGATAACGAAAGCGGTAAAGCATTTTTGTTTGATAACGCGACACAAGGCGCTCGTTTTCGCGTACGCTTGTTACGCCGGGATTCCTTGGCGCGGCTTCATGCACGACTGGTCGAAATATTCGCCGATCGAGTTTTTCGAGTCGGTTCGTCATTTCGACGGCAAGCGTTCGCCGGTCGGGATTTCTCGCGAGGTCAACGGTTTTTCGCTCGCTTGGCTCCATCACAAGGGCCGCAACCCGCACCATTACGAGTATTGGCTCGACTGGCTCGACGAAAAGGGAACGCCGATTCCGATGCCGTTCGAGTACGCGCTCGAAATGGTTTGCGACTGTATTTCCGCGTCGAAAGTCTATAACGGCAAGGACTTCCGATTCGCCGGACTCCTCGCTTGGTGGCGACGCCGCGACGCGAAACGCCCGGTCAATATGCACCCGATTTCGAAGCGGTTCCATTTCGCGATGTTGGAGGCGCTCGCCGCCGAGGAGTCTTTGCGTCCGTTGCGCCGCGCTCGCGCCCTTTACGACGAAGCGCGAAACGCCTTCGAAAACGAAACGTCGCAAAACGACGCCGAGTAACCGCCGAGCGACAAGAAACGCGAAACGCCGCGTCGACCCGAAACCGGTCGGCGCGGCGTTTTTTAACGTCTTAACGCTTCAAGCGGAAACGGTTAGCGTTTTTCGAACTTCAAGCGAATCGTGTAATCGCCGCTTTCGGGCGCCGTCGCGCCGACGCTTAACAACTTGCCGCCGTCGACGTCTTGAAGCGCCGTTTCGAGCGCGACTTTCGAAGCGTTTTCGCCCTGCGCCGTCGCTTCGACGAACGCGAATCCGTCCGGAACGAGGAAACGCGCCGTCGTTTTATTTTTTGCGACAAGACGAAGCGTCGCGGCGAGCGTCGCCGTTTCCGCGTCGAAGCGGCAATCGCAAAGGTCGACCGCGCCTTGCGTTACGTGCCGGTCGCTCGACAAAAATTGCGGAACGTCGGTTTTGCGGTGCAGCGCCAAGAGCCGAACGCCGTGAGCCGGAACGATCGTTTCGAAGCGTTTCGCGTTTTCGCCGAGATACGTTTCCGTCCAAAACTCGAACGCGACGCGCGGCGCTTCGTCGAGCCCGATTTCCGCGAAGTCGAAGCCGACGGTCGCTTCTTCGTCGCCCCAGTTGAAGAGCGCGACGACGTCCCAAGCGCCGAAGTCCTTGCCGACTTTAAGGTTCCAAATCGGCAGTTCGGCGCCGAAGAACGGATAAAGCGCGTTCGGGCGGACGTCGCAAACCGGGAGCGTCTTCTGCAGGAGCCGCATACGCTCCGTCGGGAGTTCCGCGAGTTTGTCGCCGGCGAACATCATTTGGCCCGGGAGCGAAACGACCGTCGTCGCGACGCGGGCTTCTTCGAGCGTCAACGCTTCGTTGACGAGGAGCGTGTCCGGGTCGGAGAAGAAAACGATGTTGTTCGTGAAAACTTGGTTGAGCGTGCGCCCGGCCTGACGCATAACGTTTTCCCATTTAACGGGTTGGTTCGGGTGAACGACGTCGGCGCCGGTACGGGCCGCGTCGGCGAACGCCGCTTCCGGCCCGGTGAAGTGCCCTTGGCAGGCGAGGAAAACGCGGTCTTCGCCGATACCTTCGCGCAACGCCTTAACGCAACGCTCGAACGGCGCTTCGATTTGCGGATTGTCGAACGCGGCGCGAACGTCGGCGCGTTCGAAGAAGTGGGCGCAGTAACCGGAGTTGGCGCCGGACATGCCGTCGATCTTGAAGAACTCGTAACCCCAGTCTTTCGAAGCGATTTCGTGAATGCGGCGCATGTGCGCGACCATTTCGTCGTTCGACGGGTCGATCGTGTAGACGCCGTTCCAGGTGCGCATCGGGTTCCCGTCTTTATCGTGCAGGAACCAATCTTTATGCGCTTCGTAAAACTCCTTCGAGCCGGTGCCGAACGGCGCGGTCCAAAGCCCGGGGCGGAAACCGAGCGCGCGAATATCGTCGGCGAGTTGTTTCATTCCCTTCGGGAATTGGCGTTCGTTGACTTCGAGGTTCAAGTTGTAAAACCCGGAAACCGGCAACTTATCGCTGTTCCCCTGCCAACTTTCGATCGACCAAAACTCGAGCCCGAACGGTTGCAGATGTTCCTTCCCGACGCGCGCTTCGGCGAGGTTTTCCTCCGCGCCCGCCGTGTCGAAATAGAGGTTCCAAGACATCCAGCCGGTCGGCGGCGACGGACAGCGCTTGCGGTCGATCGGCTTGTAATAAGGAACCCAACGCTTTTGATAGTAACGTTTATCGACGGCGACCGAAAAGACCGCCTCCGACGCTTCGTGAATCCGCCCGGACGCTTCGACGGCGTACTGCGCTCCGTCGATAAAGTTCGGCGAATCGGCGGCTTGCGTCGCGGCGTTTTTCGTCGTCAAGCGCAAGTTCGCGGCGTCGAACCGCAGCGCCAAATCTTCTTCGCGGGCGAAAAGGGAGTCGTTCGTCGCGGAGTCGACGACGCCGGTCGCGAGCGGCAGAACGCGTTCCCCGACTTGCGAGCGAGTGCGGCAGGGGAACGAATCGTCGCGGAAAACGACGTCGCCGCGGAACGAAATTTCGCCGAGGTAAAACTGCCTAGTGCGGTGATACGCAAGGACTTCGAGCCGGTCGCCGTCGGCGTTGAAGACGAGGTAGCCTTGCGCTTCCCCTTGCGGGTCGACGAGCGCGAGACGGTGCGAAACGGCGTCGCGCGGGGCGGCGACGGTCCAATCTTTGCCGTCGACGACGAACCCGAGTTCGCCGGAAATTTGAACGTTGGTTTCGGCGTGCGTCATCGTGAGACGCGACGTCGCTTCGTTGAATTCGACGCTCCAAGCGCCGAGCGCGAGCAGAAAAGCCGCGACGACGTTTTGCATAGCGAGTCCTCCTAAAAACAGGGTAAACGTTGCGAATAAAAGGATTGCGTAAAACGGTGAAACGGTAAAATCGGAAACGCGGCGCGACGTCGCAACGCGTCGCCCAACGACGAATCGCGACGCGACGTCGGCAAACGGTAAACGATAAAAGCGCGACACAATGTCGACAAACGGTAAACGGTAAAACCGCGACGCGACGCCGATAAGCGGTAAACGGCAAAACCGCGACGCGACGTCGATAAGCGATAAACGACAAAACAGCGCCGCGAACTCGACAAGGGGCGAAGCGTTTAAAGGCGCGACGCGATGTCGACGACTAACGCTTTCGACGCAAGCGTCGAAAAATCAAAGGGTAAAAGCGCGAAGGACGGCGCGTTCGTCGGCGTCGAATCCGTACAACTCGGCGACGGCTTCGTCGAGTTCCGCGTCGAGTTCGGCGCAACGGGCGTTCGCGGCGCGGGCTGTTTCGAGTTGGGCGTCGAAGTAATCCTCCCATTCGTCGCGCGCTTTTGGCGTTAGCTTTATCTTCTGTTTTTTCAACTCGTTGCAAAAAGCGGCAAAGGTCGCTTCGTCGAAATTTTCGAGCTTTTCGGTCGCTTTCAAATCGGGGAAGTCTTCCCGCAACCGCCGCAAAAACCGCCGCCGCGTTTTACGAACTGTCGCAAACGTCGCAAGTCGTTCGTCGACGCGAGTTTCGAAAAATTCGCGCTTCGCCCCAACGTCCGGAACCGGGAATTTTTCAAAGAAAATCTTCCGAATTTCGCGCGTTCCACCCATTAGTTCCGGACAATTGTACCAAATCCAAATTTTCGCCGCTTGGGAATTAAATAACGCCGTTAAGTATTTGAGCGAAACCGTTTCGTCATTAGGGGTTAAGATAAAGGTTTTGTTGTTGCAATAATATCCGGTTTCATCGTAAGTGAAAACGAGGTATTTGGTAATTTCCGGATAAATAATTTTTGGACGAATAAAATCGTTGATATAAGCGCAATTCCGCAAGTTATAAGGGGTATCGCCTTGGTCGGAGCGCGGTTCAAGTTGGAGGTAAAACTGATCTAAATAAGTTTTTATTGCCGGATAATTATCGATATCAATCGGCGCGATATTTTGTGCTTTAACTCCGTTATGAACGTTTAATAAGTATAAATCGGTAACGGCGCGAGTTCCGTATTTCCAAATATCGCGCCCTCGTAAAAGCGGTTTAATAAGTTCTTTACTTGCCGAGTGTTCGGCGATTAAACGGTTTTTCGTGGCTTCATCGATATAGAAAGCCTCGTTATAACCCGTTTTAATGCCGTAGTTTATTGAAATCGGAAGTTCCTTTAACAAAACGCCGTTACGTTTCATTTTGAGTAAAAGCGGATAGTGGTCTTGAGCCTGAATAGTCCAAGAATCGTCGCCGAGCGCTTCGAACGCGTAAGGGTAACGCCCGGCGGTCGTCGCGCAAAAATCGCCGTTGTAAGTCTTTTGATTAACGGATAATACGGCGAGCGTTTCGCCTTTTGGCGTTTTTTCCGCGACAAAGATTAAAACGTTTGTAGTTGCGTCGGCGAAAAATTGGATGTCGCCGAAGTTTAGAAGTTGCGTTAAGTTTTTATTGGAAAAGAATTGGCGAAGCAACTTTCCATAGTCGGCGATTAACCATTTGTTCGGCATAATGTACGACAAGGCGCCGCCGTCTTTGAGGAGGTCGTACCCGCGTTCGGCGAAGAGACAGTAAAGGTCGCCGCGCTTGTCGAACGTCGCGTAACCCGCCTGAGCCAAGCGTTTGCCGACGTCGCCGGACGTTTGAAGTTGAACGTAGGGCGGGTTCCCGATAACGACGTCGAACCCGCCTTTTTCAAAGACTTGCGGGAACTCGCGCCGCCAGTCGAACGCCCGGGCGCCGCCGAGCGCTTCGTCGTCGATTAACGAGTCGCCGCATTTGACGTTCGCGCTTAAATCGTTGAGTTTGCGCCCTTTCCGGCAAGTGCGCAACCAAAGCGCGAGCCGCGCGATTTCGACCGACTCTTCGTTGACGTCGACGCCGAAAAGGTTGTGTTCCAAGATGTAAGTTTCTATTTCTTGGAAGATAAGAGCCGAAGCCGACGAACCGTATTGAACCCGCGCCGTTAATTCGTCGAGTTCGCGGTGTTCGTCGATCAAAAATTTGAGCGCGGCGTTCAAAAACGCGCCGGAGCCGCAAGCCGGGTCGCAAATCGTCAGTTCGCGAAGCCAAGCGCGGTAAGACGTTAGGAGCGCGTCGAGCCGTTTGCTTTCCTCCGCGCGGGCCTTTTTCGTTTTGAATTTGGCCGGGTCGACGTCGAACGTTTCCGCGTCGAAGCCGAGGGCCTTTTTTTTGTCGGCGCAAAGTTTGCCTAACGTCGCTTCGACAATGTACTTCGTAATGTACGACGGCGTGTAGAAAACGCCGTCGCTTTTGCGTTTCGTCTTCTCCGTTTTCGCGCTCGCTTTCAACGACGCGGCGTCGCCGTTCGCCTCGGCGGTCAGCGCCCGCGTTACCTCTTCGATCTCCGTCAGCGAGTGTTCGAAAATGCGCCCCAACACGTCGACGTCGACGTCGCTTTCAAAGTCGTAAGCGCTTAATTTCTCAACGTTGGCGCAAAGAACGTCGTCGCCGATTTCGAGCGCGTCGAGCGTCGCGTCCGCCTTGAAGAGCCCGCCGTTGTACGCGAAAATTTCGAGTTGCGGCGCGCCCTTGTCGATAAGGCCGAAAAGGATTTTGAACTGTTCGTAAAGCGCGCGAGGTTCCCATTTAGAGCGCGAGCGCCATTCCTCGACCGTCTTCGAAATCATATTCGGCGGAAGAAGGCCCCGGTCTTCCGCGAAGAAAACGAAGAGGAAACGGTCGAGCAGTTTTTGCGTTTTGCGGAAAAGCAAAACCTTGTCGCCGCTCGGGTTGCGTTCGAGTATGTCGGCGAACAAATTTCGCTTGAACGACGAATAGTCGCGGTAAAAATCTTCCGCGATTTTCTTTTCTTCGAGCGTCGACTCGTCGCGAATTTTGAGCGGCAAGTTATCGCGAATCGCCTCCCAACTCAAACAGACGTAAAGTTCGCGGAATTTTTCAAGCGACAAATTGAACAAATCCCACTCGAAAAACTTGGTCGCGGAATCGATGTAAAATCTTAGTTTGCGGAAGTTGGAGATAACGACGTAACGCGCCTGCGATTGGTGATTTTTGTACCCGAACGCTTGGTTTTCGACCGCGTCGAGGTTCGGCGTTTTGAGGTCTTTCAGCTCGACGACGCCGCGAACGACGCCGCCGACAAGGAGCGCGCCGTCCGCTTTTTTCGCGTTGTCCTCGTTCTTTTGCTCGGTGATAAGGTTGTAATCGTCTTCCGGATAAATCGTGTAGCCGAGAATATTTACGAAGAGTTCGCGTAAGAATCCCTCTTGAAAACGCTCCTCTTTCGAAACGGCGATGTTCGCTTGAATTTTCGCGTCGCCGAAATAAGCGAGAAACGCCCGATACCGCGCTTCGATCTTTTCCGCCGAAATTTTCGCCAAGTATTTTTTGTAAACGCTGCGTTGAAACATCTTCAAACTCCAATAACGAAAAAAGAATCGGCGGAAAGAAAACGTCGACGCGGCGTCGTTTTTAGCGGACGGCGCCGCGTCGCGATTCGGCTAGCGTTACTCGGCGTCAATCCCAGCGGAGTCGGGACGCGTCGAAGACCGGGCCGTCGGCGCAAGTGCGTTTGTAGTCCCAAGTTCCGTCGTCCGTTTTCCAGTCGACGACGCAGGAGAAGCAAATCCCCAAACCGCAAGCCATCGGCGATTCCAGCGACGTCCAGCATTCGAAACCGCGCGCTTCCGAGTACTTGGCGACGGCTTTTAACATCGGGTGCGGCCCGCAACAGAGGAGGCGAACGCCTTCCGACGCGACGTCGTTCGGCAAAATCTCCGGGAAAACGTCCGTTACAAAGCCCTTCGTTCCGGCGCTTCCGTCTTCCGTCGCGAGGCGAACGTCGACGCCGAGCGCTCGGAAATCGTCGACGCAACTCAAACGCTCCGCCGACCGCGCGCCGAAAACGAACGTCAATTTCGGAGCGTTCGCCGGGTCTTTTTTCGCCGCTTCAAGTTGTTCCTTGATAAGGAGATAGAACGGCGCGTTCCCGACGCCGCCCGCGACCAAAACGAGATTTTTCGGCGTTTGACCGCAAAGCGCCTCCGCCCAACCGTTCCCGAGCGGGCCCCAAAGGCGAATCGGGTCGCCCGGGCGAAGCGTCGTCAGTCGCGTCGTTCCCTTGCCGACGACCGCGTAAACGACTTCGACCCGACCCGAAGTCTTGTCGGCGTCGTAAATTGCGAACGGTCGCCCGAGAAGCGGATCGTCGCCGGCGGCAAGACGAAGCATTACAAACTTGCCCGATTCGACCCGAGCCGCGAACTCCGGCGCCTCGATCGAAATTTTCCAAGTCGAATCGGCGATTTGCCGGTTTTCGAGCGTCGTTCCGACGCCGGTCCAAACGTCTTTACGTTGAGTAATACAGTCGTGCGACATTGCCGATCTCCTTGCGTTGATGTCGGTTGCGTCGGCGCCTTTACGCGGCGTCGTCGGCGGTTGAAAACGATTAAACGGTTAAACGGTTAAAAACGATTGAAAGCGTTAAATACGGTTGAAACGGCGACAAGACGTCGCGTTGACGAATGTCGAGCGAATTGGCGACGCGACGTCGTTAATGGAAAACGACGCGGCGTCGTCGCGAAGCCGCCGTTAATTTTTGCGTTGTCTTGGCGTTATATATAAGGGGGCGAAGTCGGGTGCGTTAACGACCGCGTTTCGGGCCGGAGCCGCGTTTCGCTCCGCCGCGGAAGTCGCCGCCCGGCTTGCGGTTAGCGTTGAACGACGGTTTGTCGCCGAAACGCTTTTTCGCTCCGCCGCGACGTTCCGAAGCGTCGGCGTTGAAGCGGTCGCGTCCGCCTTCGCGCTCGGAACGGTCGAACTTGCGCGGGCCGATCGTTCGTTCTTCGTCGTCGAATTCTTCGCGGACGCGGCGACGGCGTTCGCGGCGCTCTTCGGAGCGGAATTCTTCGCGGAAATCCGGATTCGCTTCGCGGCGTCGCGACGGTTCGGCGAAGCGTTCGAAAGACGGGTCGAATTGGCGACGACGCGGCGTCGTTTCTTCGGCGGAGTCGGCGTTCGCAACGTTCGAATTTTTCCCGCTTTTGGAGCGTTTTTCGTCTTCTGTTTCCGGGGCGTTGCGCATCTCGATTTCAGAAATTTCGATCGGGCGCAAACGCGGCTTCGTCGACGCGGCGTCGTTCGGCGTCCGAGCGGTTCGGTAAAGCTCGGCGACTTCTTTCGGCGTTAAGCGGCGGAACTCGCCCGGCGCCATTTTGCCGAGTTTGATCGAGCCGACTTGAACGCGTTGCAGCTGCATCACTTTGTGTCCGAGGCGAGCGAGCATCCGGCGAATTTCGCGGTTTTTCCCTTCGGTCAAGGTGATTTCGAGGACGGAACTCATTTTATGTCGGGACTTAATGACGACGTCGTCCGCTTGCACGATCCCTTCGGCGATGTGGACGCCCCGTTTGAGGTCGCGCGCCAGTTCGTAGTCGACGAGTCCGGCGACTTGTACTTTATACTTTTTCGGCGCTTCGAAACGCGGGTGGGTCAGGCGTTCCGCGAGCGCGCCGTCGTTGGTGAGGATAATGAGGCCTTCGCTGTTTTGGTCGAGGCGACCGACGGGGAAGAGGCGCCCGAACTGTTCCGGGATAAAGTCGAGGACGCGGCGCCGACCTTGCGGGTCGCTGTTGGTGCAAAGGGTGTTTTTCGGCTTGTTGAGGGCGATATAAATCGGTTTCGCCTTCGGGAGCGCTTCGCCGTCGACGCGGATCCGCTGTTCCTGCGGGAAGACGCGGACGCCGAGTTCCGTAACGACGACGCCGTCGACTTCGACGCGCCCGTCGGCGATGAGCTCCTCGCACTTGCGTCGACTTCCGTAGCCGGCCGCCGCGAGAACTTTTTGCAGGCGATGCCCGAGCTCCTCGGCGAGCGGGTCGTCGGCGTCGACGACTTTTTTCGGCTTCTTGATTGGAGCGGTCGCGAAAACGGAGTTGGCCGCGGCGCGCTCTTGACGGGAATTGGTGGTAAAACGCGGGCGACCGGGCTTCGGCGCTCGCGAAGAATCGAGACGGGGCTTGCGGTTGCGAGACTGCGATTGCGGACGAGAATGTCGGGAGCGAGCGGACATAAGAAACCTCCGGGGAAAACGTCGACGCGTCAAAAGTGCGCCGTTGGGAAACAAACGACGGGAAAACGTCATTATACTATAAAAAGGTAAGCGCGCCAAGGCGGCGAAAAGGAGCGCGAAGGAAATTTGGCGAGAGTTCGCGTTGGAAAATGATAAACGGCGTAAGATGGAAAGGCTGGGATGTTGCAATGAGGCAACAGAAAGGGCGCCGCTTCGGCTTTTAAAACGAGAAGAAGCAAAAAGAATAAAATTTCTTGGAATTTTTTGAAAAAGCCCCTTGCGCTTTTTTCTTCTTGGGGTATATTTTTACCAGTCGATGGCAATGAGCCAAACGACGCCGACCGCCGGTTCGCTTTTGAGCGAAAACGTCGAGCGAAAACGAAAATAAAAAATTTTCAAAAAAGCCCTTGACGAAAACGAAAACGGTGGTAAATTGAGTGAGTCGCTTCGATGAAAGCGGTAAA
>JAZNJF010000197.1:0-1545 GCA_045577885.1 Thermoguttaceae bacterium | reverse complement strand
CGGGATCGGACGGGGCGAAAGGTTCGCTGAGCGCTCGGTCGGAACCGGGAGCGGACGAGACGACGCGAGCGACGCGGCGGGCGCCGATTCGACGGCGGCGGGCCGATTCGCCGTTTCGCGCGGCGGCGTTAAGGCGTTATTTTTTTTTTTGCCGTCCGTTTCCGGGGAAGCGGGCGGGAGCGCGGAACCGGGAGACGACGCGGCGGGCGCGGCGCCGAGTTCCGGAAGGTTCCCGGAACGGAGACGGTCGATCAACGTTTCGAGCGCTTGGAACGAGTCGAGAAGACAAAGACGGGCGAACGCAAGTTCCGCTAAAATCCGACTTTGCGCGCTAAACCGCATCCGTTGCGCCGTTTGATCGAGAATTTGGAGCGACGCCAAAATTCGGCGGATTCCGAACGCGGCGGCGATTTCTTGCAACTCCGGAAGGCGCGCGACCGGCGAATACATCAGCTCGCGAGCGCCGCAACCGTTGGCGACGACCATTAGGTCGCGGTAAACGCCGAGCGTTTGTTCGACGAGAACGCCGAAATCGACCCCTTGCGCGGCGGCGTCGGCGACGATCTCAAAGACGCGAGCGCAGTTCCCGGCGACCGTCGCGTCGAGAAGATCGAACAGCTTTTTGTCGTCGACCGAACCGAGCATTCCGCGGGCGTCGGCTTGCGAAATATAAGTCGGCGCGAACGAAAGGAGCTGTTCGAGAAGCGATTGAGCGTCGCGCATCGAGCCGTTCGCCCGGCGGGCGAGGATTTCGAAAACGCCGTCTTCCGCCTCCGCGCCTTCTTGAGCGGCGATTTGCGCCAACCGCTCCGCGATCGAGCCGGACGCGATCCCGGAAAAGTCGAACCGCTGACAGCGCGACAAGATGGTGATCGGGATTTTGTTCGGCTCCGTCGTGCAGAAGATGAATTTGACGCGAGCCGGCGGCTCTTCGAGCGTTTTCAGGAGCGCGTTGAACGCTTCCCGCGTCAACATGTGCACTTCGTCGATGATGTAAATCTTGTAAAGCGAACGACTTGGCGCGATCGTCGCGTTTTGGCGCAACTGGCGGATTTCGTCGACGCCGCGGTTGCTGGCGCCGTCGATTTCGATGACGTCGACGTCGTCCCCGGTCGAAACGGCGACGCAACTGTCGCAAACGAGACAGGGCCGGACGGTCGGACCGTCGACGCAGTTGAGCGCTTTGGCGAAGATGCGGGCGCAGGAGGTTTTGCCGACGCCGCGCGCCCCGGTGAAGAGGTAGGCGTGTCCGACGCGGTTCGTTTCGATCGCGTTCGAAAGGGCCCGCGCGACCGTTTCTTGACCGATAAGTTCGCCGAACGCTTGCGGACGATAACGGCGGGCGACGACTTGGTAAGCGGTCGCGGACGGCGAAGACGCGGCTTTTTCCGATTTTGCGAGGGCGGTTTGCGCGGGTTGCGGCGACTTTTGGGAGGCGGAAGAAGCTGTTTGGGCGGTCGTTTCGACTTGCGCGGGTTCTTGGGGTTGGCCGATTTCGGCTGCCGTTTCGGTTTGCGCGGGTTCTTGGGGTTGGCCGATTTCGGC
>JAZNJF010000196.1:0-11275 GCA_045577885.1 Thermoguttaceae bacterium | reverse complement strand
CGAACTTTACGCGCCGCGACTCTTGGCGTTTCAAGCGTTGGAAAATTCGCTCCGACGTTGCGAAGAAGAAAAACGTCCGCAAATCTTAGCCGACGCGGAGGAAATTTTCGGGCGGCTGACGGCGGGGCGGTATACGCGGATTATCGCGAACGTCGGCGACGGTTCGTTCAAGGCGGTTCAACGGGACGGCGTCGCGAAAACGCCCGACGAGTTGAGTTCCGGAACGCGCGAACAACTGTATTTAGCGTTGCGGTTGGCGCATATCCGCAAATATTGCGAAAACGCGGAGTCGCTTCCCCTCTTGACGGACGACGCGCTCGTTAATTTCGACGACGCGCGCTCCGAGGAAGCGTTGCGGGTTTTGGCGGAATTTGCGGAAAATAGGCAAGTTATTTTGCTGACGTGTCGCGAGTCGACGAAAGCGGCGTTTGAGAAAATCGTCGGGCCGAACGCGGTCGCGTCGTTGGCGCCGAAGCGTTTTGACGATTGAAAGGGAAGCGCGTTGGCGGCGGATGTTGAAATAGGTAAAATGGGAAGACGAACGAGAGATCGAAACGACGTTGGAAACGCGGTTCGACGTTGGGGCGTCGCGGCGTTGGCGAGTTTGACGTTGGCGACGTCGACCGTAAATTCGGAAGATTGGGCAAACTTTGAGGACGGCAAAGGAAGCGCGGCGTTGGAAGAGGCGTTTTTTGAGACGCTCGGGCGTTGCGAATCGCCGCTTTTGGTCGAACGGAACGAGGCGGAAGACGCGCTCTTTGAGCGTTTTGCGGAATTTGAGCCGATTTGGCAAGATCGGCGCTTTTTGACGAACGGAGAGATTGGAGCGGAAGCGCGCCAACGTTTTGAACTTGCCGAAGCGCGTTATCGAGAAAAAGCGTCGAACGATTGCGTCGCCGCCTTTGAAACGACCTTTGAGACGGTCGCGCCGGAGCTTGAGGAAAGGAAAAATCGGGAAGAAGAGGGAAACGAAGGAAATGGAGACGACGGGGGAAATGAAAAGAACGGAGGGAATGGAGACGACGAGGGAAATGAAAAGAACGGAGGGAATAGAAAGAACGAAGAGAATAAAGGGGTTGGCGAAAACGGCGAGAGCGGCGAAACTTTGCGGGGCTTCGTCCGCTTGCGTTGGGAAAAGCCGATGCGAATCGTTTATCTGTCGCCCGATTGGAGCGCGTTCGAACGACGCGACGGCGCCGGGAAACGTTGGCGACCGAGCGGGCGGTTTTCCGTTCCGGAACTCGCGCCGGAATTCGACGCGTCGGAGTTGACGCTCGAAACAACTTGGGAACGCGTCGCCGACGAAGAAGCGGCGGCGGAGGGGAAAGTCGGCGAAAACGGCGAAAACGGCGAAAAAGAGGGGAATAGGGGGAATGGCGAAGATGACGAAAGTAGGGGAAAAGGCGAAGGGAAAACGACGGTCGTCGGCGTTTGGGAAGGATTGATCGGCGGCGATTTTCGCGTTTGGACGTTGCCGCTGGGGAAAGTTGCGATAGAAAACGCGTTGGTTGAAGGAAATAGACAAGTCGAGCAAGCTGGGCAAAGAGAGGGGGAGAAGAGAACAGGGGGAGATGGAGGAAATAAGGAAGAGAAGCAAGAAGGAGAGAACGGAGAGAAGGGGGGAGAAGAACGGAAGAAAGGCGAAACGGCGGCGGTCGTCGAGCGGCCGAGCGTCTTTCGAAGCGGCGACGCGGTCGCGACCGTTGGCGAAACGTCGATTAACGCGAACGGCGAGACGACGGCGCGCGTTCGTTTGGACTTTGCGGAGGCGTTCGACGCGTTCGATTCGCATCGCGTTTTGTTTGATAAACAAGATTTTGGGCTGATAATCGACGAAAGCGACGGTAATTGGGGCGTCGACGCGCTATTGACCGGTTCGGAGGAAACGCAAAGGGCGGAAACGGAGACGCGCCCGCGTCCGGAAGCGTCGGAAATGGAAACGCGCCCGAAAGCGGAAGGGGCGGAAACGGAGACGCGCTCGCGCTCGAAAGCGGAAGGGGCGGAAACGGAGACGCGCTCGCGTTCGGAAGCGGAAGGGGGGGCGAACGAAGGGAAAAGGGGCGCGAGCGGACGGCGTTGGGCGGCGGTTCGTTGGCGCGTTCGCGAACGTTCGGCGAACGGCGCGCTTTTCGAACTCGATTTTCCGAACGACGCGACCCTTCGCGAGGCGGTCGTCGAGGGGCGAGCGCGACTTGCTTGTCGGGTTCCGCGTTTCTTTTTTCGGACGCGCTTCGAGGTCGCGGGGATTGAACAAGGAAGCGAAAACAGCGATTTTAACGGTTGCAACGGCGGGACGGCGGGCGACGAGCCGAAAATTAAAAAAGATTAAGCGTTAAAAATTGAATTCTCGACGCGTTTTCTTTGCGCGTCGCTAAAATTGCGTCGACGCGGGGCGGTCGGCGTTTTTTATTTCTTGCCAATGATTTTAAGAGTAAAACTTGCTTTTTGGCGCCGTTCGACTCGACGCGATTTCCAAGACGGTTTATATCGAGAGACGCAAAACGACGAAACGACTTCCAACGCCGGACGTTTCGCAAGCAAAGAAAAAGAAGACGGAAGAAATGGAAGGGATGGAAGAAACGAATGGAAGAAACGAGGGAAATAGAGGGAAAGGGGAAAAAAAGAGGAATGGGAGGAATGAGAGGAATAGAGAAGGCGAATTGGCGGCGCTTTTGGGGCGCGACGGCGGGGCTTGGCGCGCTTGGCGGCGTTTTTTTCGGGAACGTCGGCGCCGGAGTCGCGTTTAAGACGACGGAAAAAGAGACCGCAAGGGTCGCAAGGAACGAGGAAGGCGAAGCGAAAGAGAAGAACAACGGTTGGTTTGGGAGAAATGGGGGGATTTTGACGGCGCCGAGGTCGGAAGCGCGGTTGAGCGTTCGCGAGTTGCGGCCCGGCGATATTTTGGCGGCGCGTTGGGAAGACGAAGAGCGGAACGGAACGCCCGGTTTTTGGAACCATCTCGCGATCGTCGGAACGGACGGGACTTGCGTCGTCGAAGCGCAAAAATCGGCGGACGGAATCGTAACGGCGCCAATAAACGGTTTTTTAGCGCGATATTCCGAAATTGTCGTTTTCCGGTTTTTCGGTTCGAAAACGGCGCGGCGCGCGGCGGAAATCGCCGAAAGTTGGGTCGCGGTCGAAACGGTTTTAACGCCTCCGTTGCGACCGGAGGAAAAAAAGAAAGAACAGGGGAGAGAGGAAGAACTGGGAAAATGGGAAAAACGGGGGAAGGAGGGAAGAGAACGAAGCGGGTCGCGTTATTCTTGGAGCGCGTCGTTGACGCCGATTTTGCGGAGCGACGCGGCGACGGAAAATTGCGTTTCGCTCGTTCGGCGGGCTTTTTGGAAGGCGGCCGGCGTCGATTATCGCTGGAAAACGCCGGACGATTTGGCGCGTTGGGATAAATCGGGCGATTTTGCAAAAATCGGAAGGTTTTAGCGATTTAGACGGTTTAAACGATTTAAACGATTTAAACGATTAAAATGGTTTGGACGATTTGAACGACGTCGACGGAGGAAAGGGGGGAAACGCAAAACGTCGGATCGAACGCGAACGAAAAAGCGTCCCGAGCCGCAAAGGAAACGGGACGCTTTGAGAAGCGAAAACGAAGGATTTTAACGGTTAAGCGGGCGTTAAAGTCGACGCGTTCGTTAAATCCAGTCGAGACCGATGTCGAGAACGCGCGCCGAGTGGGTGATCGCTCCGACGCTAACGCGTTCGACGCCCGATTCCGCTTTGGCGCGAACCGTTTCGAGATTGACGCCGCCCGACGCTTCGAGCTCCGACGTCGAGCCGGACACGTCGCGCATCGCGACCGCTTCGCGCATCGTTTCCGGCGACATATTGTCGAGAAGGACGACGTCCGGGTTTTCCGGCAAGACTTGCGCGAGTTGTTCGAGCGAGTCGACTTCGATCTCGAGCATCGGCGTATTTTCCGTTCCGAAGCGCGTTTCAAGGTATTTGCGGGCGCGACGAACCGCTTCGCCCGGGCCGAAGTCGGTAATGCCGCCGAACGCCAAGTGGTTGTCTTTAATGAGGATCGCGTCGTAAAGACCGGAGCGGTGGTTGCGCGCGCCGCCGCAGCGAACGGCGTATTTTTCGAGACGGCGCCAACCGAGCGTCGTTTTGCGGGTGTCGTAAATATTGGCGTTCAAACCGGCGATCGCGTCGACGTAACGCCGGGCCGCGGTCGCGACGCCGGAAAGTCGACCGACTAAGTTGAGAAGGAGACGTTCCGCCGTCAACATCGAAAGGGTCGGGCCGGAAACGACGCCGAGACGGTCGCCGCGTTGAACGGAAGTTCCGTCGTCGACGCAACCTTCCCAAGTTAACCGTTCGTCGACCATTTTCACTAAGCGTTCGGCGAAAACGAGACCGGCGACGACGCCCGCTTCCCGAGCGACGACCGCGGCGCGACCCGGGACGTCGTCCGGAATCAACGCGAGGCTCGTCAGGTCGCCGTCCGTTTGCGAGTCTTCGCGAATCGCGATCGCGATCAGCGCCTCCATATCGCGGCTCAAATCTTCGTTGTAAACCGTTTGATTAAAATCTTTTTTTTCCGGGGCCATTTTTCGACTCGCGAACGGGGGAAAGAGGGAAGGAGGCGCGTCGAAAGCGTTAAAATGCGAAAGACGCGCAAAATAAGAGGGCGAACGAACGCTCGAAATCGACGACGTCGAGAAGAGAACGTTCGACGCGAACATAAAAAAACCGCTCCTAAGAGCGGTTAAATGACCCCAACGGGAATCGAACCCGTATCGCGGCCTTGAAAGGGCCGTGTCCTAACCGTTAAACGATGGGGCCGGTCGCGCCGGTCGAAGAGGCGGCGTCGGTTTGAAAAGCGCTTCGCCGTCGACCAAACTTTTATACGATTTTAACCCCTCTTTGCGTTTCGTCAAGGGCTCTTTAAGAATTTTTTAGAATTTTCTCCCTTTTTCTCGTCGGCGTTCGAGCGGCGTTTTGTACGGGGGCGTTTTCGGCGGTTTTGTCGCGTCGTCGAAGGGGCGTCGACGTCGGGCGCGAACGACGGCGACGGTTGGCGAAATCGGGCGGTTTTCGCAAAGTTTAACGGGGCGACGGAGAAGGAAGAGGGGGGCGTCGGAAAATTTTTTCGGAAAAATCGCGCTCTTTTGCGGAAAGTTGCGTTTCGGCCCTTTTAAAGCGTTGCGAAATCTTTACAATAAGGAATAAACGAGAAGTTTTGTTGGAACGGCGGCGTTTTGGCGCGGCGTCGGTTCGGCGCGACTTCTTCGGACGTTTCGCAATTTTAGGCTTGGGAGTTCGTTCGTCGGGAACGGTTCGTCGGAGACGCTTTGACGAACGCGGCGAACAAGCGGGCGGCGGAGCGTCGGCGACGGCGGGCTTGGGAGCGCGTTTTTCGCCCTTATATATTAATAACGTCAAAACGCAAAAAATCGAACAACGGAAACGGGCGTCGAGCGCGGCGACCGTTCGACCTTCGGGACGCTTATGCAAACGGAAAATAACGAAAAAATCGAAAATAACGAACGCTTCGCCGACGAATACGACGTCGTCGTGATCGGCTCCGGTTTGGCCGGGATGACCGCCGCCAACATTTTGGGGCGCGGCGGGCACAAAGTCCTTCTTTTGGAACGCCATTACAAGCTCGGCGGGTTGGCGACTTGGTTCCGTCGCGGCGGGGGCGAGCATATTTTCGACGTCTCGCTGCACGGCTTCCCGGTCGGGATGATCAAGAGCTGCCGACGTTATTGGAATAAGGAAATCGCCGACCGCATCGTTCAACTTCCGGCGATTAAGTTCGACAACCCGCAATTCTCGCTGACGACGACGTTCAACCGCGAAGACTTCACCCGACTTCTCGTCGAGAAGTTCGGGATCGCCGAAGAAACCGTTAAGGCGTTCTTCGACGAAGCGCGCAACCAAACGCATTACGACGATCAGTCGACGACGACCCGCGAGCTGTTCGACAAGTTCTTCCCGGGCCGCCCCGACGTCGTTCGCCTTCTGATGGAGCCGATCACTTACGCGAACGGTTCGACGCTCGAAGACCCGGCGATCACTTACGGCATCGTTTTTTCGAACTTTATGTCGAAGGGCGTTTTCACCTTCCAAGGGGGCACCGACCTCTTTATCAAGATGATGCGCGACGAACTCGTCAAGAACGGCGTCGATATTGCGACGAACGCTCCGGTCGAGAAGATTTTGGTCGAAGACGGCAAAGTCGTCGGCGTTCGCGTCGCGTCGGAACCGTTGACGGTCGAGTCGGCGGAGATCGGCGGGCGCCCGAAAAATAAGTCGACGCTGGCCGGGAAAACGATTCGCGCTCGCGCCGTTCTCTCGAACGGGAACCTCAAAGGGACGATTTTCGACTTGGTCGGTCGAGAATACTTCGACGCGGACTTTATCGCCGACGCGGAAGCGACCCGCCTCAACAATTCGAGCGCGCAAGTTTACATCGCGTTGAAAAAGGGCGAAACGCTCGACGAAGAGAAATGCGGCGACTTGCTCTTCACCTCCGTCGCGCCGGAGTTCCGTGCCGACTGGCTCCTTAGCCGCGATATTACGAGCCGCACTTACTCCTTCTATTACCCGAAAACGCGACCCGGAACCGACCGTTATTACGTCGTCGCCAGCTCGAACGCCAATTACGACGATTGGGCGAACCTGAGCCCCGAAGAGTACGAGGCGAGCAAACAAGACTTGATCGAAACGACGCTCGACGCGCTCGACAAGTACGTTCCGGGAATCCGCGACAAAGTCGCTTACGTCGAGGCCGCGACGCCGAAAACGTTCAAAGATTACACCGACCACTGGGGGGGCGCCTCCTTTGGAACGAAGTACGAAGGCTTGGCGGTCAGCCGAGCGCTCGCGTCGAAAGTCGGCGGGCTCTTCCACGCCGGGAGCGTCGGGATCATTATGTCCGGCTGGCTCGGCGCGGTCAATTACGGCGTCATCGCGGCGAACGACGTCGACGGTTTCTTGGTCGCCGGGGCCGAAAACTAACGTCGACGACGTAAAACGCGCGGTTTGCGCAAAATTTAACGACGCGTCGCGAACGGTTCGGCTCGACGACGGCGGAGCGGGGAAGGCGGGAAAACGTTTTCTCCGCCGCCTCGACGGAGCGGTTTTAGCGATTCCGGCGACATTGACGATTTTGCCGGTCGACGGCGGAGCGGAGGAAAGCGCGAAAAAGGCGTTTTTCCCCTTTCGTCAAAGCGGTTTTAGCGATTCCGTTGATTTTAGCGACTTGGCCGGTCGGCGGCGGAGCGTTCGCGGCGTTAAATTGGAGAAAACGGAGAAAACGGGAAGAAAATGGAAGAAAAAACGACCTTCGACGGTTCGAAAGAGGCGATTTTGGCGGCGATTCCGCATCGGCCGCCGTTCCTGTTCGTCGACGAGATTCGCGAGTGGAGCGACGAGGAAATCGTTTGCGCGTACCGCTTTAAGGAAGACGAATTTTTCTTCGCCGGGCATTATCCGGGCGCGCCGATCGTTCCGGGCGTCGTCCTTTGCGAAGCGGCGATGCAGGCGGGCGCGATCTTTACGTCGCGGCTGATCGCGGCGCAAGAAACGGAAAATGGGGAAGACGGGCAAAACGGCGAACCCGGCGTCGAACTGAAACCGGTCGTCGGTCGCATTAACGACGTCAAGTTCAAGCGGATTGTGCGGCCCGGCGAAACGGTCGAACTGCGCGTTTCGTTCAAGGAGAAAATGGCCGCCGCCTATTTCCTTAAAGCGAAAGTTTACTGCGAAGGAAAGCTCGCCGTTTCGTTCGAGTTCGCCGTTACGATGGCGCCCGCCGCCGTTTGACGCGTCGCCGAAGGAACGATCGGAGCGATTTTAGCGGTTTTAGCGTTGGAAACGGCGTTAAAGTCGCGTCGCGACGGTTCGAAAAACCGCTCAAAACCGCCGAAAAGTCCTTAAAAAGCGGACGGGAAGCGGGCGGAAAGCCGGCGACCGGGCGTTCGTTTTCGCCCTTATTAATTAATATTGACAAAATCGGCGTTCGACGAGCGTTTTGGGGTCGTCGGGCGCGGTTGGGTCGGCTCGGCGTTCGAGCGCGGTTTCGCGTTTGGAGCGTCGTTAGTCGAATTTTGTTTTAAGGCTTGATTTTTGGATCTGCGTCGTTTTTCGGCGCGTTTTGGAGGGAAAAATGCCGTCGTTGATTAACCGTTTCGCCGTTTGGGGCGTTTGGGCGTCGACGTTCGCCTTCTTATTCGGTTGCGGGCCCGTTCCGTCGAACGGCGCCGAGTCCGATTGGGGGTTCGACGCCGCCAAGTTCGAGGCGCGCCTCTTCCAAGATTGGTTGGCGCAAGACGCGAAGGACGCCGCGCCGGGGTTCTTCGTCGACGAAAAAAGCGATTCGAAAGAGCGCGACCTTGTCGACCGCCTCTTGACCGCGCTCGAAAAAGACGCCGATTTTGACGAAGAAAACGAATTTGTCGCCCCCGCCGGTTCGAAAGCGGCGGTCGAAAAGTTGCGTTCGCGCTTCGTCGACTTGGCCGCCGACTCCGCGAACGGAACCGACCCGCGTTGGCGCGAACTTTACGCCGACGTCTGCAAGGCTCGCCGCGCTCGCCGTTTGGCCGTCGTCGTCGAAAACGCGCCGGCGTTCGTTTACACGAAACATTACGTTATCGGCGCGAGCCATTACGCTTACACCGAAGACGTCAGCGACGAAGCCTACCTCGACTTCAGCGTCGACCGCAAGCCGGGCGGCCAGCTTTGCCTCGCGACCTTCCAACCGGACGGAACGCTCAAACACGAGGTTCTCGTCTCGACGGCGGAGGGGACGATTCGCGACCCCGACGTCTCTTGGGACGGCAAACGAATCGTTTTCGCGATGCGCAAGAGCTTCACGGAAGACGATTTTCACCTCTACGAATACGATATTGAAACGAAAAAGACGCGTCAAATCACGTTCGGCCTCGGCGTCGCCGACATTGAGCCGATTTACCTCCCGAACGGCGATTTCCTCTTCTGCTCGACCCGTTGCGCGCAAATCACCGACTGCTGGTGGACGGAGGTTTCGAACCTTTACACCTGCGACGCGCAGGGCCGTTTCCTCCGTCGCGTTTCGGTCGACCAAGTAACGGTCAACTACCCGCAAATCATCGAGGACGGTCGCGTCGTTTACACCCGTTGGGATTACAACGACCGCGGGCAAATTTACCCGCAGCCGCTCTTCGCGATGAACGTCGACGGCACCGGCCAAACGGAATTTTACGGAAACAACTCCTATTTCCCGACGACGGTGATGCACGCTCGCGGCGTTCCGGGGTCGGCGAGCAAAGTGATCGCGATCGCGTCCGGGCACCACTCCTACCAACACGGCAAGCTGTTGATGATCGATCGCTCGAAGGGGACGCAAGAAAACCAAGGCGCGACGCTGATCGCTCCGGTTCGCGAAACCCCGGCGGAGCGAATCGACGCTTACGGGCAAGTCGGCGAATTGTTCCAATATCCTTACGCGTTCGACGAAACGAATTTCTTGGTCGCTTACCTGCCGGAAGGCCGCCGTCCGAACGGCAAGTGGTACGGCGTTCCGTTCGGCGTCTACTGGTTCGACCCGGCGGGGAACCGCGAACTCCTCGCGTTCGACCCGGCGATCAGCTGCGGGCAAGCGCTCCCGTTGGCCGAGCGTTCGATCCCGACGACGCGCGTTTCGCAAGTCGACTTGAAGGAAAAGACCGGTCGTTATTACGTTCAAGACGTTTACGAAGGCCCGGGCCTCGCGGGCGTCGAACGCGGAAAAATCAAGTCGCTCCGCGTCGTCGCGCTTGATTTCCGGGCGGCGGGGATTCGCAACAATGTGAACGGCGGCCCGGCGGGGGGCGCGATGGTCGCGACTCCGGTCGCCGGAAACAACGGCACTTGGGACGTTAAGAAGGTGCTCGGCGAAGTGCCGGTCGAAGCGGACGGTTCCGCGTACTTCGAAGTTCCGGCGCTGACGCCCGTTTATTTCCAACTCGTCGACGAAAACGGCGACGTCGCGCAAACGATGCGCAGTTGGTCGACGCTCCAACCGGGCGAAACGTTCGGCTGCGTCGGTTGCCACGAGCCGAAGGAAAACATCATCCAAAACGTCGGCGTCGAAACCGCGACGACGACGGACGCGCTCCGCAAGGGCGTCGCGACGCCGAAGCCGCTTTGGAAACCGGCGCCGGGCCGTTTCGCCGACTCCGGATTCAGCTTCGTTCGCGAAATTCAACCGATTTTGGACGGGCATTGCGTTTCCTGCCATACCGGCGGCCAAAAAGCCGACGGAACCCCGGCGCCGTTCAGCCTCCTCGGAAACGCCGCGTTCTCCGATCCGGGCCGCGCTAAGGAAATGCACAAAGCCGGGCGCACGTTCAGCGAAGCGTATATGTTGTTGACGCAAGACGGCGTCCACAAAGGCCCGCGCACGCACTACTTGGGAATCCAAGAGGGCCCGGAAATGCTTCCGCCGTATCACGCCGGCGCCGCCAAGAGCCGCGTCGTTACGATGTTCCGAGGCGAACGCGACGCCAACCACCGCGACGTTAAAATCGACGACTTGTCGCTGCGCAAAATCGCGATGTGGATCGACCTCCTCGTTCCGTACTGCGGCGACTACCTCGAAGAAACCGAGCTTTGGACGCCGGAGGAACACGCGAAGTACGCTTATTATTTAATGAAACGCGAAAAGATGGCCGAGATCGTCGACGCGAACGTCGCGAAGAAGATCAAAGCCGACGAAACCGGCGAAACTCCGGCGTTCGAAGACTTCGAACAGTTCGAAGCGGGCGGTTTGAAAGCGCGCGAAGCGTTTATGAAGGCTTACCTCGAACGCAAGTTCCCGTCGTTGGCGAAGAAAACCGGCGCGGAAAACGTCTATCGCAACCTTGCGTTGAATCCGAACGATATTCAAGGCGACGCCGCGACGGTCGAGTCGTACCCGCACGCGACGTCGAACAGCGAATACGGCTATCAAGTCGAGTTCGCCGCGAAGAACGCGATCGACGGGAACAAAAACAACCGCGGACACGGCCCGGCGTTCCCGTCTTGGGGCCCGAACCTCCGCACCGACCTTTGGCTCGATATTAATTTCGGAACCGAAGTCGAAATCGACAAAGTGGTGATCTGGGTTCGCGCCGACTTCCCGCACGACGACGTTTGGAAGACCGCGACCCTCCGCTTCTCGGACGGCTCGACCGAAAAAATCGAGTTGAAGGAAACCGCCGAACCGCAAACGTTCGAGTTCTCGAAACGTCGCGTTACGTCGGTGCGCCTGACCGATTTGGAAGCCTCCTTCCCGTTGAAGTGGTGCGGT
>JAZNJF010000195.1:0-3034 GCA_045577885.1 Thermoguttaceae bacterium | reverse complement strand
GAAGGGGCGAAACAAGGGGGGCGCGGAGTCGCGGCGCCGATTCGACCGTTCCGCTCGACCCGAACGGACGGACGAAACGACGGCGGCGAACCGACCGATCGGCAAGCGCGTCGACGGGAAAAGGAACGCCGTCGAAACGCCGCCTTCTTTATTTTAGCCGAAACGCGGCGGGCGGCAAGGGGGCCCGACGTCGGACGCGAACGGAACGCGCCGCCGTTTGAAGCGATTTCGCCGATTTTGCCGCCGACGCGACTTCGGCGAACGCCGACGTTGCGTCAACGTTGCGCCGACGCGCCGCCGGTTTTGACGGTCGCGTCGACTTTGCCGTTTTTAACGCGTCGCGACGTTAAAACGTTTTCGGGTCGATCGAAGCGAGAAATTCGGCGTTCGTCGCCGTTTCGGCCAATTTTTCGCGCAAGAACTGGATCGCTTCGACCGGTTCCATCGCGGCCAAACGTCGGCGGAGCGCGGCGATTTTTTCGGCGTTTTCGTCGCCGTCGTCGCCCGAATTTTCCCAATTCGCGCCGCTTTTGACGACGTTGATCGCCGGCCAAACGCGCTTTTCGGCGAGCGAGCGGTCGAGCCAAACTTCCCAATTGCCGGCGCCTTTAAATTCTTCGAGGATTTGGTCGTCGGAACCGCCGCCGTCGTCGAGTCGCGCCGTCGCGACGAGCGTCAAGGAGCCGCCGCCGTCGACGTTGCGAGCCGACCCGAAATATTTTTTCGCTCGCAGGAGCGCGGACGATTCGAGAACGCCCGGCGTCGGAGGCGCGAGGGTCGCGGCGGCGGTTTCGAGGTTCCAAGCGCGGGTCAGCCGCGTCAGCGAGTCGAGGAAAAAGACGACGTCGCGACCGTATTCGACCATCCGCTTCGCCTTTTCCAACGCGATTTCGGCGACTTGAACGTGTCGCGCCGCCGTTTCGTCGAAAGTCGCGCCGACGACTTCGCAACGCGGGCCGCGCAGTCGCCGCTCCATATCGATCAGCTCTTCCGGGCGTTCGTCGATCAAAACGACGAAAACGAACGCGTCCGGACGGTCGGCGAGAACCGCCTCCGCCGCTTTTTGGATAAAGGTCGTTTTTCCGGCGCGCGGCGGACTGACGAGGAGACCGCGACCGCCGAATCCGAGAGGCGCGAGGAGGTTGAACAGGCGCAAGTCGAGGTCGGCGCCGGGCGCGTCGACGGCGACGCGTTCGACCGGAAGAGCGGGCGTCAACTCGTCGAAATGCGGTTTCGAGGCGAGCGCGTTCGGGTCTTCGTCGTTGATCGTTTCGACGCGCAACAGGGCGAAGTAACGTTCGCGTTCCTTCGGGGGGCGGATTTGACCGAAAATCGACAAACCGTCGCGCAACCCGAACCGGCGGATTTGGCTCGGCGAAATATAAATGTCGTCCGGGCAAGAGAGGTAACGCGAGTTGGCGCTCCGGAGGAACCCGAATTCGTCCGGAAGGATTTCGAGCGTTCCTTCGCCGTACATGAGGCCGTTCTTTTGGAGGCGAGCGCGGAGAACGCGAACGACGAGGTCGCGCCGCCGTTCGCCGTCGATCGTTTCCAAATTTTGACGGCGCGCTTCGGCGACGAGTTCGCGAGCGTCCATTTGTTCGAGTTCGACGATCGCTTGACGTTCTTCGGCGGTCGCGTTTTCGAGTTCGTCGGTCCAATCGCGCTCGTCGGTCGAGGGAACGGTCGCGTCGGCGTTCGGCGTTCCGGCGACGTTGGCGCCGCTTCCGTAACGCGGTTTGCCGCGTCGCGCCGCGAGTTCTTCGGCCAACGAGAGGGGTTCGCCTCGTTTCCCGAGCGCGCCGACGGTCGGTTCGAGGTTCTCGTAATAATCGCGTCGACGGCGGGGACCGCGCGCCGAGTAATAATCGGAATCGGGACCGGCGTCGTCGAAACGTCGATAATCGTCGCGATAATTGGGGCGGTAATCTTGCCGATAATCGCCGTTCGAGTTCCGGAAATCGCGTCGCGGTTGGCGACGATAACCGCCGTTTTGGTAATTTCCGTCGCGATAACCGTTTTCGCGATAGCCGCCGTCGCGATAACCGCCGTTTTGACGATTTCCGTCGCGATAATAGGGGCGGCGACCGTCGTTGACGTAACGGTCTTGCGCGTTTCCGTCGCGATAACCGTCGTTTGCGCGACCGTCTTGATTTTCAGCGCGATAACCGTTTTCTCGATAATTAGGATTGGGACGATAATCGCGATAATTCGGGCGGGGGCGCCGACCGTCGCGACGTTCGAACCGTTCGCCGCCGTCGCGGGGGCCGCGTTCGTCTTGACGATAATAACGAGGGCGGGCGCCGTCGCGAGCGTCGCCGTTTTCCGACGGAGCGCGGTCGCGGTCGCGATTGCGATAATAATCGTCGCGATAATTGTCGTTTCGACGAACGCCGTCGGACGGGAAGCGGCGGTCGTCGCGCTGGACGCCGTCGCGGTTCCAAACGCTTCGTTCTCGGCGTTTAGCGCGGGTTTCGTAATCTTCGTCGATTTTCTCGGCGTCGTCGTAATCGACGAGATAGGCGCCGGGCCGACTCGGTTTTTGCGGCGGAGCGGGAGACGCGGGCGCGTCGTCGGGATTTTCGTTCGATTTTTTTGCGCGACCGCTCCAAGGGAACTCGGCGTTCGAGTCGAAGTCGAAGGAGGCGGCGTCGTCGATTCCGGCGGCGATTTTGTCCCAAGCGTCCATTTCGTCGAGGAATTCGTCGACCGTTTTGCGGGGGCGGGGGCGAGAAGAGGCGTCGTCGTTGCGGTTCATTTGATAAAATAGGTTAAAAAGGCGGTTAAGGCGGGATAAAAAGGCGGGTTCGGCGCGGAGCCGTCGTCGCGAAACAAACGTTAATGTTAAAATAGGCGGGATTTTTGGAAAAGGAGGCCGGTTTAAGGCCGGGCGTCGCGTCGTCGTCGCGCTTCCTCGACGATTCGGGCGATTTGCGCCGTCGCGTCGGTTGGAGAAGGCGGCGCGAGCGGGGCGGCGACGCGTTCGCTTTTATCGGTTTTGCCGGTTTTTTCGACGTTTTGGCCGTTAACGTCG
>JAZNJF010000194.1:0-2168 GCA_045577885.1 Thermoguttaceae bacterium | reverse complement strand
TCCTTGGCCCACAGAACGACATGGCTACGATCCGACTTCGCCCGGCAAATGCAGTTCGACGGCGCGTTCGCCGGTAAAGCCGCGTCCGGACGGCCAATAAAAAAGGGCGCAACGGACGAGACGCGGCGGCTCGAACGACGCGGCGACGTCTTGTCGTTTGGCGATTTTTCGCGCTTCGTCGACGTCGGGGCGTTCGGCTTCGACGGAGTCGGCAAACGTCGACGCCGCGACGGGTTGCGTTTCGACTCCCCAAGGCGCGAGCCAACCGGGAACAACCGCCGGACGCTCGACGTTCGGAACGACCGCCGACGGCGAAACGGGGGCGAGCGGCGCGAGTTCTTCCGGCGTTTCGGGGGGGAAGTCGGCGCCGGGGCGGCGGAAAATGAAGAGGGGCGCGACGGCGTCGAGAACCGCGTCGCCGGAGAGGCGAACGATTCCGCGGCGCGCGTTTCCTTGCGCCGACGCCTGCGCGACGATCGTTTCGTCGGCGTTCATCGATCTTGTCGCTTTCTTGTTTCTTAAAACGCCGTTCTTAAGGGCGCGTTTGAAAAAGTTGAAAAATGTTGCTAAAACAGGAAAATCAAAGACGGCGGAAACGGGCGTTGAAAGCGTTGTTTTTTGCCGGTTTTGACGATTGCGCGGCGACGTTTCCGCCGACCGTCGCGACGATTATACCCGATTTTGCGCCGCCGACAAGCGCCCAAAAACGGTTCCGGCGCGGCGTTCGTTCCGTTAAGCGGGACGGCGGAAGGACGCGTCGGCGCGATCGCGACAATACAAAAGAGCGGCGTTTTGCGAACTTTTCGCCTCGTTTGGTCCCTCGACGCTTGAAACGCAAAGCGACGTCCGTTATAATTAAGCCGTCGAAATTTGGGGAGCGTCGCGGGCGGAGCGGAAGCGAAGCGTCGGCGAGCGCGGATTCGTTAAGAATGAAGGGAAGAAAATGAAACGAACGATTTGGGCGGCGGCGTTCGGCGTTTGCGTTGGGTTCGGCGGCGTCGCGTCGCTTGCGGCGGACGGTTCGGCGTCGACGCAAAACGTCGCGCTTCGGAATCTTGCGTTCGACGCGGATGTTTGGGCGTCGAACGAACATAGCGCGCCTTATACGGCGTTCGCGGCGATCGACGGCGACGTCGCGCCGAAGTTGGGCGGGGGCGACCGCGGGCGTTCTTGGGTCGTCAACGGCGAAAAAACGGGCGGAAAGGCCGATTTCGAGCTGACTTGGGACGAGCCGCGCGCCGTTTCGACGGTCGTTTATTACGGGCGTACCGGGGCGGCGATGTTGAACGTGGTCTTCCGCGATTACGAAATTTGGCTCGACGACGACAAAACGCCGGTCGCGACCGGAACGTTCGAGATGATTCACGGCCCGCAGTTCGGCGAGTTTGAAAAACGCGAAGTTTCGACCGTTAAAATCCGATTTTTGAACGGTTACGAGGGCGGGCTCCATTGGGGCGCGTCCGAAATCGCCGTCTTCGAACGCCGTCCGACGCCGGAGGAATTGGCCGCGGCGGTCAACCCGAAAGCGGCGCGACCGCCCCTCGAAGAGACGCTCGCCGGTTACCGCGACGCCGGAATGCCGGACGAAATCGTTTTCGCCGTCCGCAAACCCAGTTTCGACGGGCACTGGTACGCGAATATCGGCTATTACGCCGACAACGTTTGCCGTTTGCCGTTCCCAATGGGAAGCGGCGGCGGGATTTACGCTTATAACGTCGTTACAAAAAAGACGCGTCCGATTATTGAAGACCCGCGAGGGAACTTCCGCGACCCGCAAGTCCATTACGACGGGAACAAAATCCTCTTTTCTTACCTCCCGGCGGGGAAAAAACACTACAGTCTTTACGTTATAAACGCCGACGGCACGGGACTTACGCGCCTCACCGGCGAAGAGACGGACGAACCGCTCAAGCTCCCCGAGGGCGTCGAACCGCGCACGGCGACGGAGTTTCGTTCTTCCGCCGCGCCGCTCGGGAACGCTCGCGACTTCGCGCCGCCCGGTTGGGACGACTACGAGCCGACTTGGCTTCCGGACGATTCGATCGTCTTTTGCTCGACCCGCGCCAAGCGTTACGTCGGCTGTTGGACGACGCACGTCGGAACGATTTACAAACGCTTGCCGGACGGGACGATACGCGAATTGTCTTGCAACGTCGAGCAGGACAACA
>JAZNJF010000193.1:0-5732 GCA_045577885.1 Thermoguttaceae bacterium | reverse complement strand
AAGAAATCCGCAAACTCTTGCTCGAGTTCATGCCGGAAGTCGCGAAATTCGCCGCCAGTATGAACACGGCCGTCATTTTCGAACCGCTCTGCCGTATGGAAGCGTTCTTCCTGCGTCAAGTCGCCGACGGCGCGTCGCTCTGCCGCGACATTCAACGCATCGCCGGCACGTCCGACGACAACCCGGGCATTACCGTCATGGGCGACTTCTATCACATGGACACCGAAGAAGCGAACGACATGGGCGCCTTCATTTGCGCCGGTAAGAAGTACCTGAAACACGTCCACCTCGCCGGCGGCGTCTCGAATCCGCGCCGCACCTTCCCGGGCGAAAACGATCGTAATTACGTCGACGGTTTCCGCGGCCTGAAGTACATCGGTTACACCGACTTCTGCTCGTTCGAATGCGGTTGCGCCGGTAAAGATAAAGAAGAAGCGTTCAAAAAGACGATCGCTTTCCTGCGCGAACAATGGGAAAAAGCGTAATCGTTTGCGCTTAATCGTTCGACGTTGCGAACGCGTTCGATTTTGAGTCGAGCGCGTTCGGCGGGCGTCGCGAGCTTTTCGGTTTCGCGATCGCTTTGCGCGGAACCGAAAGCTCTTTTGAATAATAAAAAATAAAAAAATATCGATAGCGCGTCGCTTGCGCTTCTAGCGTTGGGGCGAGAAAAAAGGAAACGGGCGCGTTGGTCGACGGACTCCTCAAAAAAGACCGGAGTAATTTGTCTATCTTGCCGAATTTGCCGCGTTTTAAGAAAAAATAAAAAAATAAAGGTTTTTAACCTTTACAAAGCGAACTTTTTTTGCATACTAATTATTAACGCTTGCCGAACGGCGCGCGTCGCAAACGCTATTTACGGGGAAACGAACGTTTTTCCAACGCGAAAGCGACTCCGTCGAGCGGACGAAACGGAAGCGAACGAGCGCGAGCCGACGGAATCGACGTTGCGAAAACGTCGCGTTTTGTTTGACGCTCGACTTGTCGCCGACGAGCAACAAATGAGTAACAGCAACGGAGATTTTTCGTCCCTAGCGGTCGGATGCGCGGCGGTTGTACGGATTTCAACCGTCTCGGCGCAAGCGGCTTTGTGCGCGGCTCTAGGATATTTGGTCGACCGGCGTTGGGAAACGGCGCCTTGGGGAACGGTCGTCGGCGCTCTTTTGGGCGCGGCGGCGTTCGGCGTCGGACTTGTCGCGGCGACGAAGCGTCTCGAACGCGACGGCGCGACCGCTTCGGAAGCGCTGGAAAACGGGCGCAAACGCGATAACGCCGATTTTGACGCGGAAATTTCCGCCGAATCGTTAAAAACGGAAGTTTTGCGCGGCGAGTTCGAAGAGACTTTGGCGCGCGCGGCGGCGTTTTTCGCGGAAAAAACGGAACGGACGGAACAACTGGAATCGTCGGCTCAACCGGGAACTTCGCTTAACGTTGGCGAAGCGGAGCGGCGCCGATGAAGCGAGTCGACGACGTTTCCCAATTTTCGGAATCGCCTCGACCGTCAAACTCGTCAAAAAAAGAAAAAACGTTAAAACCCGAATGCGTCGCTAGCTTGACGGCGCGCGTCGCCGGGTGGAGCGTTTACGCGAGCGTCGTTTGGGCGGCGATTTGGCGTTTTTGGTTGAGCGACGCGGCGGCGACTTTAACGGTTCCTTGGTTTTTAGCGGCGATATTTTGCGTTTCGAACGGCGCGTCGGCGTTCGCGGTCGCGGCGTATTACCGATATCGCGGCGAAGCGGGCGTCGCCGAAGCGTTTTACGGTATTTGGGCGCGGACGGGCGCTTTTTGCGTCGTCGCCTTGGCGTTCGTCGTCGCGGGCGAACCGGCGGCGGCGCGAACCGGCTTGAAGGCGCTCTTGCTTGCGTATTTCGCGACGGCGCCCTTGCACTTGGCGGCGATTTTTCCGATCGACGAACGGCGTTTGAAACGTCGGAAAACGCGGACGCGAGACGACGAATTAAACGGTTTTAACGAATAAACGAATCGCGGCGGTCGCGACGTCGCAACGGTCGGGCGGAGCGCGGCGTTTGGAGCGTCGGGCAAACGGTCGCGACGATTATAACGATTTTAACGGCGACGGTCGAACGGCGGCGGTCGCAAAATAAGCTTAAACGCTAAGAACCAACGACGTTGGGGAAGAACGAACCGAGCGAATATGAGCGGCGAATTGATTAATATGAGCGATTTGGCGGGACACGTTTCCGACGGTTCCGAGTACCATCTTCCGCAATTTTTAGGCTGGTCGCTCGAATTGCCGACGATTTGCGGCGTTCAGTTAACGCGCTTTATGGTCGTCGAACTCGCCGTCGCGGTTCTGATGATCGCGATTTTCTTCCCGATGGCCGCGAAAATAAAGTCCGGGAAGCCGACGCGCGGGCGATTTTGGAATTTGTTGGAGGTTTTTCTCCTTTATTTGCGCGACGAAGTGATGACTCCGGCGATCGGTAAAAAGGACGTCGGGCGTTTCGCGCCGTTTCTTTGGACGCTTTTCTTCTTTATTCTCTTCTGCAACTTGGCCGGGCTGATTCCTTGGTTCGGCGCTTCTCCGACCGGCGCGCTCGCGACGACGTCCGTTTTGGCCGCGTCGACGTTCGTCGTTTTGATCGGTTCCGGAATGAAGAAGTTTGGCGTCGTCGGCTTTTGGCTCGGGCAGGTTCCGACGATGGAGCTTCCCCTCGCGCTCGCGGTCGTTTTGAAACCGATGATTTTCGTCATCGAAGTCGTCGGGCTTTTCATCAAACACGTCGTCTTGGCGGTGCGTCTTTTGGCGAATATGTTCGCCGGACACTTGGTTTTGGCGGTTTTGCTCGGTTTTATCGCCGGGACCGCGGACTATCTCGCGCTTTGGGTCGGCGTCGCCGTCGGAAGCGTCGCGATGAGCGTCGCGTTGAGTTTGCTCGAACTCTTCGTCGCCTTTTTGCAAGCGTACATTTTTATGTTCCTCGCGTCGATTTTCATTGGAATGGCGCAACACCAACATTGAGAAAAACGAACGAGAAACGCGGCGCCGCGACGAGCGTTTTTTGGTCGCGTCGCCCTATATATAACATAACGACAAAATAACGAAAAGCGCTAAATCGGCGGTTCCGCGACGAAGCGAACGTCGAAGCGCGACAGATTTTGAATAACAATTCGGTTTTCCGCCGGTCGTTCGGCTTTTTGCGTCGACGGTTCGCGCGGCGAACGATAAACCCAACCGTTTTAGGAGATTTTTCGTGAACAAGCTCGCTAAACTCGTCGCCTTGACGTTCGTTTTCGCCCTCTTCTGCGCTCCGCTCGCCGCTTTGGCGCAAGACGCGCCCGCCGTTTCGGAAGTCGCGACCGCCGGCGCCGTTTCGGAAACCGCCGGTTTCGACTTTTCGGGGCTTTTCGGGATCGGGTGCGGTCTCGCGTTGATCGGCGCCGGGATCGGGATCGGTCGCATCGGCGCGAGCGCGGTCGAAGCGATTGCGCGTCAACCGGAAGCGGCCGGCAAAATCCAAACCGCGATGATTATTTCCGCCGCGCTCGTCGAAGGCGTTACCTTCTTTGCGTTGATCGTCTGCATGTTGAAATAAGCCCGTTCGACGCGTCGGCGACCGTCGGCGCGAGACCCAAAAGCAAAAATGGGGTGTTGACATGAAGTTTAACGAGTTTAACGCGGCGGCGAGCGGGTTCCGCGTCTCGAAAAGGCGGGCGGCTTTCGTCGCGTCGTCGGCGGTCGGCGTTTTCCTTCTCGAAACGTCGGCGCTTTGGGCGTCCGAACACGGCGGCGAAGAAGCGACGCTGAACCCGATGGTTTGGCAAACCGACTTGGCGATTTGGACCGCCGTCGTCTTCCTCGGCTTGGTCGCGGTTCTCGGACGCTTCGCGTTCGGCCCGATCGCGAAGGCTCTCGACGAGCGCGAACGAACCGAAATCGAACGTCGCGCCGCGCTCGAAAAGGCGAACGCCGACGCTCGCGCTCTCCTCGACGAGTACCGCGGCAAACTCGACGAGTCCGCCGAAGAAGCGCGTCGCGTCGTCGCCGAAGCCCGAGCCGACGCCGAGAAAATGGCGCGCGAAATCGTCGCCGAAGCGAAAGAGGCCGCCGCGAAGGAGCGCGAACGGGCGTTGAAGGACGTCGAAATCGCGACCGACGGCGCGCTCCAAACGCTCGCCGCCAAGAGCGCCGAACTCGCGACGAACCTCGCCGGGAAAATTTTGAAGGAAACGATCGACCCGACGCGCGGCGAACGCTTGCTCGGGGAAGCCGTCGACGAACTCGCTCGCAAGTAGTTCGCGAACGAAGCCCAACGAGCGAAATAAGGACGGCGCGTCCCGATTTGGCGGCGCGTCGTTAAAAAAGACGAATAATGAAACAGAAATTTGAACAAGAAGCGCGACACGAGACCGGGTTCGCCGCCGACGCGTCGAGAGCAAAGCTCGCCGACGTTTACGCCGTCGCGGCGCTCGGGGCCTGCGACGCGCAAGGCGTTTCGACCGCCGACTTTCTCGCCGAGTTCGACGAGTTCGTCGAGGTCGCCTGCGACGCGTTCCCGAAGTTCGAGGAAATCCTCGCGTCCCCGATGGTTCCGGTCGACGAAAAGACGCGAATCGTCGACGACGTTTGCCGCGACGCGACGCCGATTTTCAAAAACTTCCTCAAAACGCTCGCCAAACGCGGGCGAACCGAAATTCTCCGCGACGTTCGGCGCCGTTGCCGACAAATTGAAGCGGAGCGCAAAGGTCGCGTCGCCGTTCGCGTTACGACGGCGGCTCCCCTTTCCGAAGAAGCTAAAGCGAGCCTCGCGGCCCAATTGCGGAAACTCGTCGGCGGCGAGCCGGAGCTTTTCGCCGTCGTCGATCCGGAATTGATCGGCGGCGTCGTCGTTCGCGTCGGGGACAAGGTCTACGACGCTTCCATCGCAACTCAACTGAACAACGCGCGCCAAGAAACGATTAACAGGAGCGTCCATGAAATTCAAAGCCGACGAGATAGCTTCCGTCATTCAGAAGGAAATTGAACGGTTCGAGACCCAAATCGACGTCCGCGAAGTCGGGCGCGTGATCGAGGTCGGCGACGGCATCGCCCAAGTTTACGGCCTTTCCGGCGTCATGTCCGGCGAAATGCTCGAGTTCCCGAACGGCGTCAAGGGGTTGGCGTTCAACCTTGAAGAGAACAGCGTGGGCGTCATCATTTTGGGCGACTACCTGAAAATTCGCGAAGGGGACGAAGTCCGCGGAACCGGCAAGCTCCTGCAAACGCCGGTCGGCGACGCGGTTCTCGGACGCGTTCTCGACCCGTTGGGGAACCCGCTCGACGGGCGCGGCCCGGTCGTTACGAACGAATTTCGGTTCGTCGAAAGCGACGCGCCGGGCGTCGCCGACCGTCAGCCGGTAACGGAAGCGCTTCAAACCGGGCTCAAAGCGATCGACGCGATGACCCCGATCGGGCGCGGCCAACGCGAGTTGATCATCGGCGACCGCAAAACCGGCAAAACGCAAATCGCCGTCGATACGATCATCAACCAAAAGGGGAAGGGCGTCAAGTGTTTTTACGTCGCCGTCGGGCAAAAAGACTCGACCGTCGCCGGTATTATCGAGACGCTTCGCAAACACGACGCGATGGATTACACGACCGTCGTCGTCGCGGGCGCGAGTTCGCCGGCGCCGTTGCAGTATATCGCGCCTTACGCCGGAACCGCGATGGCGGAATACTTTACGTACAAAGGCGAACACGCGCTGATCGTTTACGACGACTTGTCGAAACAAGC
>JAZNJF010000192.1:0-1726 GCA_045577885.1 Thermoguttaceae bacterium | reverse complement strand
CTTCCAACGCGACGCGGAGTCGCGTTTGTCGCGTCGGGCGGAAGTCGACGTTTGACGCGAGTTAACGTCGGAGTCGTTTTCGTCGTTCGGTTTCGACGTCTCGTGGCGCTTCGCGACGTCGCGTTTAACGTCTTGCGCCGTCGTCGTTTGGTCGCGTTTTTGCGTCGCGATTTGCTCGACGGCCAAGGCGGTCAGGAGCGCGTCGTCCGGGGGCGCGGGCGTTTTCGAGCTGGACATTGTTATTCGCTATAATAATTTCGACGCTGTCATTCCGACGTCTTGTAACGCTGAATATAACGCTCCAAACGCTTTCGAAAAAGCGCGAACAGCTTCGGGTTTTCGCACAAAACGGTTTCCGCTTCGGCGACGAAACGCCCGTCCTTCAATTTCGACAAGGCGGCGAACGTGTGTCCCGCAAACTTCGGGTCAAGCGCGAACGAACGTAAGTCGATTCCTTCGACAAACTTAGTAACCGGAAGGAGAAATTCGATAAATCCGCGACGCCCGCCGTCGAAACGCTCGGTCAAAATAATTCGACGAATAAGGCGAGCGAACGCCGACGATTTCGCCAATTTGGGAGCGTTTCGCGCGCATTCGCAAAGAAGCTGTGCCGCCTGAAAAAAATCCGACTCCAACCAATGCGCCGCGCTCAAATATTCGACTTTAAATTCCCGCGTTTCGTCAAGCGTAAAATCTAGCTTTCCCCTAGACCTCAGCTCGTCGACCTTCCTCGCCCAACTCGGGACGTCTTCGTCGCGAAGGTAGCGCGTCGAACGACAAATTACCTCGTAAAACGAGTCAAGCCAACGAAAAAAGCCGTCGCAGAACTCCTCGACCGAAACGCGCTCGGTCGCGAAATCCGCCCAAAGCCGCGCGACGGTCTCCGCGAAGCGCCGCTCGGTCTCTTCGCTGTAAATTAACCCGCGGGCAATAAAGCGCCAGTCCTTTAGGGACGCTTCGTAAATCTCTTCGTAATTCAAGTTGGAATAAATTTTTACCGTCATAAATTCATCTTTTCAGAAGTAAACTATTCTATTCTGGAAATTTTTTGATTGGAAAGTTATATTTATTCATCTTCTTTTGTAAAGGTTTAGATATTTTTAAATCTTGGCGATTTTTGACAACAATGGTAAATATAATACCTTTGTCATAAGCGTATTCAATAAAATCATTAATTTGGGCTGTTAAGTTTAAACGTTTAACGTTTTTAACCTCTATAAAGTGTTGTTGTATCTTTCCATCAATTTTTTCTTCAATAATAATATCAGGGTATCGGGTATTACCGTTTTGAGTTATTTTGATGTTTTCCTTTTTCTTTACGCCATAATATTTTCTAACTTCCGCTTCGAACCTCATTCCTTTTCGATGGTTAGCTTTAAGTAGATCGGAGGCGTCGTCAGAAGAACATCCATTGTTGTGCGTCAACACGCCGTCGGGCGTGACGCGGTATACGTGTTCGGCGTAAACTTCTAGGTTGTAGACGTTTACGGGGCCGGGGCGCGGGAGCTTTTGGACGACGCGTTTGGTTTCGCCGCCGTAGAGTTGGACGCGTTCGCCTTGTTGGAGGCGTCCGGCTTCGACGAAGTCTTGACGGTCGACGGACCAGAACGGGTGCGTCGTCGTGCAACCGATCGGTTTAGGTTGGCCTTCGATTTGCAGGTCGATTACCGCGTCGGAAATATGCGCGAACGTTCCGGTTACGACGGCGCCGGGGCCGGGTTGAATC
>JAZNJF010000191.1:0-7278 GCA_045577885.1 Thermoguttaceae bacterium | reverse complement strand
CGAAGACGAACTTTGCGATTGGGACTAAGTCGTAACAAGGTAGCCGTAGGGGAACCTGCGGCTGGATCACCTCCTTTCTAAGGATATTAGAAACTCAGCCGAGTCAAATTGGTTGTTTTACGAGGGATCGCAAGATTGGTTTTACATTGTATGAAATCTTTACTATGATATACGAAGCCGGTTAAGGAAACTTAACCGGCTTTTTTTTGTTCTTGCGTTGCGACGTTTGCTCAACCGGAGTGGCCCCGCCCAAACGTTCGATTCGCGCTCGACCCGCTCAACCGCCTTTTTCAACGCTTCGCCGTGTTTGATAACGCCGCTCAACCGCCTTTTTCAACGCTTCGCCGCGTTTGATAACGCCGCTCGACCGCCTTTTTCAACGTTTCGCCGCGTTCGGTAACGCCGTCGACTCTCGCAAATTAAGCGATGTTTGAATTTTGGCTAAAACTCGTTGGCGTCGTGATTTACCTTGTCTGAACGCCGCAAGTCAAGCGATATTGTTATTTTTCCTCGAGCCCATTTTCCGCGCGGACGTCCAGCTTTGTTTTAGGGTACGTCAGGCGGACATAAGTCAAGCGGTGTTCAGATTTCTCAGAAAATTCGTCCGCGCCGCGACTTACCGCGTCCGTGTCCGAACGCCGCAAGTCAAGCGGCTTTTTGGCGCCTTGCTTTTATCGAATTTCCCGCGCGATTTTTTTTGACACGATAATTTTTGCTCGCTATTGTCCGGAGCGGCGGCGACGCTTTTTCGCGCGACGTCGAACATTGCGCGTTTTAGGGGAATTTAACGCTAGTTTCGGCGAAAAAATGCGGCGTTTGGAGGAGAAATGACGAACGCCGGGGAAAAATTGCGAGCAAGCCTTGAAAATCGTTGTGTCGATAGTATAATTAAGCGTAAAAGTTTTTTGTTTTGAGCAACGCGGTTATTGGGAGCGGCGCGCGTTTTTCGGAAAGGCGGAATAATGCTCTATGATATTTTGAGCGCTTGCGAAGGCGCGTTTTGGTTGGCTCGATTGGCGGCGTCGGCTTGCGGCAACGCGTTGAATACGAGTTCGACGCCAACCGCGACCGTTACGCTGAACGGAGTCGAAACGAAAGTTGAGACCGTCGCGCAAAATTTGGCTCTTTTTCAACAAAAGTTGAATGCGAACGCCTCGAAAATAGAAGCGTTGACCGTCGCGATGGACGAAGCGAAAGCGCAAGTTCGGCGGTTCGACGAGAAAATCGATTTGTTTTTCGACTCGCATTTCCAAGTCGGGTGGGAGTTGCTCGGGGCGGCGTCGCGCTCGTCGGACGAAACGCTCTTCGGCAGCCTGTGCCGTCAGGCGCTCCCGGAGTTCAAGCGCGCGGCGGTTCTCCTGAAAAACGAGAGGGAAATTTCGGCGCGACTTTGCGAAGCGACGACGTTTTTTCTCCTCGACGACGTCGCGAACGCGTTGGCGGCGCTTGAAGAGGCGCGTTGCGTTCGGTTCGATCCGACCGCTTCGAACGCCGATTATTGGGCGACGACGCAAATGCGGTTGGAAGTCGCCGACGTCGCGGCGGCGTTGGCGGGACGGCCCCTTTGGCGCGACTTTTGGGCGAGTTGCGTCGAACGGTTTATGCAGTTGGCCTCGACGGCGACGGAGCCGCGAACTCGCGCCGACGCGTTTCAAGCGGCCGAAGCGACCCGACTCCTTGAAACCGACCTGAAAGCGGCCCGCGACGCGTTGAAAGCGCTTTACGTCGTCGACGGCGAAGCGGAACTAAATGACGCGTTGAGCGAACTTTACGCCGCCGTTTTCGACGAAGATATCGCCGCCGCGCCGTCGAGCGCGCAAAAACTACCGCAAAGCGAACCGTCCGCGCAAACGGGGCAAAACGCGCAATATTTTCAGATTTCGGTCGTTTCCGAGCCGACGACGCGGTTTTTTTTGAAGCGCGAAGAGGCGCGGTTTCAATGGCGGTTCGACGAGGAAGGAGCGTGGCTTTGCGGTTATAGCGGCGGGCCGGCCGAGGTCGTCGTTCCCGAGACGGCGGAGGGGCGCCCGGTAGTCGGAATCGACGCCGAGGTTTTTAAAGATAACGCTTCTTTGAAATCGATCGTGTTTCCGGATTCCTTGCAAACGATCGGCGACGGGGCGTTTGAGAAGTGCAAGGCTTTGCAAAAGGTTGCTTTTCCGGATTCTTTACAAGCGATTGGCAACCGTGCGTTTGACTGCTGCTGGGCTTTACAAAATGTTACTTTTGGCGCGGGCTTGCAAACGATCGGCTACTGTGCGTTTTACTGCTGCTGGGCTTTACAAAATGTTACTTTTGGCGCGGGCTTGCAAACGATCGGCGACAATGCGTTTGGCCACTGCAGCGCTTTACAAAATGTTACTTTTGGCGCGGGCTTGCAAATGATCGGCGACAGGGCGTTTAGCCACTGCAGCGCTTTACAAAATGTTGCTTTCCCGGATTCTTTGCAAACGATCGACGACAGCGCGTTTGAGGATTGCAAGGCTTTGCAATCGTTAACCTTCGGCGCGGGGTTGCAAACGATTGGCGACAGCGCGTTTAAGGAGTGCAAGGCATTGCGAACTGTAACCTTCGGCGCGGGGTTGCAAACGATTGGCGACAGCGCGTTTGAGGAGTGCAAGGCTTTGCAATCGTTAACCTTCGGCGCGGGGTTGCAAACGATTGGCGACTGGGCGTTTAATGACTGCTGCGCTTTGCAATCGGTTACTTTCGGCGCGGGGTTGCAAACGATTGGCAAGTGCGCGTTTAAGAAGTGCGAGGCATTGCGAACTGTAACCTTGGGCGCGGGGTTGCAAACGATTGGCGACAGGGCGTTTGGGGACTGCTGCGCTTTGCAATCGGTTACTTTCGGCGCGGGGTTGCAAACGATCGGCGACTATGCGTTTGCGGATACGGCGTTATGGTTTAAGAAGGTGGAGTTGCCGCGCAAGACGAAAGTCGGGGAAGACGCGTTTCCACTTTTTACTCGGGTGCGGCGCGTTAAAAAGTAAACTTCTTGACGCGTCGCGACCGACGCAAGGCGGTAAAAAGGCAAAACCGGCAAAACCGTTAAGATAATAAGACTGAAAAAACGGCGAAGCGTTGCGGACGCCTCGCCGTTCCGCGTTTCGGAGGATTGCGGGCGAGTCGGCGCGTCGGTTTGCGGGCGAAATTGCCCGAGTCGAGGTCGGCAAAAACGCTTCGGCGACGGTTTTGCGGAACGATAAGCGGCGAACGGTCGGCCGACGTTCCTAAAGGAAACGTTGGCCGACCGTTTCGTTTTGCCGTCGACGGCGTTAGCGTTCGGCGAGTTTGAGCGTCGACGGCGGTTTCGGCGGATTACGCGTCGATATGCGGCGCGACGATTTCTAGAATGCGCTCGACTTTCGCAAGGTCGAAACGGTTGTCGGCGTCGCGGGCCTCCGATTCTAGGTCGAGATAAACCCGCGCGTCGCCGGCCGCCGCTTTGATTTGCGGGATCGCCGCTTCCAGATTCTCCGGATTCAAGCCGCCCGCGTAACCGCAGGCGCGACCTTCCGCGGCGCGCCAACTCTCCGGCGTTTTGCCCCAACCTCCGCTGCCGTCGAAAAGGAACGCGACGTCCAAACCCGCGTCGGCAAGGTTTTGCGCGACCTCTTCGTTCAACGGCTCGCCGGTCGGCTGGACGATAATTTGGCCCGACGGCGAAAGTTCCCGCAACGCGGTCGGAAGGTTCGGCAAATATTTGCGCGACTTCGTATAGTCGGCGTTCAGCTGGAAGCGTTGGAAGTCGGCGAAAATATCGCGGTACTCGCTTTGCGCTTCCCTGTCGCCGCGAATCGTTTTCTGCGCGGCGCGGGCGCAAAGATGCAGCGAGAGATTAAGCGGTCGGTCGGTCGGTCGCGCGGCGGCGCGAAATCGCCGTCAACTCGCGAATCCAGTCCAACGACGGGTAACGTTCGCGAACCGTTTCCGGACGGCTGAACAAAATCCCCCATTCGACGAACGGGAAACGGTCGCTCAACGCGGCGAGCGTTTCCGGGCGAACGGCGTCGTCGGTTCCGGCGATAGAAATTCGATAAATCGACATATTCGTCCTTTCGTTTTTTGGAAAGTGTTCAAAAATCAAAATAGGTAAAAAAAGACGGAGCCAAACGCTCCGTCGCGAGAAAAGGAGTCGTTCGGCGTTCGTCGACGCGAAAAAACGTCGGCAAACGCCGCGACTTTAAGGCGTCGAACGCGGATTAAGCGTCGATATGCGGCGCGACGATTTCCAAAAGGAGCTTGACCGCGTCCATATCGAAACGGTCTTGCGCGTCGCGGGCCCCGGCTTCCAAGTCGAGGTAAACTCGGGCGGAACCGGCGACCTCTCGGATAAGCGGAATTTGCGCTTCAATGTTGGCTAAACTCAACCCGCCCGCGTAACCGCAGTAATCGCCCTTCGGCGCCTGCCAACGTTCGGGCGTTATCCCTTGACCGCCGGACGCGTCGTAAAGGAGCGCGACGTCGAGACCGTGCGAACGGAGCGTTTCGCCGACCTCTTCGTTGATCGCTTTGCCGTTCAACTGAACGATAAACTGCGGCGCCGGACGCAACTTGCGGAGAACGCGAGGAAGCGTCGGCAAGGCCGCCTCGACCTTGCGGTAGTTGACGTTCAGCTGAATCCGTTGAAAACTCGGGATTAACGGAAGGATTTCCGCCAAACCGTCGCCTTGGTCGCGGATCAACGACGTAACCGCGGCGCCGCAAAGGTGGAGCGAAAGACGCAACGGCGAACCGGTCGTTCGGGCGCGCTCGGCGGAAATTTCGGTCAGTTCGCGAATCCAAGCGACCGTCGGGAAACGGCGGAGCGGCTCGATCGGATGACCGTATAAAATCGACCATTCGACGAACGGATAACGGTCGCTCAACTCCGCGAGTTCTTGCGGACGAACCGCTTCGTCCGGGCCCGCGATGGAAAGACGGTCGATAGGCATGGCTAATTCCTTTGCGCATTAATTTAGGCGTTGTCGCTGAAATAGGTTTTCGGCGTCGCCGTCGGGGCGGCGCGCGAGAAAAACGATAATTTTTACTTCCTTTATCGGTATAGAGGCGAGCGCGGGAGAAAATTGGCAAAAAATTTGGAATTTAGCCGAAAATTTTTTGCGAAAAAGCGGATAAGCGGGCGTTAAAACCGGAAAAAACGGAAGACGGAAGAAAAAACGCTCGACGCGGCGAACGTCGAGCGGCGCAAAAAAAAGCGGGAACGGCGTTATTTCAGGTTGATATAACGATACGCGATTTTGTCCAATTTGGTCGCGTAAGTTCCCAACTCCGCGAGGCGGGCCTGAACGACGTCGCGCGGATTCGTCGCCGTCGCGAAGATCGCCGACGTTTGCGTCGGGGAAATCGATTCTTTTTGGAGGAAGGCGAGCGTTTGGGAAACATTGTCGACGCAAGCCTTAAAGCCGGATTGGTAATCGGGCGGGCAGGCGCTCGCGTCGAGCGAACGAAGCGCTTCGAGGTATTTGGCGAAAATCGCCGCGTATCCGGCGTAAACTTTCGCGGCGGGCGCGTTCGGCGGAACGGTCGCTTCGAAAGACTCGATTTGCTTGAAAAGCGTCGCGGTCAAGCGGCCGAGAGCGTCGTGCGTCTTGCCGAGCGCGCGGTTTTTCAGGATAAGTTTCGCGATCCCGAAACCGGCGACGATCGCGCAAACGCCGCCGACGATTCCCGCGATCAGCGCGATAAGACCGACGGGAGCGTTGTTTTGGGCAAAACACGCAAAGTTTAACATAGTTGCGGTTCCTTAGGAAGATAGAAAAACGAGCGATAATTTCGCGTCGAGCGGCGAAAGGGGCGCGCTCGACGCTGAAATCGAAAGAAAAACGCGACCGAACGGGCTTATTGACCGCAATATTTCGCCGCAACCTCGTCTTGACGAGCCATAAGGCTCGTAAAAACGTTCGACAAGCGGCGAAATTCCGGTTCGAGCGACGGATCGAGCGCGATTTCTCCCGACGTAATTTTCCCGAGATAGTCGCAAATCGCGTCGAGGGAGGCGAGCGTTTCGTGGAACGCGGTTTGGTAGTCTACCGGGCAGGCGCTTACGTCGAGCAGACGCGCGCTGTCGCGGCATTCGACGTAAATTTTTTCGGAGTCGCGGAAAACTTGCAAAGGATCGCTCGGGTTGGCGGCTTGCATCGCTTCCGCCTTGTCGGCGAAGCGGTTGACGTAAACGACCCATTGACTTTGGACTTTTTCGACGGCGGCGCGATCTTTGGCGCGTTCGACGACGGCGCCGCAACCGACGGTCGCAACGCAAACGAAAGCGGCCAAAAGCGCGACGAGCGCGAAACGGGAACGAGAAACGGACGCAAAATTTCGCATCGTAAACTCCTTAAAGTAAGGGAATGAGAACGGAGCGGCGAACGTCGAGCGCTCGAAAGGCGGGCGGCGCCGCGACGAAAATTGAAAACGAACGGGATTATTTGCCTTTCTTCGCGGCTTCTTGCAACGTTTTCAGGCGCGCGTCGAGTTCTTGGCCGAGGCTTATAAATTCTTGCGCTTTCGTTTTGGCGGTTTCCGCGGCCTCCGCGTCGCCCGCCGTCGCTTTTTCATACGCGGCGACGATTTCCTCGCCGACGTCGCCCAACCGAGCGGTATAAGCGGCGAAGTCGTCGAACGCCTTTTTAAATTCCGGCGGGCATTTGCTCGCGTCGATCGAGCGAACGCAGTCGCGGAGTTCGGCGTAAATCGCCGCGCCCTTGGCGAGACCGTCCGGAGACGCCGCTTCGGGGCCCAATTGTTCCGACTTTTGAGCGGCGACGGCGACGAAATCTTTGCATTGGACGAAAACGCCGGCGCATTCGGCGCGACGGAGCGCCGCGTTGCAACCGACGGTCGAAACGCAAACAAAAGCGGCTAAAAGCGCGACGAGCGTGAAACGGGAACGAGAAACAAACGTAAAGTATTGCATCGTAAACTCCTTGTAAACGGGAACAAGGCGACGTCGGCGGCGAAAAGGTCGTCGCGGCGAACGTCGGAAAAGTAAGAAAAAACGACGAAGAACGCGGCGTTGCGTCGCGCTCTTTGAGTTCATTTTAAACTCGTCGGAGAGGAAAAGCAAGAAAATTCCGGAAAAATTCAATTTAATTTTTTTTTTGAAATTTGGAGCAGTTGCAATGGTTGCAATGAATTTAACGCCCGGCGGGGCGGTCAAATCGAAAAAACGAGAGAAAAACGGGTAAGTTGAGAGAGCTTTAAGAGGAACGACCGCTTCCGTCCAACGCGAAAACAGCGAGAACAGCGAAAACGGCGAAAACGTCGAAAACGTCGAAA
>JAZNJF010000190.1:0-2527 GCA_045577885.1 Thermoguttaceae bacterium | reverse complement strand
CGCGGCGGGACGGCTCCGGTCGGAATGACGATCGACGCGGAGTCGGGTAAAATCGCTTGGACGCCGACGCTCGAACAGTTGGGCGAGCATACCTTTACGGTTGTCGTCGCGGACGGGCGGGGGGCCAAGGCGACGGCGACGGCGACGATTCGCGTCGTCGAACAGCCGAAAAAAGAGGAAAAGTTCGAAACGAACGACGAAGGCGCGACCGATAAAAATTCGGCGCCTATTCTGTTGACGCAAGAGATTTCGAATCCGGCGTTTGTCGATTCGCTTTACGAAGTCGTTCTTGAGGCGACCGATCCGGACGGCGACGCTTTGACGTATTCGTTCGACGCGGAGCGCGGCGGGACGGCTCCGGTCGGAATGACGATCGACGCGGAGTCGGGTAAAATCGCTTGGACGCCGACGCTCGAACAGTTGGGCGAGCATACCTTTACGGTTGTCGTCGCGGACGGGCGCGGAGCTTACGCGACGGCGACGGCGACGCTAAGCGTTGTCGAGTACGAGCAAAACGCGGCGCCTGAATTTAAGACGGAACCGTCGAATTACGCCCTTGCCGGGCTCGAGTATCTTTATCGACCGCAAATCGTCGACGCCAACGGAGACGCTTTTACGTTGACGCTTCGCGAAGCGCCGGAGGGGACGACGTTCGACCCTGAAACCAACCTCTTGCGTTGGACCCCGACTCTCGACGACGTTGGAACAACCGTTCGCGTCGCTTTGGAAGCGAAAGACGTTCGCGGCGCTTCGGCGACGCAAGTTTGGGAAATCGCCGTTTGCGCCGACTGCGTTAACCTCGCGCCGACGATCGTTTCGCAACCGTCGAATTTAGTTCAGCCGGGGGAAACTTACGTTTACGACGTCGTCGCCGTCGATCCGGAAAACGACGCGCTCGTCTATTCGTTGACGACGGGGCCGGACGGAATGGCGATCGACGCGTTAACCGGCAAGGTTCGCTGGACGCCTACCGGAAACGATTTGGGCGTTAGCGTCGTTTCGATTAGCGTTGAGGACGCGAGCGGTAATCGTTGTTCGCAACAGTTTGAGATTTTGACGTTTATGATAAATCTTCCGCCGCAAATTATCTCAAGCGCGCCGTCGGGCGTTTACGCGGGAGACGCGTATTTTTACGCGATCGAAGTTTATGAACCGGAGGAGGATCCGGTTGCTTTCCGACTCGAAGAAGCGCCGGAGGGAATGACGATCGATTCGCAAACGGGGCTTATTCGTTGGGCGACGACCGCCGCCGACGTCGGGGAATATTCGTTTGGCGTCGTGCTTTCCGACGGTTTTAACGAGTATGGCGTTCGTTACGAAATCGTCGTGCTCGAAAAGCCGAATATTTCCGTCGGCGACGCGGAAAACAATCCGCCGCAAATCCTTTCGACGCCGGAGCGATACGGCGAAGTCGGCGCGCGTTACGAGTACGCCGTCGTCGCGACCGACCCGGACGGCGACGCTTTATCGTATTCGCTGGGAGCGGCGCCTAAAAACGCGACGATCGATCCGCTTACGGGCGTTCTAACTTGGATGCCAAACGCCTCCCTGGTTGGCGTTAGCGATTTTATCGTCGTCGTTGCCGACGCTCGCGGAGCCGCGACCGTCCAAGAATTTAATTTCTTGACCCGTTCCGAAAACGCCGCGCCGATTTTCGAATCGACGCCCGACGAATTTGTTTACGCTAGAAACCTCTATTCTTACGACGTTTCCGTTGTCGATCCGGAAGGCGACGCGGTGTTTTACGCCGTCGAAGAAGGCCCGGAGGGAGCGACGATCGACGCAAACGGACGATTCCGCTGGACGGCGGACGCGACGCTCGGAGAACGTCGAATCACAATCTCGGCGACCGACGTTCGCGGTAATAAAACAACGCAAAGTTGGACGTTAAACGTTGAAGCGCAAGAGCTAAGGTTCAAATTGTCGCCGACGAACCCTTCTATCCGGTCGCGGAAAATTTCTCGTTTTACGTTGCGCTTGAAAGTCGCGTCGGGATTCGAAAGACCGCTGTTACGCTTGTTAGCGAAAACGGCGACGCGGTTAACGCTATTTCGATTCGCGGTTCCTCGACGATTTTAGCGAACGCGCCTCATGACGGGAGTTATGTCATTCGCGTCGAAGCGACCGATCTTCGGTCGAAACGAAAACGATTCTTTGCGCCGGCGTTAACCCAAGCGCGCCGATCGCTTACGTTAAATCGCCGAACGTCGAGAGCGAAGAGCTTTTGATTCAAAAAACGACGCCGATCGTCGGGGACGTTTACGATCCCGACGGCGACCTAGGGCGTGTTGCTGTAATCTGAAATTCCTCTTGCGCAACCGTTGCGAATATGGTATAATTCGTGCATGAGAATCACTAAAAAACAATACAAAAAAATCGAGCCGCTTTTGCCGAAACCGCGCGGCAACTTTGTCGTTGAACATTTAAAGGTTTTGAACGCAATACTTTACGTTGCCGAAAACAGTTGCAAATGGCGCGCTTTGCCTCGACGCTACGGGCATTGGAACACGGTCTATCGTCGCTTTCG
>JAZNJF010000189.1:0-9369 GCA_045577885.1 Thermoguttaceae bacterium | reverse complement strand
CGTTGTTTTCGGCGTCGACTAACGCGAACGGTTGCGCCGGAAACGCGGGGTCGGCGGCGTTAAGGGCGAGTCGGCGAGAAAATTCCTCCGGGCGACGCGTCGCGAGGAGCGCGTTGAGTTCTTGAAGACGACGGCGGCGGGCGGCGGCGATTTCCGCGTCGGAAGGCGGAACGTCGGTTTGGGCGGTCGGCGCGGAGGAAAGCGGTCGCGCCGTTTGAGGGGATTGCGTTGTTTGGGGGATTTGCGCCGGTTGGGAACGGGAAACGCGAACAGGCGAAGCGGCGCCGCGTTGAGCGAACGCAAATTTCAGCGTCGAAACGGGACGGTTCGGCGTTCCGAATAGAAAGGCCTCCCAAGTTCGAGCCGCTTGCGATTTCGGCGCGCCGGTCGGGCGGACGCTCGACGAGGAGGAGGGGGAAACGTCGCGTCGCGTCGTCGGAATATTCGACGTATTTTGCCGCGTCGGCCTATTTTGAACGCTTCGCGGCGTCGGGGTCGGGCGTTTGACGTTGCGAACGGGCGCGACGGCGGCGCGTCGGGCGACGTCGGCGGCGAACGAGGCGGCCTCGTCGTCGGTTTTTCCGTTATATTCCGCGTATTCGGCAACGTTGAACGTCGGCGTTTGCGCTTGCGTCGGAACGAACGCGGTCAAGGAGACGACGACGGCGCTCGAAAAGACGAAACAGGACGACGAACGGAAACGCGAAAAAAGGGAAAACTGCGACATAAGACGCCTCGGCCGGTGAAACGTTATTGGAATAAAGACGCGTAAAATGTTTGGGAGCGCAAAAAGTTGTTAACGTTGTAAACGACGAGGCGCGCTCCAAAGGCAAATTCGCTCGAAACGTTAATTTAGCGAGTTGGGGTTGAATGGGTAAAACGGCTAAATTGGCGAACGAGCGAATTGGAAAGAAATTGGGAAAACGACGACGAGATCAGCCGCCGCGATAAAAACCGGAGTCGAGAAGACGCGGGTCTTGCGCCGGAACGGCGTTTTGCGGTTGCGCTTGCGGAATCCCGACCGCCGCGGCGCCTTGGAGGCCGTCGTTCAAGCGAGCGAAGGTCCAAAAGACGATTTCGCCGCCCTTAACGGCAAGGTCGCGTTCGTTGGCGCCGGGAAGCGCGTACACGAGAACGACGCCGCTGTTGATTTCCGCGACGTAAACGAAGGCGTTCGAAAGATTGCCGCGCGCGCCAACGTTGCGAACGTCCGTTTCGCCGGTCGTCATCAAGAATTTCGGCGTCGTCGGAACCGGAACGCCGATTTCGGTCGCCGCTTGAACGAGGTCGTTTTTAACGTTGCGAACGAACGTTTTTTGGAACTCGGGCGCGCTGCGGGAAAGGAGCGCCGCCGAAAGTCGACCGCTTTGCGAGTCGAGATAATACATCGCTTCGGCGTTCGAACCAAACGCGCCGGTCGCGAGGACGACGCCGTCGCTTTCGCTCGACGACGCGGCGAAAACCGGGAGCGCGGTCGGCGTCGATTCGTTTTGAACGACGCGACCCGTCAAGTAACCGCCGACGGCCAAACCCAACGAAAGAAGGGCGGTTCCGAATCCGAATAAGATCGACTGTTTCATCATTGTTAATTCTCGTTAATTAAGTTGCATCTCTTGACGGAACGCGAAGCGGCGCCGAGGACGCGCGACTCGACCGGTCGAATACAAATAGGCCTTAAAACCGGAAAATCGTCGACGTCGGGAAAGCGAAGACGGCGCAAAGGCGTTAACATCGTTAAAACCCTTAAAGTCAAACTCGCGACGTAAAGGAGGATACCCGTTTTTTCGCCCGACGTCCAGAGAGGTTTCGACTTGAAACGAGCGTTTGAAGAAAATTTTTCCATTTTTTTGAATTTTTTTGCGACTTTTCCGAAGATTTTGCTAAAGAACGAACGCGCTCGAAGGAAAAAAAGGAAAAGGAAGAAGGAAAAGAGGACGACGGTCGCGTCGCCGAAAGGCGTTTTTTGGTTAAAATCGGAAAAATCGGAACGGCTCGCCAACGCTCTATAAGTTTTGCTTATATTGCAAAGGAAAAGAATGCGTTTTTTTTAAAGAAAGAGGCGTTTGAAGGCGGTTTAAGGCTTTTCAAAGAGCGATTCGTCGTTTATAATGTAAAAGCTATCGTCGCTTGTCGCGGCCCGAGCCGAAATCGTTTGCTCGCCCGTTCGACGCGTCGTTTGTCATTAATATATTAATGGCGCGCGACGGCGGGACGTTCGCCGACGTTTGCTTATCGAGATTGCCCCTTCGACGCTTTGCGCTTCCTTTAACGTTTTTAAATGTTAAAAGGGAAAAATGTTAAAAGGGGAAAACGGCAAGCGTTGGGAAAACGGCAAAAAGTTCAACGATAATGAAGGCTAAATAAGGTTAAGTAGAGGAACGGCGTCGGCGGCGCAAACCGGCGGCGAGGAAATCGGCCGGACGAGCGCGACCCGTTTTCGCGACGGACGAAGGACAATTAGGAAGAGACTTATTTGCGAAGAAGGAGAAGTTATGTCGAATTTGCAGGACAAGGCGAAACTTCTGATCGACGGGAAAGAAATCGATTTGAACGTTTACACCGGGGTCGAGGGCGAACGCGCCGTCGACGTTACGTCGTTGCATAAAGATCACGGGCTGACGACTTACGACCCTTCGCTCGGAAATACGGCGATCTGCCGCAGCTCGATCACTTACATCGACGGCGACCGCGGCGTCCTCCGTTATCGCGGGATTCCGATCGAGCAGTTCGACCGTCCGAACCCGAACTTCATCGAGGTCGCTTGGGCGCTGATTTTCGGCCGCCTGCCCGATAAGGACGAGTTGGCGCAGTTCAGCGATATGTTGACGGAACACGAACTCCTGCACGAGGGGCTCCGCAGTCAGTTTCAGTCGCTTCCGGTCGACGCGCCGCCGATGGCGATTCTGTCGGCGATGATCGGGATGATGTCGTGTTACCATAAAGAATTTTTGTTCTTTGAAGACGAAGCGACGCTGATGGAAGCCGCCGCTCGCGTCATTAGCAAGGTGCGCACTATCGCCGCCTTCACGCACCGACGCGCGTCCGGCTTGCCGTTTATTTACCCGGACCCGAGCTTGCGTTATTGCGCGAACTTCCTGCACATGATGTTTTCGATTCCGTACCGACAATACGAAGTCGCGCCGGAAATCGAAGACGCGTTGAACTTGGTCTTTATCTTGCACGCCGATCACGAGCAAAACTGCAGCGCGAACGCCGTCCGCGTCGTTTGTTCGGCGCAAGCGAACCTGTTCGCGTCGTGCAGCGCCGGGGTCAACGCGCTTTGGGGCCCGCTGCACGGCGGCGCGAACGTCAAGGTGATGGAGATGCTCGAGCGGATTCACAAGGGCGGAATGCGTCCGGAAGACTGCCTCGAAGCGGCGAAAGACAAGACGAATCCGTTCCGGTTGTTCGGGTTCGGACACCGCGTTTACCGCAATTACGACCCGCGCGCTAAAATCCTCAAAACCGCTTGCGACCGCGTTTTCGACAAACTCAAACTTTCCGACCCGTTGCTCGACGTCGCTCGGAAGTTGGAGGAGAAGGCGCTCAAAGACCCGTACTTCGTCGACCGTAAACTTTACCCGAACGTCGACTTCTATAGCGGTATTTTGTTAAGAGCGATGGGGATTCCGACCGATATGTTCACCGTGATGTTCGCGATCGGCCGTCTGCCCGGTTGGATCGCGCAGTGGAAGGAACAACACTTCGCCGAGGGCGCGAAGATTATGCGGCCGCGCCAGTTGTACGTCGGGAACCCGAAAACCGACTACATCGAAATGGAGATGCGCTAAATCGCCGCGTTAAATTGCCGCCGCGTCGTTCGAACGGTTAAAGAAAAGCGTTCGAAGCGCGGCTCGAACGCCGTCGCGTCGGGGAACGACGAAGGAAAACGGAAATGAACGACGCGAGGAACGGCGACGGTTTTAACGATTTTAACGGTTCGGCGAATTGGAACGACGGAAACGAACGGAACGATTCGTTGGATTCGGGCGACGAACGCGGTTCGAGCGATTTTGACGACGCGGAAATTTCGGAGTGTCGGCAAAACGGAGGGGAGGGGCAAAATTTAGGTTCGCGTCCTCCGCGAGAGCCGAACGTCGAGGAGCCGCGTCGCGTCGTCGTGCCGCCGATTATCGTCGGCGAGGACGATTTCGACGAAACGGAGTTGGCTAAGCGGGGCGTTTCGAGCGACTCTTTTTCGCCCGAGGCCCGGCGTCGGCGTCGTTTAGGTAAAAAAGGTAAAGCGCGCAAAATTTTCGGGCTCTTTCCCGTTCCGGCGCGTTGGCGGGAGCTTTCGACGGCGCAAATTCTTTGGCGTTGGGCGACGACGCGGCGGAATTTGGGCGCGTTCGTTAGCGTTTTCTTGCATTTGATTCTTGTTTTGATTTTGGCGTCGATCGCGTTGCAGGTTCGCGTCGGAACGATCGGTTGGACGGAGAGCGGATTCGCGCCGGAGCCGAGCGAACTCGATTTCGTCGACGAAGCCGGGGATTCCGCGACCGCCGAGACGACGTTCGAGACGATTCCGGACGTTAACGAAACGCTCGACGACGCGGTCGAGGAGATGGAGCAAGCGCTTGCCGAGGAAACCTTGCGGTCTTTAACGGATTTAACGGCGACGAACGACGGAGCGGCGGAAGCGGCGCCTCTCGCGGAGGTCGGCGAGTCGGCGCCGAGCGAAGTCGGGGGCGGCGTTCCGTTTTATTCGGCGACCGGAACGACGAAGGCGCGAACGGCGGCGGCGCGGCGGCGCGGCGCGCCCGGTCGCGAAGGGGACGTTACCGACGAGAGCGAGGACGCCGTCGAACGCGGGCTCGACTGGTTGGCGCGGCACCAACTCCCGGACGGCGGCTGGTCGTTCGACTTGACGGCGGAGGACTCGAACGGTCGCGGCGGCGCTTGCGAAGGTTGCTCGAACTCGACCGCGACGTCGGCGTCGGTCGGCGGCCCGACGTACCGCGCGGCGTTGCATCCGAGTCGCAACGCGGCGACGGCGATCGCGCTTCTCCCGTTTTTAGGCGCCGGGTACGATCACGTTAAAAAGAACAAATATCAAACGACCGTCGCTTCCGGTTTGCGTTTCTTGTCGTACCGCGCGAAACGGACGGAAAACGGGATCGACTTTCGCGATTTTGCGCCCGGCGCCGATTTGGTCGCGGCCGGGTCGTCTTACGTTCAGGCGCTCGCGGTCATTACGATCTGCGAAGCGTTTGAAATGACCGGCGACGAGGCGTTGCGACCGTTGGCGGAAGGCGGACTCGAGTTGATCGTCGCCGGACAGCTGAACGACGGCGGTTGGCGTTACCTTTACCCGGGCGACGTCGGGTTCCATCCGAACGTTTCCGGCGACGCGTCGGTTCTCGGTTGGCAGCTGATGGCGCTGAAGTCGGGCGCTTCCGCCGGATTCTCGTTGAAACCGTCGATCGCGTACCGCGTCGGGAATTTTCTCGATTCGGTAATGGAGAAAAACGGGCGTTTGTATCGGTATATGAAGGCGACCGACGAGGACGTCTCGAAACGCTGGGGAACGACCGCCGTCGGCGTGTTGGCGCGAGAGTACGTCGGCGCGACGCCGGGAACGCCGGTTCTCGACGCCGGCGCGGAACAGATCGCCGATTGGATCGACGACGCGAACTCAATTTGGAAAAAAGCCGCCAAAGGGTCGCGAGGCGAGCGCGGTAAGACGTATTTTCGCGGCGATCGCTTTATCCATAATCTCTATTTTTCCTATTATGCGGCGCTTGCGCTCCATCATTACGGCGGCGAGCTTTGGAGCGAGCGTTTCGCGAAGTTGCGCGATTTTTTGGTCGCGACGCAAGTCCGCGGCGGCGGACTCTCGGCGGCGGTCGGAGTCGACGATTGCGAACGCGGCAGTTGGCTCTTTTACGACGTTTATATGAACGACGGCGGGCGTCTCCTCAACACCGCGCTAGCCGTTTTGATCTTGGAAACGCCTTACCGTTATCTTCCGATGTATCGTTAATTGGTTTTGGAAGCGTCGCGGCGTCGAAGGAAATAACGTCGCGCGAATGAATCGAAGGCCTGCGACGGTCTTGCGCGTTCGGGCGACGGCGGCGCGAAACGGCGGAAGAAAAACGACGTTTTTTTGCCGATTATAACGATTTTTACACAAATTATGGTTGAAAAGTCAAATTGTCGGCAAAAAATACTGAAGAACGCGCGTTTGAACGCCGACGTCAACTAATGACCGACCTTGCGTTTAACGCGGGCCGTCGGCTTTTTAAATTTGAAATCTGTTTGAAATGAGAATGGCGATGAATAAAATCTGGGGAACGTTGAAATGGGGCGCGATCGCGTTGGGCGTTTGGGCGACTTTCGGGGGCGCGGCGAACTTTTTAACCGCTCGCGCCGCGGACGGGGCCGTCGACGTTAAAAACGCTTGGAACGAAGGGCGGTATTCCGTTCTTCAAGAAGCGTCGGTTTCTTACGTCGAACAATTGGAGCGCGAAATTTTGACGCGAACGCAAACGCGGTCGACTTTCGGTTGGCGGGTCGAGTCGAGCGCGTTGCGAGCCGACGGCGCGCGCGAGCTGAAGCTGAAAGCGGAACGAGTGATGATTCGTTTGCAAAACGCCGACGCCGACGTCGCTTTTTACGACAGCGCCAATCCGTCGCGCGGCGACGAGTTGACGAAGGACGTTTTCGCGAAGTTGATGAAAAACGAGTTCGTCGTCGAGCTTAAAGACGGAAAAGTCGTTAAAGTCGACGGTTGCGAAGCCTTTGCGAAGACTTTGCCGACCGGCGAAAGCGACGCCGAAAAATATTTTATCAACCTGATTCGAGGAATCGCGACGCCGGAAAATATCGCGCAAATTTTCGACCCCTGCGCTTATCCGCTACCGGGAAAAACGGTCGGCGTCGGCGAAACTTGGACGACCGAAACGCCCTTTGTGCTTCCGGTGGTCGGCGAACGAAAATTGATTTTGGATTGCGAACTGAAATCGTTGGCGAAACGCGAACCGAAAGCGAACGTCGTCGCCGAGTCGACGTTCGATCTCGATTTAACCGCCGGCGCCAGCGCGACGATTAAGATTGAGATCGACGGCAAATACGATTTAACCGACGGCGTCGCCAACGACTTTACGGAACGCGCGACCGTAAATTTCGTCCTCCCGCGAAAAAATAAGGACGGCGAAGAAATAGTCGTTAAGGCGATCGGCGTAATTCGCAATAAATTGACGGTTGCCAAACGCTAGGCGGTTGTCAAACGTTAGATTTAGGGTAAAATAGAAGAGCGAACGTCGTTGCGAGGACGAAGGTTCTCGTCGCCGGCGCGCGCACGTCGCTGTCGCGCGCCTTCGCGTTATTAATAAACGAGAGAAAGGAAGTAGCAAGGTAGTTATGAACGATCCGATTCCGATGACTCGCGAAGGGTACGCTCGTCTTAAAAAAGAGATCGAACGTCTTGAAAACGAAGAAATGCCGCCGATTCTTGAGCGTCTCGCCAACGCGCGCGCCGAAGGCGACTTGAAAGAAAACGCCGAGTATCACTGCGCTCGCGAAAGTCAAGGGCTTTTGCAAGCGAAAATTAACGACTTGAAAAGCCGAATCGGTCGCGCGCAAATCATCGATCCGGCGACGATTCCGCAGGACGAAATTCGTTTCGGCGCGACGATCGTCGTTAAGCGTTTGAAGGACGGACGCACGTTGAAATATACGCTCGTCGGCGCGGGCGAAGAGGACTTTGACTCCGGTAAAATCCTCTGCACGTGCCCCTTGGCGCAAGGGTTCCTCGGTAAAAAAGTCGGCGAAATCGCCGAAGTCGAAGTGCCGATCGGTTTGATTAAGTTTGAAATCAAAGAAATTAGCTACGACTATTACTTCGGTCAATGATTGAGCGAAGCGGAAATAAAAAGCCCGACGTTTAAAAGCGTCGGGTTTTTTGTTGGTTTTAGCCGCTCGATTAGCCTCTCGACTCGATTAGCAGCTCGAATCGTTAAAAACGCTATAACCGGCCCCGGTTGACGCCCGTTTTCGGTCGCGCCGTCGTTCCGTTTCCCGTTGAAGTCGGCGGCGCGGTCGCGGAATCCGTTGCGTCGGCGTTGTTGCCGAGGCGTTGTTTTTAAAACCGTTTTCGACCGTTTTAATCGTTAAAACCGTTGCAATCGGCCCCGGTTGACGACCGTTTTCGGTCGCGCCGCCGCTCCGTTTCCCGTTAAGTCGGCGGCGCGGTCGCGGAATCCGTTGACGTCGGCGTTGTTTTTTAAATCGTTTTCGACCGTTTTAATCGTTAAAACCGTTGCAATCGGCCCCGATTGACGCCCGTTTTCGGTCGCGCCGTCGCTCCGTTTCCCGTTGAAGTCGGCGAAGTCGGCGGCGCGGTCGCGGAATCCGTTGACGTCGGCGCGGATTCTCAAACTTCCCAACCCGGACGGCAGTATTGCTTAATATATTGATCCGCTTTCGGGCAGTTCGTCGCCTTCATGTTTTCGGCGTCGTAAATCAATTTTTGACCGCAACGGTACGAGAAGCAACCGAGGAGAACCGTTTCGGCGATACGACCGGAGTAACCGAAATCGCACGTCGTCGAACCGGCCCCGGCGCCGTCTTGAATCGCCTTGATCCATTCGGCGTGATGGCCGAGCGACTTCGGAATCGACTGCGCCGGACGTTCGAAACCTTCAAATTTTTCCTTCGGCAAAAGGGCGTGTTCCCAATAGGTCGAGAAGAGAATCCCGTCGGTTCCGAAGAAGAGAACGCCGGCGCCGTGTTTTTCGAGCCCGAATTCCTTCAAGCATTCCGGGCGCGCTTGGCCGTCTTGCCAAGAAAGCGTCAAAGGTTCGGAGCCGCCGTCGAGCGCCGCGAACTCGTATTTCGCGGTCAGGTCCCAACCGCAACGCTCTTCGTCGAGCGGGTGCGGCGAGGTCGTTTCGACCGAAAGCGGATAGCCGAGCCCGAGCGCCCAGAACGGCAGGTCGAGGTAATGGCAGCCCATGTCGCCCATCGCGCCGTTCCCGAAATCCCAGTAATGACGCCAAGTTCCCGGAACGTAACGCGGATCGTAATCGCGTTCGGCGGCCGGGCCGAGCCAAGCGTCCCAGTTCAGCGTTTTCGGGCATTCGATCTTTTCGGCGGACTTCGGCTTCCCAATGTAACGGTTTTGACACCAAACTTTAACGTCTTTAACGGTTCCAATAGCGCCCGCTTGGATCAGCTCGACGACGCGGCGATAGTTGTCCTCCGCGTGGATTTGCGTTCCCATTTGCGTAACGAGATTCTTATCTTTCGCGACTTTTTGCATCGCGCGAATTTGGTAAATATCGTGCGCGAGCGGTTTTTCGGAGTAGCAGTGGAGCCCGAGTTTCATCCCGGCGATCGCGGGCGCGGCGTGCGTGTGGTCCGGCGTGC
>JAZNJF010000188.1:0-1833 GCA_045577885.1 Thermoguttaceae bacterium | reverse complement strand
GATTCCGCGCGACCCGGCGTTTATTGGTTTTTTCTCGACGCGAACCTGTCGAAAGAGGGGATGAAGGCCGACCTCGAAGCGATGAAGCGCGCCGGAATCGGGCGGGCGATCGCGATGGAGGCAAATCAAGGCGGCCCCAAGGGTTCCGTCGCGTACATGACGCCGGAATGGCTCGACTGCTGGCGCTTTGCGGGCGCGGAGGCGAAGCGGCTCGGAATCGACCTAACTCTTGCGTCCGGGCCGGGTTGGTGCGGCGCGGGCGGGCCTTGGATTCGACCGGAAAATTCGATGCAGCACCTGCGCTCGTCCGAAACGAAAGTCGTCGGGCCGTCGCGGGTTGAGTTGGAATTGCCGAAACCGACGCCGCGCGACCCGTATTTCGGGCGTTGGTCGCTCGGCCCTTGCGAAGAAGATTGGCGCGAATTTTACCGCGACGTCGCCGTTCTCGCGTTCCCGACGCCCAAGGGCTCTTGGCGGCTCCCCGACTGGGAGGAAAAGGCGCTCTTTTTCCGCCCGCCGTACTCGTCGCTACCCGGCGTCAAACCGTTTTTGCCGCCGACTCCGGAAACGCCCGACGCCGCCGATTCGATCGTCAACGCGTCGCAAATTCGCGATATTTCGCAGTTTATGGACGCGAACGGCCGTTTGACTTGGGACGTTCCGGAGGGCGAGTGGACGATTTTGCGACTCGGACGCCGCTTGACCGGGCAAACGACGCGGCCCGCGCCGGACGCCGGACTCGGGCTCGAATCGGATAAGTTCGAGACGTCCGGAATCGACGCGCACTTCGCCGCTTTTAACGCGAAAATGCTTGACGTCGCGGAGTTTACGACGCTGCATCACGACAGTTGGGAAATGAGTTCGCAGAACTGGTCGGAGAATTTCCGCGAACACTTTACAAAGCGTCGCGGTTATGATCCGCTCCCTTGGACGCCGGCGATGTTCGGGATTCCGGTCGAAAGCGTCGAGAAAACGGAACGCTTCCTTTGGGACTTGCGACGGACGGCGCGGGAGCTCGTTTACGAGAATAACGTCTTGCGAATGAAGGAGTTGGGAGCGGCGCGCGGACTCGATTTTTCGACGGAGGCTTACGACCTCAACCCGGCGGGCGACCTTTACCTCTTCCGAGCGGCGAACGTTCCGATGGGCGAGTTTTGGTCGCGCGGATACGGGTTCGACGCCGATTTCAGCGTCTTTGAAGCGGTTTCGAGCGGACATACGACCGGAGCGCAAGTTATTGGCGCGGAATCGTTTACAACGAGCGGCGACAAATGGCGGCAACACCCGGGCGCCGCGAAACGGCAGGGCGACTGGGCGTTTTGCGCCGGGATTAACCGTCTCGTTTTTCACCGGATGTGCGCTCAGCCGAACTCGGACGCGCCGGGGCTTTCGCTTGGCGGACACGGGATGCACTGGGACAGAACGCAAACTTGGTTCCCGATGGCGGACGGTTACTGCGATTATATCTCCCGCGTTCAGGCGGTTTTACAGCGCGGCGTTCCGTCGGCGGACGTCCTTTTCCTCGATCGCGAGGACGCGCCGACCGTTTTCGTCCCGCCGACGTCGGCGTTTCTCGGCGGCGAATTTAAGGACAAACGCGGGTACAACTTCGACGGTTGCGCGCCGCAAGTCCTTTTAGATTCGGCGGTTGCGAAGGACGGTAAAATCGTTTTCCCGGGCGGCGCGACCTATTCGATTCTCGTCTTGCCGCAAACCGAAACGATGACGCCGGAACTCGCGAAAAAGTTGCGGGAACTCGCCGACGCCGGGGTCTCGATCGTCGGAACGCGTCCGAAACGTTCGCCCGGACTTGAAAAATTCCCGAACGACGAC
>JAZNJF010000187.1:0-3653 GCA_045577885.1 Thermoguttaceae bacterium | reverse complement strand
CCGCCGCGACCGTTTCCGCTTTCGTTCGCTTCGCCGCCGTCGCCAAACCGGCGAGCGCGGCTTTTCTTCTCGTCGGCGTCTTTGTCTCGATCGCGATTTCCGGGGTTTTTCGGGCCTTTTCTCTCTTGCATCGTCGCTATTTTATTTTCAAACTTTTTTCAAAATTTTCAAACGGCTCGTTTTTCTCGCCGTTTCGTCGCCGGACGGTCGACCGCCGTCCTCTTTAAGTCGCGTCGTTCTTTTCCGTTATTATTGTCGAAAGCGCGCCGTTTGTCAAGCCGCCGCGACTTTCGCTCGGTCGATTTAACCGCCGTCGCCGCTTCCCGCCCTTTCCGCCGCCGTCGCTTTCGCGCCGCCGGGTTAAACGCCGGCTTTTCCTCCGGCTTTTTTTCGTTTCTTTCGCCGAACGTCCCGCGCCGTCCGTCAAACGCCTTTTTTCTCTTCGAACGTTCGCAAAAAGAGAGCGCGCAAGAAGAAATCGGGATCGACGGCGCGCGAAAAGTTCGCCTTTTGCGCCAACGCGGCGGCGAGGGGCGCGGCGAGCGCGGCGCGACGGCCCGGCGAAATCTCCGTTCTCCTCTCGACGTAAAGCGCGAGCGCCTTGCGGAGCGAGTCGGAAACGTCGAAATCGCTCGGAATTTCGGCGGCGATCCCCTCGAGCGCGGCGCGATTCTCCGTCAAAAGCGCCGCCGTCTTCTTCGGCGAACGCTTTTCAACGACGACGACCGTCCCGGCGGCCAAATCGCCGAACCGCGCCATTCGGTCGTTCGCGCAAAAAAGGATCGCCAAAAACGGCCCGAGCGCCAAGTCGGCGGCGCGCAAGACGTTCCGCAACAACGCTTGACCGCGTCCGATCGGACGGCCTTCGGTCGTCAAAACCCGCAAGCCGAACGCCGCTTTCCCGAGCGTCCGACCGCGCCAAAACGCCTCGAACGCCGCGTTCCAAAACCAAAAAACGGCGCAAAAATTCAGCAGAAACGCCGCCTGCAAAAACTCCTCCGCGACGTCGTTCCCCCCGAGAATCGCCGAAACATAAGCCGCCGCGACCAAAACCGCGACGATCTCCGCGCCGATAATCGCCGCGTCGACCGCGAACGCCGACGCCCGAACGAACGGCCCGGCCAAGCGATACTCGAACGCAACGTTCTCCGGCGCGACGATCTCGACCGTCGCGTCGAGCCCTTTCTTCCTCCGATTCGAATCGTTTCGCATCGTTCCCCCGCTTCGCGCCTCGCCGACGTCGCTTTTTTCTTTTATTTTCCGTTATTTTCGGGCAAACGTCGTTTTTTTTGCAACGTCGCTTCGACGTTAAACGTCTAATATAATATTAACGGCAAACGCGCCGTTCTCCTCATTATACCTTACTCGAACGGAAACGTCGGCGCCGAAACGCGAAAAAAAGGAAAAAATTTTAAAAAAATTTCGTCAAAATCGCAAATCGCTCTTTCCCTCGTTCGCGCCGTCGCGTACAATACCGGAAAAGTAGCGCGATTCGGTCGAGATTCGCTCGCCCGCGTCGCCGCGACCGCGTTTTTCGTTCGACTCGTCGCGATTTCGCGAATTTCGCCAATCCGGCCAATTTCGCCGTCCCCGTTGTTTTAACGAATTACCGCAAACCGCCGCGTTTTCGCATTTTAACGTTTTAACGCGTTTCCTCAAAGCGGTCGGTTCGCCGCGGTTCCCCCCTTTCACCCTCGTTCGAGTTCGTTTCGATTCGCCGTTCGCGCCGCGTTCGGCCGTCGCCCCGGAACTCGTTTTGGAGAAACGCTTTATGAAACGCTTCGTTTCCCTCGCGCTGGCCGTCCTGACAACGTTCGGACTCGTCGCCGCCGCCAACGCGCAAACCCCGGTCGCCCCGCTCGTTTCGCAAGACGCGACGACGATCGCTCGCGTCGATTTGTCGCAACTCGACGGGCCGAAACTTTCGCAAACGGCGCAAAAACTCGCCGTCGCCGCGATCGATTACTTCGTTCCGGACGCCGAAAGAGCGAAAGAGCTGAAAAACGCCGCGCCGCTTGTCGGGATGTTCGCCGCGCAATACGCCGAACTTTACGTCGCGCCGCTGCAAGACGCCGGAGTCGCCGAGCTTTACGTTATCGTCGACAAAGCGGTCGACGCGGAAAATCCGGCTTATCCTTACGTCGCGATTCCGCTCGACGGCCTTTCTCAAGAGCAAACCGACAAAATCCGCGACGCGCTGAAGACGCTGAACGGTCAACTCGGCGGCGCGCTGAAATACCGCTTCGCCCGTTTCGGCTTCATGATCGTTCCGATTATTCCGGCGACGGTCGACGCCGCCGACGCGAAGGCTTACGTCAAAGCGCGCTTCTCGAAAATCGCCAAGGTCGACGACGCCGTTTTCGCCGAAGGTTTCGCGAAACTCGGAACCGGCGCCGTCGTTTCCGCGGTCGGAATCGCGACCGAAGCCGACCCCGCCGCGCAAGCGCAAATCGACCAAACGCTCGAACAACTCGCCGACGTCGGCGCTCCGGAAGGAATCGCCGATTTCGTTCAAAAATCGTTGGCTTGGAATAAAGATTTCGTCGAACTGACCCGTTACGGCGCTTGGAAACTCGACCTGAACGCGCTCGAAGTCGTCGGTTTCGTCGAAACGAAGTCGCCGGAAGACGCGCAAAAGTACCTCGCGCTCGTCGACGAAGTTAAGAAAGAAACGACCGCGTTCGTCGAAAAAACGATCGACGACCAACTCGCGACGGTCGAAGACGAAAACAAACCGACGCAAGAAGACGTCGACCTCCTCAAAAGCGACGTTATCGCCGTCGTCGACGCGTTCCTCGGCGCGTTCAAAGCGGACGGTTCGACGTTGACTTGGAAAATCGACGAACAATTCTTCGCCGACGCGAAACCGGTCTTCGACAAGCTCTTCGAAGACGCGACCGCGATCCAAAAGAAACTGACCCCGCCGGAAGACGCGGAAACGGAAGACGCGCCGGTCGAACAAGAAGCGCTCGACGACAAAATCGAGTTCTAATCGCCGCCGTTTTACCGTCAAACTCGACGCGGTTTAACGCCGCAAATAAAAAAGGACGCCCGACTTCCCCGTCGCCGCGTCCTTTTTTGCGTTTTTTTACATTTTTACGTCTTTACCGACGCCGTCGATTTCGCCGACCTTGCCCGTCTCGTCGACTTAACCGGCCTTACCGTTTTCATCGACTCCAACGATTTTACTAATTTTGACGGCCGTCGTCTCGCTTTACTCGATCGAATCGGCGGGCCCGACCGCGATAGCAAACGGGTTGTCGAACGGATACTTCTCCATCGTCGCGGCGATTTCGTCGAGCGTCGTTTCTCGAACGATTTTCAAGTCGTCGGCGACGGAGCGGTATCGGCGCGTCGTCAACCATTCGGAACCGACCGAGAAAAGCCGGGACTGCGGACGCTCGGCGCTCAACGCGATCCGAGTGCGGAGCTTGTTTTTCGCTCGCGCCAACTCCTCTTCGTCGATCCCTTCGGCGCGCGCCTCCGCCAAAATTTCGCGAATCGTCGCGACGTTCTCGACGACGTCCTCCGGACGGCAGCAGAGCGAAGCGCAAAAGAATCCGGCGTCGGAGAAGTCGGCGAACGACGTCGTCGCGGAGTCGGCGCGTCCGGAATCGACCAGCTCCCAAAAGAGGCGGCTCCCGACGTCGTCC
>JAZNJF010000186.1:0-7752 GCA_045577885.1 Thermoguttaceae bacterium | reverse complement strand
GGGCAGCGGCGACTTCGAGCGACCGTCGTCCGTCGGCGAGGCGCGCGCCGGTCGCGGCGCCGAGGAGTTCGAATTCGAGCTCGACGACGCCCGGTTTTTCGGCGACCAGGTCGACGTTGAGTTCAAATTCGGAGCGCGGTTCCAAGCGTTTGCCGAGTCGGAAGACGGCGCGCCGACGGTTCGAATCGACGGTCGCGGAGGCGGCGTTCGTCGGCGAGGAAGCGTCGGCGGTCGCGAACGCGAGCTCGGGGGGCAGGCGAAGCGCGACGTCGAGTTCGTTCGGCTCGATCGCGAACTCCTCGAAGTTGCGAACGACCGCTCGGTAAACGAACGGGACGCCGACGCGCGCTTTTTCGGTCGCGGCGCCGACGGAACCGTCCGGACGTCGTTCGGCGACCGGCGATTTTTGCGGGAAAAGGCTCGCGCTTTCCCCCGAAAGACGGGACGCTCGAGCGCTTTGAGAAATTTCGGCGGTCGGGGCGCTTTGAGAGGACGGCGAAACGTCGGCGGTCGGGGCGTTTTGAGCGGACGGCGAAACGTCGGCGGTCGGGGCGTTTTGGGAAGGTTGGACGACCGTTATCGGAAGAACGTCGGTCGTTAGAAGCTCGCCGTTTTCTCGGAAGGCGTAAAAAGCGAGCGCTTTCGGGCCCGGCGCGTCGGCGACGAGGCGAACTTTGTAAACGACGTCGGCGAGTTCGGCGAGCGGCGCGGCGGGATAAGCGACGTCGGCGCGGCGCGTTCCGTCCGGCAAGAGGAGATCGAGTCCGGGACGGGCGACGAGCTTGACGACGACTTTTTCCGCTTTTTCCGCGTCCGGCGTCGTCGTTCGGTTCGCGTCGTCGTTCGTCGCGTCGTCGCGATTCGGAATCGTCAACGCGAAGCGCGCTTCGAACGGCGTTCCGGCTTCCGGCGTCGCGGGAACGAGCGGGGAAGAGTCGGCGTTCTTTTCGACGTCGGGGGCGCTTGCGTTCGTTTCCGCGTCGAGTTCGGCGGAAACTTCGCGGAAACGGGGCGTTTTCTCGACGTCTTCGACGGGCGGAAAGCGGAACGCGACCGTTTCGCGCGTCGTCGCGGACGCGTCGGCGATTTCGACGACGGCTCCGTCGAAACGGTTCGCGACCGGAGAAACGGGGAGGGAAGACGCGCCGAGCGTCGGAGCTTGCGAGGCGGGGTCGGGCGTCGGGGTTGAGGGCGGCGTCGGGGTCGGCGACTCGACCGGCGGCGTTCCGTCGGCGGGGAGAGGCGCGGGAGCGGGCGTCGGGGTCGGCGACTCGACCGGCGGATCCGTTCCGAGCGGCGCGGGGGCCGGAACGGACGTTCCGCTTCCTTGCGTCGGCGCGGCGTTGGAAGCCGAGTGTTGCGACAAAATGTCGACCGATACCTCCGCTTCCATCGGCTCCGCCGTTTCGCGAACGAGGTAAAAACCGAGCGTCGTCGATTGGCGGGGCGCGAGATCGGTCAATTTCCAAACGACGCGACCGTTTTCAATTTTTTCCGGAGCGACTTCGCCGCGAACGAACCTAACGTTCGGCGAAAGAATGAGGGTAAAGTTGGCGGAATTGACAAAATCGGAATTGTTGTTAATCGTCGCGGTTCCTTTAAATTCGGAACCGACCGCGACGGCCGGCGGCAGATTGAGCGTCGCGTCGACCGGAGCCGAGCGCGTCCAAGAAAGCGCGAAGGTCGTTTTCTCGACCGGAATCGATTTTTGGTCGGCGTCGGCCGGGCGCAAAACGGTCGCCGAGACGCGCCCGACGCCGGCGACCGCGTTCTTTTGCCTTATTTCGACGTAAGCGTTCCCGTCGGCGTCGGTTAACGCGTCGACGACTCGCGCGTCGTTCGGTCCGAGAACGACGTCGCCGGAAACGACTTCGTATCGAACGATCCAACCGGGGCGCGGGTCGAGGTTGGTTCGGCGGCGAACGTTGGTTCCGAGTCGCGTCGTCGAACCGATCGGGAGCGCTTGCGATTTCGGGAAGCGGAACGCCGCGTCGATCCAATGAATTTCGGCGGAGGCTTTGCGTCGATCCCAATTGTCGATTTCGTCGGAGAAGACGAAAACGGAGCTGGTCCCTTCTTCCTGCGATTGGACGCTCGCCCAAGTTTGCCCGCGGAGGATGGTAACGTCGTCGAGCGGCGTTTCGGTGCCGCGGTGAATTCGCCAAAGTTTGTCGGTCGTTTCGGTCGTTAGATAGCGGTCGTCGACGCGTTTTTCCGATTTGCCGGTCAGGTCGAGGCAGCAGGAGCGGTCGTCCGGGTTGGCCGCTAAAAACGTTCCGACGCCGTTCAGGCTCCATTCGATTTTTTCGCCGACGCGCATGTACGTCGAGTCTTCGCCGACGAAACTGGCGACCAAAACGATTTCGGTCCCGATCGGCGCCGCGATCGTACTCGGTTCGAGAACGACGACCGGACCCGGGCCGGGAAGTTTTTTCGGGAAAAGAACGCCGCCGTTCGGGCGTTGCGTCGCCCAAACGTAATCTTTCAGGTCGACGCCGTCGGCGCGCGCTTGGGCGAGTTCGCTTTCGGTCGGTTCCCAAGGGCTTTTGCGTTCGGTCGACGCGAGCGCCGCTCGATTGACGATTTCTCGTTCCTCGCTCGACGAAAGGCGCTCGACGTTCGACTTGTCTTTCGAAGAGAAGAGGCAAGAATCTTTGAAGAGACCGTCGGAACTGGCGCAACCGAGCGTCGAAACGGCGCAAAGGAGCGTCGCGCCGAAAAGCGACGCGAACGAACGAACGGCGCGGCGCGGAGCGCGTCGTTGCGAATCGGCGAGAAGGGCGCGTTGAAGGGCGAAAAGCGTCGGCATTGTTGCGTTTTGGGGGAAATAGGGGGAATGGGAAACGCGGGGAGCGGTCGCCGTCGGGGCGCAAAGTCGCGTCGGTCGGAAGCGGGAGCGCGGCGCGGCGAACGTCGTCGGCCGAAGAACCGGAAACGACGTTTCGATTGGAACGCTCGTTAAAACCGCTTTACTTTGTTATTTTACCCGCTTTTTCTAATTTGACAAAAATTTTTCTCCGTTTTTTCTCAAGTTTTAACAATTTTTTGTCGAACGGCGGCGTTGCAACCGTTACTTCCGACCGGACGTCGAGCTAAAAGACGCTTAAAACGGCGTTGAAAAACAACGATTGCTTTAAAAATTCAAAAATGTTTTGATTTTCTCGGCGATAAAAGGCGTTAATCTTTGCGCGCTTTGCCCGGCTTGCGTTTTCCTTGCGAAAGGACCGACGACGGAAACGGCGAGGGGGGCGACTCGACAAAATTTCGACGCGGGCCTTTTTTTTTCGCCGAACTCGCTTATATTAATAAGGAGAAAATCGACGCCGCCGACGGTCGAAGCGCCGGGCGGTTTTTTCCCGCGAACGTCCTTTGAACGAACGAAACGAAAATGCCGACGAAAGAAAACGCCGCCGAAAATTTAATTCCCGTCGAAACGCCGAGCGCCGAATCGGCAAATAATCCCGCCGTCGAGGGCGCGCCCGCCGCCTGCGCTTCTCCGTCGCCCGTCGAAGTCGGCGAAATTTGCCCGTTGGAAACGGCGACCGAAAAACCGGCGTCCGTCGTCGCGGTCGAAAAGTTGGTCGCCGAGATCGCCGCTCGTTCGGACGCGCCGTCGCCCGGTTGGACGTTCTCGGTCGCGTCGCTCGGCTGTCCGAAAAACTTGGTCGACGCGGAGACGATGGTCGGGCGCTTGGCCGCGTTGGGGGGCGAAATGACTCCGGAAGCGGAGAGCGTCGACGTTTTCCTCTTGAATACCTGCGGATTCTTGCGCTCCGCTCGCGACGAAGCGGCCGAGTTTATCGCCGAAGCGGTCGCGGAGAAGGCGGCGGGGGGCGTTCGCTTCCTGTTGGTTTCCGGTTGCGCGGTCGTTTCGGACGGCGAAGAGTTGGCGGCGCGCTTCCCGGAAGTCGACGCTTGGTTGAGTCCGTTCGACGAAGCGAAAATCGTCGACGTCGTTTGCGAACTCTTCGCGCAAGAAGGCGAAACGCGGGCGCATTCCGTCGAACCGGAAACCGACGAAGCGGCGGAAGTCGCGCAAACAACGAAAAATGGAGAAAATAGCGAAGACGCGCAAACCGGGGGGACGGAAGCGGTCGAAACGCCGGTCGTCGTCGCGCCGTCGCGTTTCCTTTATACGCCGTCGCGAAATTTGACGCTCGACGATTCGCTCCGAACGCCGTTGACGGCGCCGAACGTCGCTTATCTGAAGATCGCGGACGGTTGCGATCGGTTCTGCACATATTGCGCGATTCCGAAGATTCGCGGGCGGTTCGTTAGCAAGCCGCTCGAAACGATCGTCGACGAAGCGGAGCGGCTGGCGTTCGCGGGCGTTCGCGAACTCGTTTTGATCGCGCAAGAAACGACGTTCTGGGGGAGCGACCTCTTCGGCGAGCCGCGTTTGGCGCAACTCTTGGCGACGCTCAAGGAGAAAAACTGGTTCGACTGGATTCGCGTCCTTTATACTTATCCGCAACATTGGGGGAGCGATTTGACGTCGCTTTACCGCTTGGAAGCGTCGGGAACGACGTCGATTTTGCCGTATGTCGACGTTCCGCTGCAACACTGCAATTCGGAGTTGCTCAAAAAGATGAACCGCCGCGTCGACAAGGCGCAAACGGAGGACTTGCTGGCGAAACTCCGCGAAGAGATTCCGGGGCTCGTTTTGCGAACGTCGTTGATCGTCGGTTTCCCGGGCGAAACGGACGCGGCGTATCAAGAGTTGGTCGATTTCGTCGAGAAGTGGAAGTTCGAGCGCGCCGGCGTCTTCGAGTTCTCCGCGGAACCGGGAACGCCGGCCGCCGCGATGGACGGTCAAGTTCCGGACGAGATCAAGCGCCGTCGACTCGAACGGATTTGCGCGAAACAAGAGCGGATTTCGCGCCGCTTCGCTCGGAGCTTTATCGGGCGAACGGTCGACGTAATGCTCGACTCGCGCGGCGTTTCGGACGGCGGAACGACGATGCGCAACGTTTGCGTCGGGCGGACGTACGCGGAGGCGCCGGACGTCGACCCGTTGGTTTACGTTACCGGGCGAGACTTGGAGGTCGGGAGCGTCGTTCGTTGCGAAATCGTCGACGCGCAGGGGCTCGACCTGATCGCGGTTCCGGTCGACCCGGAGAAAATTTTCGTTTCGAAGGACGAGCGTCGAATCGCCGCCGAGCGCGAAGAAGCGGCGCGTTTCCGCGAACTTGGGCTCGAACCGCCGAAAAAGCAAGCGCCGAAAAAAACGTCGAACGGCCCGAAAGGCGGGAAAAACGGCGGCGGTTGGAAGAAGGACGGCGGCAAGGGCGGTCCGAAAGGCGGCGCTAAAGGCGGGAAGTCCGGCGGTTGGAAAAAGGACGGCGGCAAAAGCGGCAAACCCGGCGGTTGGAAAAAGGGCGGCGGAAACGGCAAAAGCGGCAAACCGTCCGGAAACGCCGACTGACGCTTAAACGTCGGAACCGAACGGAACCGACGAACCGCTCGACGGCGATTTTTTCCGCTTAACGGAAATGAAACCGCCGTCGACGTTAACCGCTTGGCGTTTGGGCGGCGGCGAACCGCTCGACCGCTCGACGCAAAACAACGGCGCGACGTTAATCCCGTCGCGCCGTTGTTTTTTCTTGCCGAGTCGGTCGGTTTCGCCGAGTTTTTAAACGGCGTTCGCGTCTTGCGTCGCGACGGGAACGCCGTTCGTCTTAATCGTTTCGACCGACGCGAGCAAATTGTCGCGCCGTTTGTTCGCCGCCGGGTCGAAATCGTCGCGGAAGCTCGCCGCGTAAAGATCCGCCGCCGAGAAAAGAATCCGGAACAGAATTGTCGCGAGCCTATAAAGGAACGTTAAAAGCGCGGCGGCAAGCAACGCTATTGTTGTTGCGATAATAATAAATACGGCGAATTTTTTCGTTGGAAAACAAACCGAGTCCATTCCTTTTTTGAACGTTTTTATTGCGGCAATTTTTTCTTGCAATAAAGCAAAATTATAACGCGGTTCGTTGGGGTCGTCGCTTTGAAGTTTCTTTTCGATTGCGGGAATATTTTTTTCAAGTTCCGTTAATATTTCTAGCTGTTCGTCAAGTTCAAGCGTTTTAAACGATTCGAAGCTAAAGACTCGATTCTGCGCGTCGTATCCTTGCTGAAGGTAAAAAAAGAGGTTGGACTTAACAAGGTTAAGTTTTGAGGTTGCCCAAGAATCCGCTTCCGAATCGAGTTCGACAATATCGGGCAAATCGTCGATAAAAAACTCGATTGTTTGAGCGTACAAATCGCGAGCCTCTTGACAAAGTTTTTGGGTTATTTGGTAATGAGTATTGATTACGAACCAAAGCCCGCCGATAAGCCCTAAAATTAGGCCGATAACAAACAAAACGTCGAAAACGCGGAGGAACCCGCGGCCCCAAGCGACCCAGTGCGCGAGTTCGGCGCTGCGAAGCGCTTTCAAACTGCCGACGTAAAAACCCTTGTTCGACTTCCGAAAACGTTTCGGAAGCGGAATCGGCGAGCGCGCGTCGAAATAAAACGGCGAGTTCGAGTCGTCGGCGGAAAAGGCGGCGTCGTCCGACGGCGCCGCTTTCGGGCTCGGCGTTTTCGTTGCGAACGCGTTCGGGGCGGCGTCTTCAAGACCGTAAACGTCGTCGAACGACGGCGCGGGTTGCGGCGTTTCGAACGTCGAAAAATCGGGGAACGTCGGCGGCGCGTCGAGTTGCGGCGGTTCGGGCGGCGTCGAAATCGGCGAAAAAACGGGCGGTTCCGGCGGCGTCGGGGTCGACGGGGAAACGAGCGGTTCCGGCGTTTGCGTTTGCGCGGCGGCGAGTTCGGCGAAAATCGGTTTCAGCGCGGGAACGTTTTTCGCTTTGCCGCGTCGACCGCCGGTTTCGAGGAGCGTCGACGGTTGCACGACGCCTTGTCGAACGAGTTCTTTCAATTCGTCGAGGTCGACCGTTCGCGTTCCGGTTGGGAGTAAAACGTTGATTTGCATCGGTTGAGTCCTTGCGTTTGGGGGCGATTAAAGGTTGGCGTCGTAATTCCTCTCGCCGAGCGCGCTAAAACCCGAGTTGGGCGATTGGAAGGCGGGCGTCGCGACGTCGGCGGAAATTCTCGCTTTTCCGCGCTTGAACGGCGAACAAACGACGGCGCGAACGAAAACGAGCGGCGTCGCCTGCGTTCGCGACTTATCTTCAAGAATAACACCGGGAAACGGCGCGTCAAGTCGACCTTGCCCACCGGGCGTCCCGCCTTAGACGAAAAAAGAGTTTTTTTTCGAATTTTTCTAAAAAAAATAGCGAAAGACGCGAAAAAAGCGGCGCGACTCAAAAACAAAACGCGTCTTCTTTGATTATCTCCGCGTCGTTGCAATAATCTTTTAAAAGGCGGCGCTTGAACGTCGACTTTGCGAAAATTTCGGCGAGAAAAAGACGTTCTTTGAAAAGAATGAAAATCGTTTGAATTGCCGCGTCCAAAAAGAAACGCCGCTCGGCGTTCGCTCGTTAAATGAAAACGAACGTCGAGCGACGGAAAATCGCGCGGCGAAACGGCGGTTGAGCGGCGGTTTACACGGCGACCGGACGCGTCGCTTTTTCCAAGTCGGCGAAGAAGTTCGGGTAAGTTTTCGCGACGCAGCCCGGGTCTTCGATTTCGACGCCGTCGATGCGAAGGCCCGCGAGCGCGAAACTCATCGCCATTCGGTGGTCGTCGTAAGTCGCGATTTTTGCGCCGTTTAACTTAACTTCCGGCCCGGCCCAAATTTTGAGGCCGTCTTCGAACTCGTCGACG
>JAZNJF010000185.1:0-11009 GCA_045577885.1 Thermoguttaceae bacterium | reverse complement strand
TATCGAGTTTTGGTCGCGTCGACGCCGGAAAAGCTCGCGGCGGACGAGGGCGACGTTTGGGACAGCGGCAAAGTCGCGTCCGATTCTTCCGTTTTTGTCGAATATAACGGCGCGCCGTTGCGGTCGTTGCAACGTTATTATTGGAAGGTTCGCGTTTGGGACGGCGCCGACGTCGCGAGCGCTTGGAGCGAACCGGCGACTTGGTTGCAAGGCGTCGTCAACCCGGCGGATTGGCGCGGCGAGTGGATCGGTCAGCCGGAAACGGTTCGCCCGAACGTCGATTTGACCGGCGCCGCTTGGATCGCGTCGGAGAAGGAAACCGAGACGCCGCAAGGGTTTGCGCCGGAATATTTCCGTCGCGAGTTCGAAATCGACCGCCCGGCGAGCGACTTCGAGTCGCAAAACCTCGTCGGAACCCTTTATTTTGCCGCCGATCAAAAGTGCGAACTTTATGTAAACGGCGCAAAAGTCGGCTTTACGATCGGGATGGCGTTCAACCCGGATCAGCTTCGCTCGGTCGACGTCTCGTCGTATTTGCGACCCGGGAAGAACGTCGTCGCGATCGCCGTTCCGAACGATTCGAAGAACGACGCCGGAACGAAATTCGGAAACGGCAAGGCGCGCCCGACGGCGTTGATCGCGAAACTTGAAGTGAAGACGCTCGATAAGTCGAACGCGCCTAAGAATTTAGCGACGCCGAACCGCTTCGGCGTTCCGGCGGAAACCGTCGTTTCGTTCGCGACCGGAACCGACTGGAGCGCGTCGCTCGAACCGACCGAAGGCTGGAACGGGCTTGAATTTGACGCCGCGTCGTCCGACGCTTGGAGCGCCGCGAAAGTCCGGTACGCGGACGCCGACGCCGGGCCTTGGGGGAAACTCCGCCGCCGAACCGAAACGGTCTCGCCGTTCTTCCAAAAGTCGTTCGACGTTGCGAAGAAGGTCAAGTCGGCGACGCTGGCCGTTTGCGCGCCCGGCACGTTCGAGGCTTACCTCGACGGCGAAAAAATTAGCGACGCGGTTTTGCTTCCGGCGTTCACAAGATACGACCGTCGCTGCCTTTACAACGTGTTCGACGTTACCGACCGCTTCCAAAACGGCGCGGAAAATTCGGCGAAAACGACCCGCGAACTCGGCTTCCTGCTTGGGCACGGCTGGTACGACGTCCGCTCGATCGTTACTTGGAACTTCGATGCGGCGCCTTGGCGGGATTTCCCGCGCGTTCGGGCGCAACTCGAACTCGTCTTCGACGACGGGACGTCTCAAACGGTCGCGACCGACGCGAGCTGGACGTACTCGACGAGCCCGGTTCTCTTCGACTGCATCCGTCAAGGCGAAATCGTCGACGGGCGTTGGAAGCGCGAAATCTTGGGGAACGCCGTCGTCGTCCCGGCTCCAGTCGCGAACGAACGGCTCGCCGCGCAGAACGTCGCGCCGTCGCGGATAACGGAAACCTTTACGGCAAAAAGCGTTAAGGAAGTCGCGCCGGGCGTTTGGGTCGTCGACGCGGGACGCAATGTCGCCGGTTGGGCGCGAATTTCGCTGAACGGGCAAGAGGCGGGGGACGTCGTTCGTTTCCGTTATTCGGAGCGCGTCGACGGCAAGGGCGCGATCGAGCGTTCGTACATCGACCTGCACTTTATGGAGGGAACGCCCGCGAACCTGACCGGGTATAAGGGCGAGTTCCAAACCGACTTCTATTTCTGCAACGGCGCCGACGGCGAAACGTTCGAGCCGCGCTTTACTTACAACGGCTTCCAATTTATCGAAGTCGTCGGCTTGCGCCAAGCGCCGAAACCGGAAGACTTTACGATCTGCGTCGTCAACACCGATTTCGCGTCGGCGGGGGCGTTCGAATCGTCGAGCGCGATTCTGAACGAAATTCAAAAGTGGACGCTCAACTCGTATCGCGGCAACTACGTCGCCGGGTATCCGACCGACTGCCCGCATCGCGAAAAGAACGGTTGGACGGGCGACGCGCAACTCGCCGCCGAGTTTGCGATGTATAACTGGGAAAATACCGTCGGTTACGAGAAGTGGATCGCCGACCTCTGCGACGAACAAAAAGCCGACGGGAACCTGCCGGGGATCGTCCCGACCGGCGATTGGGGCTATCCTTGGGGGAACGGCCCGGCGTGGGACTCCGCGCTCGTCATGATTCCGTGGTATCTGTACGTTTATCGCGGCGACGTGCGCGTTCTCGAAAATTCGTTCGAGTCGATGAAGAAATACGTCGATTACATGACGTCGCGCGAGCTGGCGAACGGGATCGTTTCGCACGGCCTTAGCGACTGGTGTCCGGTGAAAACGACGACGCCGGCGGACGTTACGTCGACCGGTTATTATTACCTCGACGCGAAAATCGTCGCGCAAACGGCGAAGGTTCTCGGGAAAGACGCCGATTTCGAAAAGTACTCCGCGTTGGCCGAAAAGATTCGCAAGTCGTATAACGCCGCGATTTACAAGGGCGACGGCGCGTACTCGGTCGAGAGTATTACCGCGCAGTCGTGCCCGATTCACCAAGGCGTCGCCGCCGGTTTGCCCGAAGCGGAGCAAGCGGCGGTTTTCGCGCGTCTCCTAAGCGCCGTCGATAAAGCGGATACGAGTTTCGACGTCGGGATTTTGGGCGCGAAATACGTCTTGCGAACGCTCAGCGAAGGCGGGCGACACGACGTCGCGTTGGCGATGGCGCTGAACGAGGACATGCCGTCGTACGGGTATTGGATTCGCAACGGCGCCGGAACTCTTTGGGAGACTTGGAACGACTCGAAGGGGACGTCGCTGAATCACGTGATGTTCGGCGATATTTCGGCTTGGTTCTTCCAATCGATTTGCGGGATTAAACTCGCCGGAGCGCCGGACGTCGTCGTCGCGAGCGTCGCGCCGGAAAGCGTTGGTTTCAAACGCTTTGTCGTCGAGCCGAAATGCGGTTTGAACGAAATCGCGGCGCCGGGTCGCGAACCGCTGACTTGGGCGCGCGGCGTCGTCGAATCGCCGTACGGCGCGATCGTTTCCGAGTGGCGTTGGAACGACGCCCGAACGAAACTGACGTTAAACGTCGTCGTTCCGCCGAACGCAAGCGCTTGCGTCGTCGTCCCTTGCGACGCGAAAACGCAAGAATGCGCCGCGACGGTCGGGGGCGATTTCGCTCGCCGCGTCGACGAAAAACGTTCGGACGCCGCCGTTTTCGAAGTCGGTTCCGGCGTTTACACGTTCGAAACGACCGCGAAGTAAGCGGTTGACAAATAAACGATTGCGCGCCGTCGGTTGTTTGGCGACGGCGTGAAGCGTTAAAAAACGGCGACGCGTTGCGAAGGCGCGTCGCCGTTTCGTTTTCTTGCCGTTAATTTGAACGGCCGTTTGGGCGTCTTGCCGTTTTTATTAAGCGGGAAAATGCAACCGATTGCCGCTTAACGAGTTGGCGTTTAATCTTTAAGCGGCGAAATTTCGAGCGACTTTACCTTGACCGCGGCGCCGGCGTCGTTGGCGAGTTGTAACGAGCGTTCGGACGCCGCCGGGAGATCCGCCGTCAGCGTCCGTTTGTCGTCGACGCAAATATCGATCAAATTGGACGTTAAGACGCAATCGAAGCGAAGAGCGCCGCTCGACATGTCGACGCGCTCGATTTTGAAACCGCCGAGATAAACGGCCCGCTCCGAAAAGACGACGCGCAACTCTTTGCCGTCGGCGTACTTGAAAACGACGTCGCGTAATGTGTCGATTCGTTGCGGATCGTAGGAGAGCGAAAACTTGACGCGGCAACGACTTGGAAGCGGCGCCCAAACGCGTTCCGACTCGGCGATTTCGCGTTCCGAAACGACCGGCGCGTCCGTCTCCGGTATCATTTCGGGAACGAATTTTTCGCCGAGCGTCCCGTCGTCGAAGCGAATTAGCTCGTGAAAGACCGCGCTTCCGCCGAAGCCGCGCTCGCGACTCCAGCCGCAAACCAAGCGACGACCGTCTTTAAAGGCCGCCGTTTGCGGAACGTTAATTATCCCCGGCATTAAGATATTCGGCGCGTTCGGAACTTCCCAAGGCCCGGTCGGCGACTTTGACGTCTTGTAGTAACCGTTCAGGTGGTTCGCGACGACGTAATAATCGTCGCCCCAACGGAACCAGTCCGGACACTCCGGCTCGCCGTTCATGTGCGTGTAAACCGGATCGGTAAGCGTCCAATTTTCAAGGTCTTGCGACGTCGCGTGCGCCCAACAGCCTTTGCCGCGATACGTCGTCGTAATATACATATGGAACGTTCCGTCGGTCGGGTCTTGGAAGATTTGCGGGTCGCGCGTTCCCCAGGAGTAACCGTCCGGAAGGAGGAAAATCGGGTCGTAACCCTTTTTCTCAAAATGGATTCCGTCTTTGCTCGTCGCCAAGCAGAGGAGACCGTACGTCTTGCGCTTTTCGCCGTCCGGCATTTCATATTCGACGGCGCGGTTGGCGTAAAACGCGTAATAAACGCCTTTATGATAGTAAACGCAACCGGTGCAGATCGAGCCTTCGTTTTGGCGGTCGATCGGAACGACGAACGGGCGGTGCGTCCAATTTTTCAGGTCGGGCGACGTCGCTTGAATCCATTGGTGCGCGCCGAGGCCGTTTTTCGCGCCGTGTCGCCCCTTGTCGAGGAGGTACATGAAGTGGAAGACGCCGTCGACGTAAAACGGCATGCAATCCCCGACGCCGTAAGCGTTTGGCGGCGTCCAATATTGGAGCGACGCGCCGTCGCCAAGGTCGGTTCGCTCGCGCGGGTCGATTCGGTCGCTCCCGCCGCTAAGCGCCGCGATTTCGGCGTTTGAGAGCGCTCGATTCCAAACGGCGACATGGTCGATTTCGCCGACGAAACCGGCGCGCGCTTTGCCGTCCGGTTCGATTTGGGCGCCGATCGTCAACGCGACGTCGTTCGGGCGGAGCGTCCCGAGAACGAAGTCTTCGTCGTAACAACGCCCGTCGACGAAGAGCTCGACTTTCGCTTCGTCGACGCGACAAACAACGTCGCGCCAAGCGGTTAGAGCGGATTCCGGATCGCGCGTTTCGGAACGTAACGCTCGACAGCGGAGAAGGCCGTTGTTCCCGGTCGTCCCGATTTCGGCGCCGAGCGCGTCGTCGAGGCAGTACAGGTTGTACGCGAGCCGCTCGTGCCCGCCGTGTTTCGAGAAAATCGGCGAATTTTGCCAAACGGTCGCGTCGTAACGCAAGCGGACGCAAAACGTTAGCTCGGAACCGTCGACGGCGAGTTCGGAGCCGAGCGGCGCGTCGGTTCGGAGATAACCGCCTTGGGAGATTCGGGCGACTTTGCCGTCGCCGCCGCGCAAGAGCGACTCGGCCTTGGCGGCTTCGTCGAGTTCGACGCCGATTTCGACGTCGCCGAACGCTTGCAAAACGCTTGCCGCGCCGTCGTTTACGTTGGCGTCGTTAAGGTCGGCGAAATTCCAAAAAGCGACCGCGTCGGCGAACGGCGACTTGGCGTCGTCGGGGGAAACGGGGGAGTCGGCAAAGGTCGGGGACGCGGTAAGCGCCGCCGCTAAAAGGGTTAGGCGACCGACTCGGGAAAACGAGAAGCGTTTCGGCATCGAAGGCTCCTTTTGACGCTAAGGTAAACGTTGAAATCGCGACGGTTGCGGACGGGAAAAACGGCGACCGTCGCTTGAAAAGAACGGGGAAAAGACAAATAACGACGCCGCGTCGACAAGGAAAATCGACGCGGCGTCGTTCGAACGTTATTTCGCTTGAAATTGTTTCAAGTCAACGGGTTGCGAAATCCCTTCGCGGGTCGGAACGATCGGCTTGATCGACCCGTCTTCGTTGAAATACATTCGGTCGACGCAAGTTTCGCGCGCCCAAGGATTTTTGCCGAGCGGCAGGCAAAGGCGGTGATAAAAGACGTAATTGTCGCCGTTCGGGAGGAAAAGGAAGGAGTGGTGCCCCGGTCCGTAAATCTCCTTTTCCGGGACTTTATAAAGGACGATATGGTCTTTTTCCGGAGCGACGAAGGGCCCCAGCGGCGAATCGGACGTCGCGACGCGGACTTGATACTCGACGCTGCGGGTGTCGTGCTTCGACCAAGTGAGGTAATATTTGCCGTTTCGGTAAAATACGTAAGTTCCTTCGAAGAAGTCGGGCGGCGTAATGTCGCGCTTCGTTTCGAGCTTCAGCGACGTCATGTCGTCGTTAAGTTCGCAGACGCAAAGGTAGCTGTTGCCCCAGTAAAGGTAGTTTTTGCCGCTGACCGGGTCGGCGAAGACGTAAGGGTCGATTTCGACGCCGTTGCGGCCTTCCGGACGGAGCGAGCGGTCGATCAGGACGGAGCCTTTGTCGACGAAGGGGCCGGTCGGGTCGTCGCCGACCGCGACGCCGATCTTCTCGTTCGCGCAGAAGTAGAAGAAATACTTGAACTTACCGTCGATTTTCTTTTCGATGATCGACGGCGCCCAGTAAGCGCGGGTTTCCCAACTGACGTCGGCGTCGGTCAGGACGAGGCCTTCGTCTTTCCAGTCGACGAGGTTGTCGGTCGAGAAGACGCGGAAACCGTTCGCCTCGGACGTCGGGTAGACGTACACGCGGCCGGTTTTTTGCGAGTAGAGAACCTCCGGGTCGGCCTTTTGACCGGGGAAGATCGGGTTGCGCTCGACCGGCTTGGCGGAATCGTCGGCGAGGACGGCGGGAACGAACGCGGCAAGCGTCGACGTTAAAACAAGCGATAACAACATGTTGCGGCGCAAAAACGAAAGCGCGAAACGCATCGGATTTCTCCTTATTACTATAGGGGGGAATTTTGGGGAAAGACGGCGGAACGGGAAATTGGCGGTCGAGGCGCAAAAATTGGCGTCGGCGGCGAAATTTCGACCGTTTGAAACGCGTCGGAGCCTTTATTTTACGGGGGAAACGCGCTTTTTGCAAGTCGAAAGAAAAAAAATTGGAAAAAAAGTGAAAAAAGGTCTTGTAAGATTCTAAATGTATGTTATATTTATTTGCAGATGAGGGATAAATAAGCGAGAGCAAAAAAATGAAAAATCCCCAAAACGAGTTAATTCAAGAGTTTGCGGAGCTTTGCCGAAACGTCGGCTGGAAGTTCACCCCGGCGCGTTTCGCCGTTTGGCGGTACCTTCGAGGGAACACCGAACACCCGGTCGTCGACCGCGTTTGGGAAAACGTTAAGCTCGAACTGCCCAAAATTTCGCGAGAAAGCGTTTTTCGAATTTTGAGCGATTTTGCGGAGCGCGGTTTGATCGCGATGATGGATCGTCCGAACGTGTTGGCGCGGTTCGACGCAAACCCTAAGCGACACGACCATTTTTACTGCTCGAAGTGCGGGCGCGTTTACGATTTCGAAATTGAGAATTTGGAAACGCTCTTGCCGGAGGCGGCGGTTAAAATTGGAAGCGTCGAACACGTCGAAACGCGGATTCGCGGCGTCTGTCGCGAGTGTTTGCAAACGGCGGAAAGTTAAGAAGTTGCGGAAATCGCGGAGCGGTTTTCGAGAGACGAAGGAGGCGATTCGTCGACGCTCGGTTAAGCGACGGCGGCGAAAAACGTCCCTTCGTAAAATTGGAACTAAGATTTACAGCGTAAATAGTCGATATAAAGACGAGCGTCGACGTTTCAGGGAGAAAAAACGTCGGCGGCTTGTAAGAACATTTAAAAACGTTGAAAATTGCAACGGAATTTAGCGCGAAAGGACAATAATAATGGAAAAGACGAAGAAATTCATCTGCCAAGTTTGCGGTTACGTTCACGAAGGCGACGCGGCTCCGGAAAACTGCCCGCAATGCAAAGCTCCGGCTTCGAAATTCGCCGAAAAAGTCGACGGCGGCGAACTTTCCTTCGCGACGGTTCACTCCATCGGCGACGGTATGGTCGAAGATCAGGAAATCGTCGAAGGTCTGCGCATGAACTTTATGGGCGAATGCACCGAAGTCGGGATGTACCTCGCGATGAGCCGCCAAGCGGAACGCGAAGGCTACCCGGAAATCGCCGACGCGTTCAAACGTTACGCGTTCGAAGAAGCCGAACACGCCGCCAAGTTCGCGGAACTCCTCGGCGAAGTCGTCGTTCCGTGCACCAAAACGAACCTGCAAATGCGCGTCGAAGCCGAAACCGGCGCCTGCGCGGGCAAGTTCGAAATCGCTAAACGCGCTAAACAATTGAATTACGACGCCGTTCACGACACCGTTCACGAAATGGCGAAAGACGAAGCGCGCCACGGCGCCGGGTTCGCCGGTTTGCTCAAACGCTACTTCGGTTGAGTTTAAGCAAAGAATTTTAAGCGGCGAACGTTAAAAGCTAGCGTTGTAACCGCTTGAAGCGGCGCGGGTTGCGAAATTCGCGTCGACGTTCCGAAAACGAGCTTGCGTCGAGTTTCGGCGCAAGTTCCGGGACGACCGAACGACTCGGGAAACCGAGCGAACGGCGTCCGCCGCGTCAAAAGGCCGAGCGCGGCGGACGCCTTTTTTGTTTCTTGGCGTTTTTTAAACGTCGGCGCGGCAACGATTTGCGCTTTTCGTCGACGGCTCTTGATTTTGACGCGCTTCTTGGGTAAAATAAGGAAAAGCGAAGGCCAAGAACGCTTTCGAAGCGATTTTAGCGTTGACAAACGTCGGCGGCGCAAGCGGTTGCGTTTGGCGTCGAACGAGAAAAAAGGAGAAACGACGATGAAGAAAAACGGTAAAAGGTTGGCGGCGGCGCTTTGCGTCGTCGGGTTGGCGGGCGTTTTGGACGGCGCGTTCGGGCGGACGGTTATCGCCAACAACGTTGCAAACGTTGCGACGCAAGGAGTTGAGAACGGCGAGAAAACGGCGGCGTTTGCGATTGTCGCGACGCCGAGTCGCGCCGAAGAGCCGATTTTGATCGCGTCGGACGGTTCGGAGATCGCGACGAAAGTAACGACGCTGAACGTGAAGGGCGGGGCGACTTGGGAACGCGTCGTCGTCGATGTTTCGAATGTTAAGTTGTTGAAAAGGTTGGAGTTGCGTTCCGGCGAACTGATATTGGGAAGCGTCGAAATCGACGGCGCGAACGAGGGCGCGGCGGAGTTTACGTTTGCGCCGACCGACGCGACGAATCTCGCAACCGTCGAAATTTGGGCGTTTGCGTCGAAAAACGCCGGGCCGGGCGACAAGGTGAAAATCGGGACGAAGGAGGCGGTCGCGAAGGCGGCGGACGGGAAAACGACGGCGTTTGACGCGACGTCGCTCGAATATCGGTTCGGCGTTTTGGTTCGCGATTCCGGTTGGGACGGCGTCGCCAAGTACCGCATTCCGGGAATCGTTAAAACGCTAAACGGAACGTTGATCGCGGTTTACGACGCTCGTTGGAACGACGCGAGAGACCTTCCGGCGAACGTCGACGTCGCGTGTTCGCGGAGTTTCGACGGCGGCAAAACTTGGGAGCCGATGCAAATCGCGATTAATTACGACGGGCCCGACCCGGCGAAAGAGGGCGTCGGCGATCCGGCGATTCTCGTCGACCCGAAAACCGGGCGCGTTTGGATCGCCGCGCTTTGGGCGCATAACGGCAAGTCGATTCACGCGTCGCAACCGGGGCTGAAAATCGGGACGTCCGGGCGTCTCGTTTTGTCGTACAGCGACGACGACGGCGCGTCGTGGAGCGAACCGATCGACATAACGAACGTCGCGGCGCCGGATAAAAATTGGCGCATTTTGTTCCAAGGGCCCGGTTGCGGTATCGCGACGCGCGGCGGCCAACTCGTTTTCCCGGCGCAGTTTATCGATGAAAACGGCGTTTGGTTCTCGACGCTCGTTTGGAGCGGCGACGGCGGGAAAAGTTGGAAAGCGGGGAACGGCGCCGTTCGAATGACTTGCGAAGCGCAGGTCGTCGAGCTGAACGACGGGGCGCTGATGTTGAATATGCGCAACTTCGAAGGGCGCGCGCGGTCGGTCGCGCTAACTCGCGATTTCGGCGAGACTTGGGTCGAACACCCGACGTCGAAAAAAACGCTCGTCGAGCCGATTTGTCAAGCGAGTTTGATCCGGTTTTTGTCGACGCTCGACGGCGATCAAAGCGATTGCCTCGCGTTCATGAACCCGAACTCGAAGAACGGGCGCGTCGACATGACGCTTAAACTAAGCGCCGACGAAGGAACGACTTGGGACCGCGAACTGACGCTTTATCGTCCGGGCGGCTGGGGGTATTCGTCCCTCGTGAAGATCGACGACGAAACGGTCGGCGCGCTTTACGAAACGCTCGGGGGGCTGATCTTCCAAACCGTTAAAATCGCGGACGTTCCGAAAGTCGGCGACGGGAAATAACGGAGGAAACGCCGAAAAAAAACGTTGAGGCGACGGAAAGTAACGGCAAGTCGGCGAAAAAGCGGCGGCTCTATACGGTGTAATATCTGAAAAACGACGCGGCGTAATACCGGGAAAACGACGCGGCGTCAATAACAAAAAAACGAGCGGCGTTTCGCGAACGTCGCTCGTTTTTTATTAAGCGGAGAAGAAGCGCCGGACGCTCGGGCGGTTTCGCTAAGCGTCCGGTTTTTCGCCGTTATTCGGCTTTGCTAAGTTCTTGCGCCGCCTCGGGTTCGTTCGACGCGGCGACCGCTTCCATCTTCTTCCAGCAAGCCCAAAGGACGCCGCCGCTAACGACCGCGACGCCGGTCAAAACGCCGCCGAGAACGAAGTCGCCGTAAAGGAACGCGCCGGTTCCGAAGAGCGCGGCGTAAATCGAAACGCAACCGACGACGCTGCAAAGGATTCCGAGCGGAACCGGCCATTTGTCGGCTTCGCCTTCGAGCGAAACGCCGTCGCGTTTGGCGTCTTCGTAAACCTTGCGCCAACCGGGGCCTCCGGCGCGCGTCTTGCGGACGAACTCGCGGAGCGTTTCCTTGTCGTCCGGAGGCGTCAGGAAGGTAACGGCGAGCCAGCCGACCGTCGTCAGGGCGACGCTTGCGACGAGTTGTAAACCGCCGTTCGAGAGCCACGACGCGGCGAACGCTTCTTCCGTCATGCCGAAAGCGTTTAAGCAGACGGTTTTATGGTAAAGTTGGAAGTAAA
>JAZNJF010000184.1:0-16373 GCA_045577885.1 Thermoguttaceae bacterium | reverse complement strand
ACTGCCCGCACGGGCGCCCGTCGACGCTCGTGTTTTCCGTTCAAGAAATCGACAAACTGTTCAAGCGGCAATAATCGGCGCTAAAACGCAAGGCCGCGTCGCCCGCCAACTCGACGCGTTTTGCCGTTCTTAACTCGCCGATAACGCAAAACCTGCGACTCGCCAACTCGACGGCGTTCCCCGTCTCTTTCTTCCTTGCTAACGCAAAACCGGCGAACGCCTTTTCGACGTTCGCCGGTTTTTTGTTTTTTTCGCCGACGTCCGCGCTCAAAAACGGGACGCCGTTCGATTATCGGCCGACTAATACCAATACTGTTCCAAGCAAGGTTGGTTTTCGTAAAGCCAATGGCGGATAAATTGACGGTCGGCGACGAAACTTTCGTCGACGTCGTCGAGCGTCGAGACGTCGTGTCCGACGACGAGAACGACGTCTTCCGGACCGGCTTGCGACAACGCCCAAATAATCGCGTCTTTGCGGTCGGCGATCACGTTCGCCTGTTCCGGATTTTTGAATCCGTGTAAAAGGTCGTCGAGCGTTTCTTGCGCTCGCGCTTGCGGCAGGTTCCCCCGAGTAACGACGACGTAATCGGCGGTCGACTCGGCGGCGCGTCCCATCAACGGACGTTTGCTGCGGTCCGAATCGTTCGGCGCGCTCAACACGCAGTAAATTTTCCCGGTTCCGGCGACGCTACGCAACGTTTCGATCGTTTCGGTCAACGATTCCGGCGAACTCGCGCAGTCGAGGTAAACGCCGAACGGTTGGCCGCAGTCGATTTGCTCCATCCGTCCCGGAATGTACTCGACGCGTTCGACGCCGCGAGCGATCGTTTTCAAGTCGATATCCCAAGCGACGCCTAAAGCGGCCGCCGCCAAGCAGTTGTAAATATGCTCTTTCCCGACGATGCGCGAACGAACCGGCGCGCCGTCCGTTCCGGCGACGATGTAAAACGTCTGCTCGCCGCGTTGACGCTCGACCGGACGACCGGCGACGGCGCACTCGGTCGGCTGAATCCCGATCGTCAACGTCGGACAGTTGATCAAGTGCAACGCCGCGTCGGTAACGCGGTCGTCGACGTTGCAAATCGCGATCGCGTCTTTCTTCAAATAGTCGAAAATCCGCATTTTAACGCGTCGATATTGATCGACGGTGCGGTGATAGTCGAGGTGATCGCGGCGCAAATTCGTCAAGCAAACGGCGTCGAACTCGATTCCTTCCAACCGACGTTCGGCCAACGCGACCGACGACGCTTCGATAATCGCGCAGCTGCAACCGTTGTCGACCATTCGCGCCAACAACTCGGCCAACGCGGCGGGCTCCGGCGTCGTTTCGCTCAGCGGCGCCAACTTTTTACCGTCGTAAACGCCGAGCGAACCGATCAGCCCGACCGAGCGCCCGGCTTCGGCCAACATCCCGCCGATAATATACGACGCGGACGTTTTCCCGGCGGTCCCGGTAACGGCGATCGTCTTCAACTTGCGCGCCGGGAAGTCTTGGAACGCTTGGCAAGTTCGCGCCCAAACGGAACGCGGATCGTCGACGAAAACGACTTGAAACGCTCCGTCTTCGGTCGCGACGCCGCTCTTTTCAAGCGCGGTCGTCAACTTTGCTTCCCAATCGCCTTTCGCGACGACGGCGGCGACGGCGCCGTTGGCGGCGGCGGTCGTTATCGCGTCGAGCGCCGCGTTTTCGTCGGATTCTTTACAGACGAAGAGCCCGTCGCGAAACGTTTCGCTCGCGTCGACGCCGCAAGAGGCGATCGGCGTCTCGCGGTAAGGCGCGACGTTTTCCCCTTCGAGCAAGACGGCCAGCGAAATCGGCGTTCCGTTTCTAGGTTGAATCGACATCTGCAAAAATCCTTCGTCGTTGCGTCGGTCGGAACCGACAAACTCAAAATTCGACGCGCTCCAAAACGCGTCTTTTTTATTATACGCAATCGCCCCGCAAACTTCAGCGCTTAGACGCGGATTTTAAGGCGATTTTCTCAAAATTTTTCGATTTTTTTCGCGTAAAACCGCTCGTCGGCGAACGCGACGCGGCGCGACGTTAATCTCGGTAAGACGGCGAAAGTTTGCGGCCTTTCGTTTATTTATTCTTTTGTCCGCAACCTTCCGCGTCTTGCGCCCTCGTCTTCTTTTCGTCGGGATGATAAGAAAAAGCGGCGCCGACGTCAAGACGATTTTTTCTCCGAAGCCGCGCGCCGCCCCATTTTTTTCGATATTTCGCGCGTCGACGGCGACAAAATCGACGCCACCGTTCGACTCTTCGCCAACGCCGCAAAACGCGTCTTTTCGCCGTCCGACGCAAACCGCCCAACTTGCCGTCGCCGTCGTTCCTCCTATTCCCCGCGTTCTTCTCAAACCTCCTATTTTCTCGCGAGTCGCCGTCGTCGCGCAACCTCGGCGCCGCCGTCAAAGCATTTCGAGCGGGTCGACGTCGACGATCCAACGGACGTCGCGCGGAGCTTTCGGTTTTGAGTCGACGACGCGGCGCGCCGCTTCGCGCAAGAGTTCGCCGGGCGAACCGATCATTTGCAGGTGAAAACGGTATTCGCCGCGCAATTTCGCAAAGGGCGCCGGGGCCGGCCCCAACGTTTTCGCCAGAAGCGGCGGTCGGCGGCGCGGTTCCTGCGTTACTATATTCCGTCCCGCCGCGTCGCGACTCGTTCGCTCGGCGTCCTCTTCGTCGGTCGACGGCGCCCGACGCTCCGGCGGAACGAACCCAAGTTCCTCGTTGACGGCGCGACAAGCGGCTCGCAACTCCGCCCCCAACGTCTTGGCAAACTCCGCCGTTTCCCGTTCGTCCGGGCCGCGAACGACGAACCTAATCGCCGAAAAGAAAGGAGGATACGCGAATTTGCGCCGCTCGGCCAACTCTTCGCGAGCGAACCCCAAATAGTCGGCGGCCATTGCGGCGCGAATCGCCGGATGCTCCGGATTGTACGTCTGCACGACGACTTTCCCCTCTTTCTCGCCGCGTCCGGCCCGTCCCGACGCTTGCACGATCAAGTAAAACGTTCGCTCCGACGCTCGGAAGTCGGGCAAATGGAGCGCCGCGTCCGCGTTGATAATTCCGACCAAGACGACGTTCGGGAAGTCGAGCCCCTTGGCGATCATCTGCGTTCCGAGCAAAATCCGATATTCGCCGCGCCGAAACGCCCCCAACGCCCGCTCGTGCGCGTCGCGAGCTTGCGTCGTGTCGGCGTCCATCCGCAAAATCGGAACGTCCGGGAAACGCGCCGCCAACTCCCGCTCGAGCTTTTGCGTCCCGAAGCCGCCGTATTTAATCCCGGCGAAACCGCAGTACGGGCAAGCGTTCGGCGCCGGAATTTGATAATCGCAGTAATGACAAAGCGCGATCTGTTGCGTTATATGATGCGTCAGCGCGACGTCGCATTCGGGGCATTTTAGCGTTTCGCCGCAACTCGGACACTGTATATGGGTCGAAAAGCCGCGTCGGTTCAAGAGCAAAACGATTTGATTCGTCGGGTCGGCGTCGAGCGCGTCGTTCATCTCCTTGAACAAGCGTTGACAAATGGAGCCGCGAGCGAAGCCGGTCGCGACGCGGCTGCGCATGTCGACGATATGAACCGGCGGAAGCGGGCGTTCGCAAACCCGACGCGGAAGCGTCAACAGCTCGTACCGCTTCATTTGCGCGTTTCGCCAACTTTCAAGGGACGGCGTCGCGGAGCCGAGCAAAAGCGGGACGTTCTCTTGGTCGGCGCGGTACCGAGCGACGACGCGAGCGTGATAGCGCGGCGCGACGTCCTGTTTGAACGACGTCTCGTGTTCCTCGTCGATAACGATCAAGCCGAGTCGCGGAACCGGCGCGAAAACGGCGCTCCGCGCTCCGACGACGACTCGCGCTCGCCCGCTCGCGATCTTCTCCCATTCGGCCTTTCGCTCGACGTCGGTCAGTCGGCTGTGCAGAACCGCGACGTCGCCGAATCGCTCGCGGAACCGCCCGACCGTCTGCGGCGTCAAGCTGATTTCCGGAACGAGAACGATCGCCTGTTTGCGGTACGAGACGACCTCCTCGATGGCGCGGATGTAAACCTCCGTTTTGCCGCTTCCGGTCGCGCCGCGCAGGAGGAACGTCGGCGCTTGTTCCTCGCGCAACGCCGTCAAAATTCGGTCGAGCGCCTTCTGTTGATCGTCGGTAAGGGTCAAGCGAGCGCCGTCGTAATCGCCGTTTTCCCCTTTTTTATCGGTCGCGAGCGCCTCGTCGAGAAAGCGGCTCGTTCGGCGGACGCGCTTCGTTTGGACGATTCCGAGATTTTTGAGCGCGATAATCGGGACGGTCGAGCATTTCGCGCAACGGGCCAACTCGGCGACGGTCGGCGGGTCTTCCAGTTGGCGGAGCGTTTCGAGAACGAACCGTTGTTTCGGCGTTAAAAGGTCGACTTGCCGCTTCTTTTTCGCCGCGTCGACTTTCGCCAACCGCGCTTCGAAGTCGGGAGCGAGCGTCAAGACGGTCGTCAAGCGGGTTCCGGTCGCCGCGTCGCGCACTCCGGCGGGGAGAATCCCTTCCAACGTCGTTCCGAGCGGGCAAAGATACCGCTTCGCAAGCCAACGGGCCAACTCCAACATCTTCGGCGAAAGGAGCGGCTCCGCGTCGACGACCGACGCGACCTCCTTCAAGCGAAAACGCTTTTTTTCGCCATTTTCTCCATTTTCGCTCTTTTCCCCCAACGCCGGACGCTTTTCGCGTTCGAGTCGCCGCTCGACCCCGACGCAGTAAGCGCAAACCGGCCGATTCCGCGTCCCGAGCGGAACCGAAACGCGAACGCCCGGAACGACCCGCTCTTCGAGCCGCTCCGGAACCTTGTAATCGAACGTTCCGTCCGGCCCGTCCGGAAACGCGACTTCGGCGATCAAGATATCGCGCTCGTCCTCGACCGTCTCCCAAACGGGCCGCTGGTCGTCGAAAAGGGTCGGTTGCATCGTTCGTCGTTCTCCGAAATTTGACGTTATATTAATAAGGGCGTTTTCGACGGCGAACCATGTCGCGCAAACGCCCTTTAATTATATCGTAATTTCGCCGCCGCCGCAAGAGTCGCCGACGTTCGCGACTTTTCCGCCGACGGAGAAACGGGATAAAATCGTTCCGAAACGGAAAAAGTTCCTTGCAATCGTCCGCGTCGTTTGGTAAAATAAGGACGGTTTCGGCGTTTCGGCGTCCGAATCGACAAAATTTGGGCTTTTTCGCCGCTTTTTAACGTCGTTAAACAAATTCCGCAACGTTTTTGGAGTTTTCGTCAATGCATTTCGACCGTTTGGAAGGTTATTTGGTTCGTCTCCCGTTAAAAAAACCGCTTCGCGTCTCGAACGCTCCGACGGAATTTTGCGAAACGGTTCTTTTCCGCATTGAAAGCGGCGGCGTCTCCGGTTGGGGCGAAGTCGCTCCGGGCAATTCCCCGCTCTTAACCGAGCAATGGAGCGGCGCGACGTACTTGACCGCTCGCGACGTGATTCTTCCGCTCTTGACCGAAGCGCAATACGTCGACCGCGCCGAATCGTTCGCCGATATTTTCGCGTCGATTAAGGGCAACCGTCAAGCGCGCGGCGTCGCCGAACTCGCTTGGCAAGACCTGAACGCTCGACTTCGCGGCGAACCGCTTTGGCAAACGCTCGGCGGCGAAAAGAAACCGTTGAAAGTCGGCTTGACGTTCGACCGTTTCATCGAGGAAGACGAATTTTTCAACGAGATGAAACGAGCGACCGACGAAAATTTCGCTCGCCTAACGTTGAAAATCCGTCCGGGTTGGAACGTGCAAATTCTCAATTTCGCGCGGCTCGACACGCCGTCTTGGTTGCAGCTCCAAGTCGACGTGGAGGGCGGGCTCGACTTCGAAAAGCACTCGGACACCCTGTACCGAATGGACGATTTCTTCCTGAATTGCGTCGAGCAACCGTTGTCGGCGAAGGACTTCGTCGCGCACGCGATGCTGAAAGAATCGATGCGAACGCCGATTTGCTTGGACGAATCGATCGAGTCGCTCGAAGACGCGGCGATGGCGTTCGACTTGGAGGCGTGCCGCGTCGTCTGCCTGAAACCGGGTCGCGTCGGCGGGCACTGGGAAGCGCGTCGCGTCGCGGAGTTCGCGGCGTCGAAGGAAATAACCTGTTACGGCGGTTTTGATCTTCAGTCGTCGCTTGGTTATCGGCATTTGGCGGCGCTCGCGTCGACGTCAAACTTTGTTTTGCCGACCGACTATCAGCGTTTGGACGAAATTTTGGCGTTCGATCCGGTCGCTCCGTTGGCCGCGGTCGAGGTAACGCCGCCGCTCGACGCGGAATCCCAAGAGCCGCCGCGTCCGTACCGCGCCGTCGAACTTTGGGACGAGCCGGGAATCGGGGCCGATCCGGACTTGGAAGGCTTGGCGCCGTATATCCTCGACAAATTCGAGTGGACGCGTTAATTTAGGCAAGCTAAACAAGCCGTGCCAATCGATAAATTCGAGTAAACGCGTTAATTTAGGCAAGCTAAACAAGCCGCGTAAATCGATAAATTCGAGTAAACGCGTTAATTTAGGCAAGCTAAACAAACCGTGCCAATCGATAAATTCGAGAAGACGCGTTAATTTAGGCAAGCTAAACAAACCGCGTAAATCAACAAGTCCAAGCAGACGCGTTAATTTAGACAACGTTAACAAGCCGCGTAAATCGACAAACACAAGCAGACGCGTTAACTTAGGCAAGCTAAGCAAGTCGCGCAAGCGTTAAATTCGAGAAAACGCGTTAATTTAGACAAGTTTAACAAGCCGCGTCAACCGAAACGCCGCGCTCGTTTGAAATTTTCGACCAACGCGGCGTTTTGAGGAAATTACGCAAACTTTAACGGCGCAGTTTCCCCTAAACGCGACTTCATTTCTTAGCGGAGAAACGAACGAAAAACGTCAAAATCGTCTCGCTCCCCCTTGTCGAAACGTCGAAACGCGTTAAAATAATAACGGTTTGTTGAAAATTACCAAAACTTTTTCGTTCGTTTTATCGTTCGGACATTTTGCGTAATTTGCGACGTTTGCGCCCGTAGCTCAATTGGATAGAGCAGCGGACTTCTAATCCGCAGGTTGAGGGTTCGATTCCCCCCGGGCGTGCTTCCCTGTAATTCCGAGAAACTCCGCTTGTTGGCGAACATACTCGTACAAGCGTTCTTCTCCCTCTTTCGCCGCTTTTAGAATCGCTAAAATTTTCTCGTATCCCCGTTCAAACGGCGTCGGTTCGTTTTCGTCGAAAAATGGGTCTTCCGGGTCGTAATCGCTTTCAGGAGCGTTAATTATGTTGCTTAACTCCTCCTCGATAAGTTCGCAAAACGGGGCGTAACTCCACCCTTGCGGCGGCGCCGAAAAGGACGCGTTTTCCGCGAAAGTCGCCCGTTCGTCGCGCATATTTGAAAACCCGTCTTCCAACCTGTTTTTAAATCCAAAATTCAAACTTTCCGGCTCCCCAACGCCCTCTAGAGTACTTTGGGAGGTACTTTTCGCCTTCCAAGCGGTCGCGTCGACAAACGGCGTTTCGACTTCCGATTCCAAAATCGCGGCGATCGCCCGGCGTTCGTCCTCTTCGCGTTGCATAATATAATGGCAACGCCGCACTTCGTCCGAGTTGCCGACCCAAGCCGAAATCGTCGCTTCCGGAAGCGCCATCGCGACCAAGTCCGTAATCAACGACGCGCGAAGATTGACAAAAATTTTCGGCCAAACCGGCTCGCCCATCTTCTTCAGACGTTTGCGAAGTTTCGTTCCGATATTCCGTTTCGTAAGCAATTTTGGAAAAACAAGCCCGCTTTCAAGCCCCGTCGCCGCGCGATACCGTTCAAGTTCGCGGCGAATCTCCGGAAAAAGCGGAACCCGACGAGCGCCGGTTTTCGTCTTTTCGTCGATATAGAAAAACCCTTCCTCAAAGTCAAAATCCGCAAACTTCAACCGGCGAACTTCCGACGGAATCCGCAAACCGCCGAACCGCGCCAACGCGACGACAAAACGTAAATCCGCGTCTTTCACCGGGTCGAGACGTTCCAAAATCGACCAAATCCGCTTTCGTTCGACGTACTTTTGACGCAGTTTGTCCGTCTGTTTTCCCCCGCCTTTCAAGTCTTCAAACGGATTTTCTTTAACGAAACCCGCCTTCATCGCCTTGCGGAAAATGCGTTTATAATCCCGCAATTCTCGCCCGAAAGTCGTCGGAGCGTTGCCGCGTCCGCCCTCGGCGACCGGTCGACGAAGCCAAGCGCAAAATTTTTCCGCCTCCCAAGGCGTTACTTTGTCAAGGCGCGTTTCCGCCCCGAAATAAAGCAGAAGTTTCGTAATAACGGTTTCGTCTTTCGACTTCGCGCTTGCGCTCAACCCCGTTCGCGTTCCGACGTATTCCGCGCAGAACTCGGCGAGCGTCGGCACATACTTGCAAACGGCGGTTTCTTCGACAATATTCAAAGAAAACAAGCGTTTTTGCACGCGCGTCGGCGTCGATTGAATCCGCTCTAATTGCAAGGCGTTCGGCGTAACGCCCAACGAGCGCAATTTCAACAGTTCGACGATAAAAACGCGCAAACTCTCGGCGTCTTCGCGAGTATATTCTTTCGTGAAGTACCAAGTGCGCTTTTTCCCGTCGGGCGCGATGAAATTGAAAGCCAAGTAACCGTTTTTTCGTTTGTAAATAGAACCGGCCATAACGGCCCCCTTTTTATTCGTGTTTGACGATATTCTCCTCCGCGCTAAGCGTCTCGTCGTTGTCTTCTTCGCCGTCTTCTCCGTAACGATTTTGACAAAATTCGCCTAATTTCTTGACTTGCTCTTGAATTAGCTTTTTGTCATAGCAAAGCGCAAGCGTTTCGCCGAGCAAATCGGCATCCGTTACCGCTTTTATCATCGCGATAATAGCTTCCGTGAAACTTCGTTTGTTTTCCGCTGGAACAAACTTACTTCCACAATTTGCTTCGATAATGTGCAAATAGCCGCTCAAGCACTCGTCAACAATTCGCGAAACGTTTTCACGTTTTCCGGCGTCGACAAGTTTTTTAGCGCGTTTATACGAAATTGGGTCTATCGTCACGGAAATGGAGATTTTATTTTTTCTCTTCTTTACCGTCATTTTATTATTTTAGCTACTTAGTTTTCAATTTTTTCTTATTCACAATCACTACTAATTTCATCTACTATTTCAGCGCTTCCATAATGCGCGATAGCAACCCAAACCATATAATACCCGATAAAATCCTATGCGTCAAGCGGGCGTTTCGCAAGACGCTAGATTTTTTCAAAAATCGTCCCAATCGAACAACGTCGCGGGCGGTCGCCGCTTCCGGCGAACCGGCGGAGGGGGCGGCGGGTACAAAGGGCCGTCTTCGTCCGATTCGTCGACCGGAAGGCCGTTCAAATAGCGCGGCTTGCGTTCGGCGAAGCGGCGTCGATTTTCGGCGATGGTCGCCATATATTGCGCCATCTTGTCGCGAACGTCGAAAGGCTCCATTCCCGGTATCTCGACGAGCGAAACGCGTTTCTTTATCTGTTGCCAGTCCATAACTTACTAAAACGGAACCGGCGAAGGAACGGGCGGCGTCAACGACGGAAGCCGCTTCGTCGGGTTGGAAACGACCGCCTCTTTCAACCACTCCAAAACGCTCGACCGACCGCCGCCGCAATCGTCGAAGCCGAAACCGCCCGAAACGTCCGCCATCTCGGCGAGCGAGTCCGACGACTCGACGAAAACGCCCTTTTCAAGCTCCGTCTTGCGCGCTCGGTAGTTCGCCTTCTTAAATATTTGCGGCAAATGAAGTTCCAACAACTCCGTTACACAACGCCACACCTTTTTAATATCCTTTTGATAGCCGAACTTTTTCGAAATCCAACTCGCCAAAACGCCGACCGCTTGCGAAACGAGTTCCTCCGGTTCGCATCGAACTATATTCGGGTCGCGACGTCCTCGCTCCTTTTTGTCGCCTTCGTCGACGTCGTTTTGTTCGTCGAAAACCGTTTTAAATGCATAGGTTACGAGCTTCCAAACCGGGTGCGCCTTGTAACGCGTTTCGTTGCCTTTCGACGGTCGACAGTTCAAAATCCGGAACCAGCGCGTCGTCAAATAGTCGATTAAATCGGCTTCTTTCTCCTTTAAGTCTTGCACAGTATGGATTTCCACCGCTTTTAACGCCTTGCGTCTCAAACGATATTCGACGCGGGTTAAGTCGGAAAAGTCGTTTTGAAACATCGAAAAAACCGCCGCCGTCTTCGCCGTATCTTGTTTAACTAGAAGCTCTTGCTGTTTGTCGTAAATGCAAATTTGCGTATCGCTTCCGGCGGTGAACGTTTCGACGCGACCGCCTTTTTCCTCCCACCTGCGACCGCGAGCCGACGCGACGCTTTGCCCGTTACGGATTGCCGCGAACAAAATTTGAGGGTCGACGGTCAGCGTAACCTGCAAATCGACGCGACTTACTAACGAGCGTTCAATTTCAAAGCCGATTTCTTTCAAAAGATATTCAACCCAATCGACGACGCCGAAAAAACTCTTGCCGTGCAGAATCGAGAAACCGAAATGAACGCGAATCGGTTGAATATCGCCCTTGGGGTTGTTATGAATAAGCAACGTAACGCCTTCGCCTTTAAGGATATAGGCGTAAGTGCAACCGCGACCGCCGGAACCGCGCGGGCCGACGACGAACTTCGAGCCGGCCAAGTCGATTGTCGCGACCGCTTCGCCTTCGCACTTCGTCGCTTGTTCCTTCAAGGCGGCAAGTCGCGGCTCCAAGTCGTCGGCGAACGAGTCGCCCGTTTCCGGGTCTTCGCCCCACTTTCCGTAATAGCCGATTTCACATCCGCCGTCGTAACCGCCGTAATATTCGACGTTTGCGAGGCCGTCAAACTCCGCCCCCGCACGTTTCGCGAAACCGACGCGAGAAGGTTCGTCGGGGGTTGTGGGTTGGGAATCGGGGTTAATACGTGTGAAGGCCCCCCTGTTAGTTGTCGGGGGGCCGAGGCGGCCCGCCGCGCCGGTCGCAGCGTCCCGCGAGGACGCAGCCCGCGGGACTACTGCCGCGCCGGTCGCGGCGTCGCGCAGTTGTTGCGCGTCGACGTCTAACAGGGGAAGCGTTATCGTTTCCGGAAACGCGAAAAGTTCGTCGAGCGCCGCCGATTCGTCCGACTTAACGCAACCAATGCTAAACGGAGAGTTAGCGCGTTCGAAGTTTGCGCTCAACGCTTCAAAAATCTTATTGCCTTTTCTCATTACTCCACCTTTAAATAGATTTAAGCCTGTTGAAATTCTTCTTTCCAATTCGATCCGAAGGCGGCGCGGAGCGGTTCGGCGGTTCGCGCTTGCCGGTTTTCCGCTCCCTCGCAACAACAGAGGGGGGCCCCCTCCGTCTCCGTTTCGGTCGCCCGAGCGCGGCTCGCTTCGCTCTACAAAATTTCCGCTTGGTCAAAAAAAAGCGGCTTCGCCTTAAAAATTTTTTCGCGAAAAAATTTTGATTTTTTTTGAGTCGCGCAAATTTTGCGGCGCTCCGCTGAACGTTGCGTTATCAAAATCGTTCTCGCGCCTGTTGGGCGAGCGACCGAAACGGCGACGGAGGGGGCGGCAGAGAGCAGGTCAAGAAAGACGCTTGCGAACCCTCTCGCAGCGCCGAAATATCTAGCAGAAGGGCGTTTTCACGTGCCTTTTTAATCTTAACAGAATCCAGAAGTCTAGTAATTTCAAACAGTAACGCCGAAATCTCAAACAACCCCCGGGCGTGCTTTTTGACTCTTTTAGGGCTTTAGCGATTCGTCGTTAAAGCTTTTTTTATTGCGGTTAACGCGATTTTCGGCGTTGGGGGACGTTTCCGGGTTCGCTGAAAAACGCTTAAATTGGCTTAGAAACGCTCTCATTTGCAACCTCTTGCCGTTTCTGTAAGTTGGTTCCAAAATGAATAACGCTCGATATTAAACTCGGAGCCTCGCTAAGCGCGTAGAAAAAAGAAATAACCGTAATCGCGGCGGTTAATGTACGTCGGAGCCTCCCGCAGCGCGTAGAAGAAAGCCCTCCCAAAATGCAATTAAAAGCGACTCAAATCTACGTAATGTCGCAAATTTTAAACTGCTCGCGTTCCCCAAAATACGTCGGAGAGACGGCGTTCGCAACGCTAAAAGGCGCGACGCGAAATTGTTATATAAAAAATTCCGAAAAACGCAAGCCGCAAAACCGCGACTTTACCATTTTACGCCGACGTCGTAAACGCGTGAAACGCCGAGCGGACCGCAACGCAATTTACGCAAGCGCCGTTCGAACGTCAAACGATAAGCGACGCCGACTCCGCAATGCGGCGACCAGTCGCAAACCCTAAGCGATATGCCGCTAATTAACGTCAAAACAACGAGATACGTCTCTTTTAAAAGGTGACGCTCGCGACCGCGACGACGCTTGGCTTAGAAAGACGAACGATAAAAGATATTGCCGCTCATCGATTCGTCGCATAAAATTTGAGCGATTCCAGCAAGCGACAAAACGTCGTCGCGATTATAACGCCGAAGTTTGTCGAGCGCCGCGGCGTCGCCGTTTTCTTGCCAACGCCGCCAAAGTTCCGCCGCTTCCGCGCCCGACGACGCGTCCGACGCCTCGCGACGCTCGACGCCTAAAATCGACGCCGCGCGTTTTAACCCGCCTCGTATTCCCCAGTCGCGCAAGGTTTTACGCAAGTCGATATGAACGCCGCGCCAAGCCGGATTCCATTCGCGCCGCGCCAACGGCAGGTCGAACGTCGTTCCGTTAAAGGTCGCCAACAACGAAACCTCGTTAAAATACGACGCTGCGTCGTCAAGATTGAAACCTCGCGTAAACGCGCGAACTTGAACGCCGTTGAAAAACGTCGCCGTCGTTATCTCGGCGTCGGGCTCCAAACCGGTCGTCTCGACGTCAAAATAAACGGCTATTTTACGGAAGTTAAGAAGAATCCGGCAATGTTGCGACGGCGGCGTCTTGACGCAAAACCAACGAACGCCGTCCGTTCCCGACGCCAACCGCCGCTCCGCTTCGTCTAAGTCGTTTAGAATCAGTCGCGTTCGCGATTTCGAAAAAGGCGAGCGCCGCAAACGTCGAAAATCGTCCCAACAGTAAACGCCCATTTTCCAAAGGCGGCGCTCGGCGTCGACGTCGAGACCGCCCATTCCACAAAACGTAAGTCTTATCATATCGTCGTTTCCGTTAATTACACGACGTCTTAACGCCGTCCAAAGTTGCGTTCGCGCGCGTTCGCTTTGAGATTAATCTTTTATTTTCAATAAGTTACGACACATGCTCGTCGTCGTTTTTCTCTTCCTTGCTCCACTTTTCGGCGCTTAAAGCGGATTCGGCAAATCCCGTCGACCGGCGATCCGTTTCCATAAAGCGCGCAATTTTAAAACCTTGCAAACTATTATTGGAGCTAATCGTCAACCGACCGATTCCAGGAGCGTTGCAACGAGCGCGCGCAAGGACGGGTTTGCGAACGCGACGGTTAAACGGCGTCGTTGAATTAATGTCAAGCCTTTGACGTCGCAGACCATCTACAAAACGTCATATCTATAATCGACAACCCTATTGTTCGCGTATAAAACGGTTAACGACGATTCGACGGGCGAAAACTCCATCGCCCAAATAAGGTCGCCGCCGCTTGGAATTTTGCCGAAAAGAGAACGCGTTTTGACGTTCCAAAGCAATATACCGCCGCCGGTTAGGCCCATTCCGACCAAGTCGTCGCGCTCGGAATAACGCAGGCAGGCGACCGTCCCGGGAATCTTCTGAAAGGATTCTTCGCGCGGGCCGTCCAAGGTTTCGGGCCGAATAACGATTTTGCCTCGCCCTTCTTTCGGGCCTCGCGCCGCGACGCTTAGGACGCGACGTCGTTTCCCTAACCATATGTGTTCCCAAGATATATCGTCCTTGAAAAAATACGTCGTCGCCGCGTTCGACTCGGGCCCTCCGACGCTCAAACGGTCGACGCCGCCGACAATCCAACGTCGAGCAACATCGCCCGACGCGTCGTTTGCTTGCGGCAAGACGTCGTCGTTCGAAGGAAGGAACGCGAAGAAATTTATCATCGCCCCGTTACGCAACCCGCAATATTCTTCGACTTGTTCCGTCGCGACGTCGCATAACCTTAAATAACCGGAGGCGTCGGGAATCGCTACCGACGTTTCCCGCGTTTTCTCGGGCGAAAAAACGAGCTCGGCGGAAATCCAGCACGACTTGACGGTTACCCCGGAGGGCGTCTTTTTATAAGGCGGTTGGAACAGAGGAACGGTCTTCAAAAGCGCGAACGTCGCCGCGTCGTAAACGTATATTTTATCGCCTTTACAAGCCGACGCGATCGCCGCCAATTTGCCGTCGCAAGAAAACGCGAGCCTCGTTCCCTCGTCGCAGGGGCGCTCTCGCTTGTAACATTGCGTCGGCGTCGCCGTTTTCTCCGTCCAAACGGCGACATAATGTCCTCCTTCCTCGCCTGGGACGGCGCCTGTTGCGATCAAAGCGCCCGAAACCGGATGATATTTCAAGGTATGAGGGCATATCGGAGAAGAGTCAAGTTCTTGCGCGACAATACGTTTTATCGGCGGCGTTCCTCATTTTACGTTAATACCGTTACATCTTGGCGCAACTTATTCCAAGGTCGAAAATTTTTTTTCGTTTTCTTCCCGTTATAGTTACGTTACGTCAATCAAAATCGACGCGGCTTCGTATACAGTCGGCGGCGATTCGCGCGGCTTCGACGGCGAGCTTCATCCCCCTCTTAACGCCTTTCGGGCTCCTTTCGACGCGCTCGACCGCCGCTTCGAACGTCGACGCGGCCTCTTCGTAAGCGCCGACGTAAAAACGCGTTAGCGCGAGGTAAAAGTCTTGCCAAAATTCTTCGTCGACGTCGAAAAAATTCTTGTCGACGCGCCCGGCGTCGTACTCGCGCAGGAAGTCGGCGGCCGTCGCAAATCGACGGAAAAACGGCGACGCCTCGTCGCGCAAAAATTTTGCGACGTCGGTTAAAATCGCGTCGACTTCCGTCTCGCTTTTCGGCAAGCCGTTCCACGACTTACGTTCGCCGCGCGACGCCCAACCTTCTTCCTTTTCGTCGCGCAAGCCCTTCCAAAAACGCTTCAATTTCCTTTGCGTCGCCGCGTCGCGCGGAGCGTTCGCCCAGCAAGCGAAACTTGAAACGGGCCCGCAGCCGCAATAGACGCTCAACTCGCCGTCGACGTCGCTAAACCAACAGGTATGACGCAAGATTTCCGCCCTTCGCGCCCAAGTTCGCGCGTCGTCTTTGTCTTGCTTAAATCCAAGCGGCGTCAAGGTTTGCGCGATCAATTTTTCGACGCGGCGCGTTAAGTCGCTTTTGAGTTTTCCCTCCGGCGAGGCCGCGAACCGGCGTCGCTCGGCTTCTTTCGCCGCTAACGACGCCTCGTAGCGTTGTTGCCAGGCGATCGCTCGGTCGTCTTGCCACCGATACAGCCGTCCCGCCGGTTTCAGAAAATCCGCGTCGCGGACGGGAAAACCAAGTTGCGTCAAATAGTCGAGCGCGTCGGTTAAAGTAAAGCGGCGCTTGATTTTACGGTCGGAGTATTGCTCGACGCGCTCGAACGGATACGGCTCGCCCTCTTGCCAAAAAACGTTGCGACCGTCGTACATAACGCGCACTAAACGCAATAATTTGGAGTCGCGCCACGATTCTTCATCTTCGCGCAATTCGCAAATATAGCCGTCCGACTTCGCGTAACGCAAGTTGAAAACCGACGTTTTGCCGGTTCTCGCCCCGCCGGCTCGCAACACTAGTCCGTTACTGCGCGGCGTGAAAGAGACGGAAATGTCGGGCGCGCTAACCGGCGAGAACCCGTATCTTATCGGCGGCGTTTTTTGTCCGGGGTCGACGGGATACAATTTCTCGAACGCCTCCGCAAGCGCTTCGGGCGGAAGTTCGACGCAAGAAACGCGCTTAACGTGTTCTCGATAAAACGCGGCAATCTCTTCAATCGGACGCCGGACGATTTCCAATTGAAACTCGTCGAGATTTTCCAGCGAAAAAGACTTTTCGGCGTCCATTTCTTCCTCCTTAACCCATTGTCGTTTATCGTCTTAAAACCTTCTCCATTAGCGCGGTCGTTTGGGCGACTTACTCCCCGACGCTTGCGGTTGGAGCGACTTGGCGTCGTTACATTTTACAACGCGTCGCTTAAAATCGATTCACGAGAGCAAGGCGCGGTTACTCCTCGTCGAACTCGTCTTCGTCGACGTAACCCCAGTATTCGTCGTAAAGCGTCCCGGCGTCGGACGTTACGTTCTCGTCTTGAATGGAGCGCAGGCGACCTTTCGCGGTTTGCAGGTTTTTGCGTTGCGCGGCGATTTTGTTCGCGGCGGCGAGGAATTGGCGCAACGCGGCGCCGACT
>JAZNJF010000183.1:0-8333 GCA_045577885.1 Thermoguttaceae bacterium | reverse complement strand
GAACGGCGAGCGCCAGTCCGTCGACGTCGGCCGGAACGTCCGTTTCAAACTCGATTCGGTTGGCGCCGCGAACGATTTCGCCGACTTTAACGCCTTCGCAAAAGAGCCCGACTTCCGCCGACTCTTCCGAATTCTCCGTTTTTATCGGTTTTTCCGCTTGAACCGAATCCGTCGCCGGAACCGCGTCCGCCGGAGCGTCCAGTTCGACCGCGACGCGATACCGCCGCCCCGGAACGACCGGAAGCGTCAACCGCGACTCGCCGCTCGACCAACGGAACGTTCGGCCTTTGTCGTCTTTTTCGGCGCCGAACCAACCGTCGACGAAGCGGGCGTCGTTCGTCGTTCCGAGCGCGAACCGATAATTCTCCTTCGCGTTCGGCTCCGCCGCCATCGGGTCGAGTTCGTTCGCCGCCGTTTGAATTTTCGCCGCCGACTTCGGCCCGATCAACCGGAAACCGCCCGGCGCTTGGTTCCCGACCGCGACGACGTTCGCCGCCTTCTCCGAAACGAGAACGTGCGTCCCGGACTTCTCGAACGAACAGCCCTGAACGGTCGCGCGACCGGCGTCGATTTGAATCGCGGGCGCGCCGTTCTTCGCCTTCGCCGAATGAACTTCGTCCCAATTAACGAAAACGCAAGAGTTAAGCGTTACCCGGCCGAGCGGTTGATTCGAAAGGACGCAAGTTTTGACCGGCCCCCAAAAGGAGCAGTTCGTCAACATGACGGCGCCCTCGTTCTTCTCGCCGATCTCCAAACAGACCGAATCTTCGCTCGTCCAACGCCCGACGAACTCGCCGTTCGTTATCAGCAGCCCCTGTTTTTGCGATTGGTCGACGACGACCGCGCGGCGGCAAGAGTCGGCGCCGATCCCCAAAAAATTCCCGTTCGCCCCGCCTTTTCCCGCGTCGATAAAGGAGTAACCGCGACCGTATCCAAAGCAGAAAGTGTTCGTTACGTAATGCCAGTCCGTCCGCGCAAATTCAAACGCGACGCCGTTAATATTGATCCATTCGCAAAACGGATCGTCCGGTTTATAAATCAAACCGAACGGCCAAAAATGAATATTTTCGATTCTTCCAATATCGTAACACTCGTCGACGTAAAGCCCGCGCTTGATCGGGTATCCGGTAACGTTGCGAACCAAATGCCGATGCGCCAAATGAAAGCGAATCGCTTCGTAAGGGTTCAAGAGGCAGCAGTCGACGACGGCGACCGCGGTCGAGTTCTCCGACGCGACGCAAGGCGGGTACGGAACCGGCGGCACGTCCGTCTGCTTCCATTCCGGATAGGTAACGACGACGCCGACGAGCGCGGAGTTAGACCCCTTTAACTCGATAAAGGGCGCGGCGTCCGGTTTCCCGCGGTTGGCGTACGTCAAGAGGGTCGTTCCGGTCGGCTTTTCGTCTTTCTCGACGACCGACGGCGCGACGCGGTACGTTCCGGCGAGCGTTACCCCGGTCGGAATCGTCAGCGTTCCGTCGAAGCGAAAGCGCCCGCTCGGCAATTCGACGACGCCCCCGCCCGCTTCCCCGGCGGCGTTCAACGCTCGTTGGAGCGCCGCGGTCGAGTCGACCGTTTCGCTCGCGACGACGCCGAAATCGAGCGCGTTCCAACGGGCCCGCGCCGCGCTCGGCGAGTCGACGTCGACGACCGGGCCGCCGTTTTCGCCGCTTCCCCCCCTTCCGCCGCCGTTTTCAGCGCCGCTAAAACCGCTAAAACCGCTAAAACCGCTAAAACCGCTAAAACCGTTTAAACCGACGCTCGCGTTCGCCGCGTTTCCCGCTCCGAGCCCCGCCGCGAACGCCGTCGACGCCGCCGTTTCGAACGCGCCAACTCCGGTCGCCAACGCGCAATTTGTCATTAATATTAATAAGGACTTCCAACGCATCTTTTTCGTCTCCTTTCGCGCTCCGCAAAGCGCTCGACGTCAATCGTCCGACTCCGCCGACGCTCGCAAGCGACAAGGGGCGAACTCGGTGTTCTCTTCGGGCGTTCGACGGCCCGACGTTTTCAACGCCGTCCCAACCGCCGCGACGACGCCGCGACCGAACCGTCCGACCGCTAAAATCAGTAAAAACGTTAATCTCGATAAAACTCGTCTAAAATTTCGAACCAACGCGACGCTCTTTTGCACGTCGCGAACGCCAGCCGCACCTCTTCGGTCTTCGGGTGAAGCCGCGCGTACGCGACGCCGAATTTGCGCATTTCGGTCGCGGTTCGCCGTTCGCCGTACAGTTCGAGCGCGGCGCTAAAATGTTCCGCGATCGTCGCCTTTTGCTCCGCCAACGTCGGCGGCGCCGGAATCGGACGCCCTTCGACCGCCGCCTTCGCCCGCTCGAAAAGCCAAGGATTCCCGATAATCCCGCGAGCCAGCGCGACGCCGTCGACGCCGCTTTCCCGCATTCGTCGAACGATCGTTTCCTCGTCGAAGAGGTCGCCGCACCCGAGAACGGCAAAATCGGGACGATTTCGTTTAACCGCGACGTATTCCTTGACTTCGCGCAAGAAATCCCAATTCGCGACGCCGGTATACCGCTCCAACACCGTCCGTCCGTGTATCGCGACGCCGTCGACGCCGACGTCGAGCAAGCCGTCGAGCAGCTCGAAAAACGACTCGCGACTCTTCGGCGAATCGTCGAAGCCGCGCCGCAATTTCGCCGTTACCGGAACGTCCGCCGGAACCGCCTCCCGCCCCCGTCGCGCGATCTCGACCGCCCGCTCAGGCTCCGACATTAAAAAGCCGCCGCGACTCTTCCCGACGACCTTCCGCACCGGGCAAGCGAAGTTCAAGTCGATCAGGTCGAACCCGAATTCGAGCAATTTCAACGCCGCCGGGACGAATTCGTCCGACGACGAGCCCATCAACTGCGCGCCGGACGGCTTGTCGGAGTCGCGGGTCGCCAAATAAAGTCGCGACTTACTCTTTTTCGAGACGTTTAAAATAAATTGGTCGAGAAAAACCTCGCAGAGCGCGAACGAGGCCCCGAACTTGCGCGCCAAGCGCCGCATCGGCGCGTCCGAATATCCGGAAAGGGGCGCCTGAATAATCGGCGTTCCCAAGTGCAATTTGCCTATTTTCAACGGCGGAAAGAGCGGTTCGCTCATACGCGGCTCCTCAAAATCGTTATTTTCCAAAAATTTTACGTCGTCCGGTCGCATCCGCTCGACGCGTCGCGCTCCGCTTTTCTCCGCTTCGCTCGACGTTCTCCGCCAAACCGCCGCCGTCGAAAGGCCGCGAAATCGGCATAATCGCTAAAACAAGATTAAAGCGCGACGCCGTTTCAACCGATACGTTATATACGCGATTTGTTCGACTCGCCGGGTCGGCGCGTTTTGCGTCGTCGTTTCCCCCGTTAAAACCGATATTTTCGCTAAAACCGTTTCCCCCTCGCAAGGACGCGACGGGCGCGGCGAAGCGTTAAAATCGACAAAACCGGCAAGTTTCAACAATCGTTCGCTTTTCGATCGAGTTCGTTCAGTCGTTTCGTCGAGGCGCGCCAAGGAGGGCGGCTCTCGACGGCGCGACGCAACCCCTCAAGGCGTCTTATGCAACCGTTTCGTTCCAGTTTAAAATATATTCTGTTCCTTGCAATAGTCTGCGGCGGCGCGGAGGTCGGTTTCGGGCAATTTTCTTTCCCTCAAATGGGTAAAGCCGCCAAAGTCGAAGCCGATCCGAAAAAAGACTACTTCCTGAAAGACTCGGACGGGAACTGGCTCGCGCTGGCGGCGAAGTTCTCCGACGAGAAAGCGGCCTACCGCGCGAAGAAGCTCGCTTACGAACTCCGCAAGGCGTATAAAATGGAAGCGTTCGTCTTCAAATTCGACCCGAGCGCCAACCTCGACGCGTTCTCGGCGGAGGTCGACGCGGCGAAAAACTTCCATTACCAAACGGCGCAAAGCGTCGAATACGCGGTTCTCGTCGGCGGTTATCCGGTCGGCGACGACCTCGAACTGCAAAAAACGCTCGAACGCCTGCGACGCTGCCAACCGGAATCGCTCAAAGACGACCCGGCGAGCAAGGCCCTCGCGCAAAAATTCCAAGAGATGGCGCGCAAAGACAAAAAATACGCCGGTTACGGTCCGATGGGCGGCGCGTTCGCGGTGCCGAACCCGCTCCTTCCAAAAGAATTTTTCAGCCAAAAAGGGATCGTCGACTCTTACGTCGAAAAGCTGAACTCCGACGGCAAATACAGTCTCTTGAACAACGAGAGGCTGTACACCGTCCGAATCGCGACTTTCTCCGGCGACGTCGCGATGTACAAAAATACGCAGGGCCCGAACGCCGACGAAATGAAGAGCCGCCTGCGATACGCCGGGTTGCGCGCCGCCGCCCTTTGCGAAGCGCTTCGAAGCGCCGGCGTCGAGGCTTGGGAGTTTCACGACCGCGACTGCAGCTTCGGTACGATCGGTTCCTTCGACTCGTACGGCGTCGAGCAAGCGAACGGTCAAATCGAGTTGAACCCGCAAATCGCGAAGATTATGGAAAAATACCGCGGCAAGCTCGTCGACGGCGCCGACGGTCGCTCGAAGTACCGCGCTTACACGGTCGTCGTCGACGTTCCGGATCCGGAGTCGACCGCGCTCCGTCCGAAAAAGAAGCGGCTCGAGCTCGCCTGCGACCTGCGCCCGGTCATCATCGTCGTTCCGCAACGCTCCGGCGAAGCGAACGTCCGCAAGATCGCGTTGGCTCAACAAAAAATGCGCAAGGCGCAACGTCAAATCGAAGAGGCGAAAGCCGAGCGCGCGCTCGCCGTCGCCGACGCCAACCTGCGCGGCGTCCAACAATACGACGGCGAAACGCTCGGCTCCGAAGGCCTCGTTCGTTCCGTCGCTCAAGCGCTCCAACAAGAAAAGGGGATGACCGCCGAAGTCGCGTTGGCCGAAGCGCAAAAAGCCGTTTACGCGTTTGAGACGACCGGTCAAGTTCCGGCGATTCTCCAAGACCTTGAAACCGCCCAACTTGCGCAAACCGCCCAACCTGCCGCGACGAACGCCCCGTATTCGGCGCAGGCCGCCCAACCGGCGCAAAACGCCCAAACCGCCGCCGCGCAAACGCCGTACAATCCGGCGCAAGCTCGACCGACGTCGCAAAGCGCTCAAACCGCGCAAGCTCGACCGACCGCGCAAAACGCTCAAACCGCGCAAGCTCGACCGACGCCGCAAACGCGTCCTTACGGCGCCGCCGCTCCGGTTCGCTCCGCGCAAAAACCGGCCGCCCCGACTTATTGAGCGGTCAAACCTAAACGGTCGCGTCGAGTTTAACGCCCGACCCGACTTCCCGAACGCCGCGTCGAGCGGGTTTTCGCCCAAACGACGCGCTTTTCGAACGGTCGCGACGATTTTCACCGTTTTTTCGTCGCGACCGTTCTTTCGTTCGCGACGCCCTTCTTTCCTCGTCCCCTTAATCCGCGCGCTCCGCTTGTCTTCGCGTTTTCCCGCAATCTTCCCGTTTTAACGCCGACGAAACGGTCGCTCGACGTTCGCCGCCGACGTTAAAAGAGCCGATTTTCTCATCCGTCGACGGAATCGTTTTTTCGCAACAAATACGCCTAATTTTTTTCCGACGTCGACGCGAAAATTTTCCCCAATTTAGCGTTTTCGTCGAAAACTTCGCCGAAACGCCGCTTTTTCGCGGGCCTCCCCTTGCGGTTTCTCGACGACGTGTTATTATAAAGTCGCCCTTGACGGAGGGCGTTCGACCGTTGCTTTCCGGGGGAGCCTACAACTTTGCCCGATGGCGCCTTAAACGATCGAAAGTCGTTTTCGCGTAACGTCTTGCGCGACGCGCCGGCCTTTGCGCCGCCTCGTCGAAATTCAAGTCGTCGGCGTTTCGGCTTTCAAGGTTGCCGCATTTGTTTTTCGGGCTGCCTGTCAAGTCGTCGAACGCCGCCGTCAAGGGTTTTTTGTTTCTTGGCGCGCCGCCGTCGAGCCGCCTTGCCGACGCGGAAAACGCCCGCCGATTTTAACGGTTCTTCCGAATACTCCGTTTTTTTCTGTTCGTTTGCCTTTTTTTCGCTTAAAATTCGGCGGAAAAACGGGAAAATTCGGTCGGCGGCGCTTGATAAACCGCGACAATATGCGAAAATAAAAAAAATTTTGCCGTCGGCGCATACACAGCGCGCCCCCTCTCCTCCTCGTCTCGCCGTCGACCGTTCGAGTCGACGCGCCGCCGCCCCGCGACGTCGGGAGCGTTTCGAGACGATCAAAAATGAAACGATTATAACGATTACAATGAGCGCAACCCCCGCCCCCTTCCTGTTCGACGCCGCCGCGCGCGCCGATCGCCCCAACGTCCAAACGCCGGCGCCGCTCCCCATGACCGCCGAAGAAATGCAAGAACGCGGTTGGGACGAAGTCGACGTCGTCTTTATTACCGGCGACGCTTACGTCGACCACCCGAGTTTCGCCGCCGGTCTTCTCGCTCGCGTTATCGAAGCGGACGGGTTCCGCGTCGCCGTTTTGAGCCAACCGGACTGGAACGACGTCGTCGACTTCCGCCGTTTCGGCCGCCCGCGCGTCGCGTTTTGCGTTAGCGCCGGGAATATGGACTCGATGCTGAACCATTACACGGCGAACCGCAAAATCCGCAACAACGACGCTTACACGCCGGGCGGCAAAATCGGCAAGCGCCCCGACCGCGCGACGCTCGCTTACTGCCAACGCGCTCGCCAAGCGTTCCCGGGCGTTCCGATCTTGACCGGGGGCGTCGAAGCGTCGTTGCGCCGCCTCGCGCATTACGATTATTGGAGCGATAAAATCCGCCGCTCGATCGCGCTCGACTCGAAGTGCGACCTCCTAATTTACGGAATGGGCGAGCGTCCGCTCCTCGAAGTGTTGCGCCGTTTGGCCGCGGGGGAAGAAATCGGCTCGATTCGCGACGTTCGCGGGACGGTCTACCGCCTCGGTCGCAACGAAGACCTTCCGGAAGAGTCGGCGACGATCGCGCACCTCCCGAGCTTCGAAGAGGTCGAAGAAAACTCGAACAAGGGCAAAATGCGCTTCGTCAAGATGACGCAACTCGCGTACGAAAACTTAAATCCGTACCGCGCGAAGACGCTCGTCCAAGAACACGGCGACGAGGCGATCGTCGTCAATCCGCCGTCTTTCCCGCTCTCGACGGAGGAGATGGACGCCGTTTACGACCTGCCGTTCACCCGCAAGGCGCACCCGTCTTACGCGGAGCCGATTCCGGCGGTCGACGTCGTTCGCGCGTCGGTTCAAAGCCATCGCGGCTGCTTCGGCGGCTGTTCGTTCTGCGCGATTACGGCGCATCAAGGCAAATTCATCCAAAACCGGAGCGAAGCGTCGATTTTGAAGGAAATTCGGACGCTCGCCGAGGAAGCCGGGGGCGATTTCGTCGTCGCCGACTTGAGCGCTCCGACGGCGAACATGCGCGGAATGGCCGGGAAAAACCGCGCGCTTTGCGAACGTTGCGTCCGTTCGTCCTGCCTCTGCCCGACCCTTTGCCCGAACTTGGAAACCGATCATACCGCGATCCGTTCGCTGATGAAAAAAGCGCGCGAAACCGAAGGCGTCAAAAGCGTTTACATCGCGTCCGGAATCCGAACCGACTTGGCGAACCTTTCGCCGGAGTTCGTCGGCGAGTTGGCGACTTATCACGTCGGCGGTCATTTGAAGACGGCGCCGGAACACGTCGACGACGACGTGTTGCGCTTGATGAACAAACCGCAAATCGGCGATTACGAACAATTTTGCGAACTCTTCGCCGACGCGACCGAAGCGGCGGGGAAGGAACAATACCTCGTTCCGTATTTGATCGCCGGTTTCCCCGGTTGCACGATCAAGGCGATGGTCGCGGTCGCCGAGTACCTCCGCGACGCCGGAATCGAACCGGAGCAAGTGCAAGACTTCATCCCGGCGCCGTTCCAACCGGCGACCTGCGCTTACTACGCCGGCATCGATCCGATCACCGAGAAGCAAATTTACGTTCCGCGGGGCCTGCGCGAACGCCGCCTCCAACGGGCGTTGCTCCACTACTACAACCCGGAATTTTATCACGACGTCAAGTCGGCGCTCAAAGCCGCGAACCGCGAAGACCTGATCGGCGACGGTCCGAACGCGTTGATTCCGTCGTATCCGCCGAAAGCGTCGGCGTTGCGCCAAACGTCCCGCGTCAAACGACTTAAACGCAAAGAAGAGCGCGAAAAAGCGTTGAAAGAACAACAACGTCAAGCGTTCGAGTCGCAATCGCGCCGAGACGAACGCGGTTCGAAGCGCTTTGGTCGCGCGACGTCCGGCGGCGGGTACCGCGCGGGCGCTCGCGAGTTCGGTCGCGACGGCGGCGGGTTCAAACGCGATTTCAACTCCGGCGA
>JAZNJF010000182.1:0-5544 GCA_045577885.1 Thermoguttaceae bacterium | reverse complement strand
TCGGCGGCTTTCGCTTCGGCGGCTTGACGCGCTTTGTCGGCTTCGGCGGCTTTCGCTTCCGCGGCGGCGGCTTTCGCTTCCGCGGCTTTTTGCGCTTCGGCGGCTTCGGCGACTTTCGCTTCCGCGGCTTTTTGCGCGGCGGCGGCTTCGGCGGGTTTCGCTTCGGCGGCTTTGCGTTCGGCTTCGGCTTTTTCGGCGGCGGCTTGTTGTTCGGCGGCTTTAGTTTCCGCTTCGAGGACCGCTTGAGTGGCGGCGAAGTCGTACGTCGGTTTCTTCGGCAGTTTCGAAGCGGCCGGTTTCGCGGCGGTCGGAGCCGGAGCGGCCGGAGCGCTCGGAGCGAAATTAAAGACCGGAGCGTCGCCGGTCGTCGCGGCGCTCGCGAAGTTGAAGACCGGAGCGTCGCCGGTCGTCGCGGCGCTCGCGAAGTTGAAGGCCGGAGCGTCGCCGGTCGTTCCCGCGCTCGCGAAGTTGAAGGCCGGAGCGTCGCCGGTCGTTCCCGCCGGAGCGAACGCGAAGCCCGGCGCGGCGCCGGTCGTTCCCGCCGCGGCGAACGCGAAGCCCGGAACGGCGCCGGTCGTCCCGGCGAAACCGCCCGCGAACCCGGCGGCGCCGACGGTTCCCGTCAAGAGTTCTTTTTCCAACGCTTCGCGGTCGGCGTCGTAAGCGGCGTCGTCGGAACCGACGTCGGTCGTTTCTTCGTTGATCAAATACGAATAATCGTTATTTCCGCCGCAACCGGTCAACCCGACGCAACTCGCCAAACCCAGCGCGCCGCACGTCGCCAAACGATAGATGCTCGTTCGTTTGCTCATGTCCGTTTTCCTCTCTTATAAAACGTCGCCCGTCGAAAAGCGTCGGGCCAATTTAGTTCTCTTAGCTTCTCTATTTTAAACGACGAACCCCGGTTCGACAAGGCCCCAAAAGCCCCGCGCGACGAAATTTCAAAATCGGGCTAGTCCGACGCTTAAAATTATATTATAATAAGGACGCGAAATTTTTTGAGGGGGCGGGCGCCGAAAAACCGCTATTTTACCGTTAGTCGGCAAAAAAAACGCGTCTTCTCTCGCAAAACCGAAAAATTTTACGTTATCCGCTCGTTCGGCGCCTCCGTTCCCGTCCGTTAGACGGGGCGAAATCGCCGCCGAACGCCCGACGCCCTTTGCGCGTCTCCCGTTACTTTACCATTTTAACAGAAAATCGGGCGGCGCCAACCCAAAAGTTTCAAGACGGAGCAACGAGATGCAAAATTTAACCGCCTCCCCGCGCGTCGCGCTTCCGGTGCGCAACGTCGAGGCGCCGACCTACGTCTTCGACGCGAGCGGCGACGCCTGCCGCCACGTCGCGCAACAAATCGCCGGAATCATTCGCGAACGCAACTCGCTCGGTCGCAGCGCGACGCTCGGCCTCGTCGCCGGCTCGAGTCCGATCGGCGTTTACCAAGAGCTCGTTCGTCTGCACGAAGAAAACGGCCTCGACTTTTCGCGCGTCTCCGTCTTCACCGTCAACGAATATTTCGGGCTCGACCGCGAACGCCTGCAAAGTTTGCGCCTTTGGCTGAACGAAAATTTCGTTAAAAAAGTCAATCTCGACTCGGCGAACGTCCGTTTCCTCGACTCGACCGTCGCGGCGGCGAACGTCGACGCTTACTGCAAGCGGTACGAAGAGGAAATCGCGGCGGCGGGCGGAATCGACGTTCTTCTCCTCGGCGTCGCCGGGAACGGCGCGGTCGGCTTCAACGAGCCGTACACGTCGAAAAAGAGCCGAACCCGTTTGGCGATGCTCGAACCGCAAACGCGAATCTCCGCCGCGTCGACCTTCTTCGGCGAAGCGAACGTTCCGACGCACGGCCTCACGATCGGTTTTGGAACGATTATGGAAGCGCGTAAAATCGTCGTGCTCGCGTTCGGCGACGGCAAAGCGTCGGTGATTCGCCGCGCGATCGAAGAGCCGCTCTCCGACGCGACGCCCGCCGGTTGGCTCCGCAACCATCCGGACGTTTCCTTCATCGTCGACAAAAGCGCCGCCGCGGCGCTGCAAGACGTCGCGACGCCTTGGACGGTTCGCTCGGTCGAATGGGACGACTCCATGACGAAGCGCGCCGTCCTTTGGCTCTGCGAAAAATCGGGCAAGTCGCTCCTGAAACTGACCGACGCCGACTTCCGCGCGCACGGGCTCCACTCGCTCCTGCGCGCTCGCGGCCCGGCGTCGAAAGCGGCGACGAGCGTCTTCCATTGGATGATGAAAACGATCGAACCGCACCCGTCCGGGACGCGCAAAAAGAAGATTCTCGCGTTCAGTCCGCACCCGGACGACGACGTCATCAGCATGGGCGGCACGATGATTCGCCTCGTCGACGACGGACACGAACTCCATATGGCGTACATGACGAGCGGCAACATCGCCGTTTTCGACCACGACGCGCGCCGCTTCGCCGACCTGATGACGGAAATCAACCGCCAATTCGGCGTCGACTCGCAAATGACGCCGATCCTCGAAGAAAAGGTCGCCGAGTCGTTGCGTCGTAAAAAGCCGGGCGAAGTCGACTCGCCGGAGGTTCTCCTCATCAAGCGTCTCATCCGTTGGAGCGAAGCGCGCGCCGCCGACCTCGTTTGCGGCGTCCCGGAAGATCGCGTTCACTTCCTGAACCTGCCGTTTTACGAAACCGGCGCCGTCGAAAAACGCCCGCCGTCCGACGAAGACCGCCGCATCGTCCGCGAACTCCTCGAAGAACTTCAACCGGAACAGCTGTACGTCGCCGGCGACCTCTCCGACCCGCACGGCACGCACCGCGTTTGCGCCCAGGTCATTTTCTCCGTTTTGAAAGAAATGGAAGCCGAAGGACGCGAGATCCCGGAAACGCTCCTTTATCGCGGCGCTTGGCAAGAATGGCCGCTCGACCAAATCGAGATCGCCGTCCCGCTCTCGCCGGAAGACTCCGACAAAAAACGCGCCGCGATCTTCCGCCACGAGTCGCAAAAGGACGCCGCGCTCTTCCCGGGCTCCGACGCTCGCGAATTTTGGCAACGCGCCGAAGACCGCAACCTCGCGACCGCCGACGCTTACAACCGCGTCGGACTCCCGGAGTTCTTCGCGATGGAAGCGTTCGTTCGCTGGAACGGCGAATTCGATTTCTGAACCATTAATCGACGACGGCGACTCGCCGCCCAACGTTAATTTAACGTTAAAACGTTAATTCGCTCGACGCAAACGCGAAAACGCCGCTCGAAACCGAAATTTCGAGCGGCGTTTTTTATTTTTTAGCGCGGTCAAGGAACGGCGGCTCCGCGTTCGAAACCGCCGTTTTCCTTAACTTAACGTCTTAGTCGAGCGTCGCGAAGAAGTCGTCGAGTTCGTCGAGCAGACCGTCGACGAGATCGTCGTCTTCGAACGCCGTTTCGAGAACCGCCGCGCTCGCGGCCGGAGCCGGAACTTGGAACGACGCGACCGTCCATTCGGAGACGCCCGCCGTGTTGAACGCCGCGACGCGGAATTGATACGTCGTTCCGACGCGCAGGCCCCAAGCGCGACGCGCCGTTTCGTTCGCGTCCATCGTCTCGGAAGCGCGCCAATTCTTGCCGCCGTCGACGCTGTATTCGACGTAGAAACCCGTTTCGTTATTCGAAGCGTCGGTCCAGCTCAACTCGACTTCTCGACGCGTCGCGTCGTAGGCGCCGAAAACGACGTTCGTCGGCGCGTTCGGAACGCTCGGCGTCGCGACGACGACTTCGGTAACGGCCGAAATTTGCGAATCGTAAGCGCCGTTCGCGGCGGTCGCGACGACTTTCAACGCGAACCCGACGTCGGAAGCGGTCGGAGCGTACGCGGCGTTCGTCGCGCCTTCGATCGGCGTCGCGTTTCCTTCGGCGTCGACGCGGTACCATTGGAACGTCGCTTCGTTGCGAACGCCGTCGAGAACGACTTGCGTCGCTTCGCCGACGGTCGGAACGTCGCAAGTAAAGGACGCGCCTTCGAGAATATCGCGGCGAGCGTCGAAGGACGCGGTCGCGTAAACCGACTCGAGCGCCGTTTCGCCTTCGCCGACGACCGCCTTAATTCGGAAGTCGTAAACGCGGTCGGCGTAAACCTTTTGCGCGACGCGCCCGGTCGCGGAACCGTCCAAAATTTGCGCGACTTTCCAAGCGCCGCCCGCCGAGCGGTACTCGACGACGATCTTCGTCGCGGTTTCGGAGTTGTTCGTCCAGCTCATCGGGAGCGTGTCGGTTTCCGGATCGTATTGGCCGAAGACGATATCGCTCGGCGGAACCGGACGCGAATCGGCGGTTTCGCCGACGACTTGCGCGGTCGTCGAAGCGGCGGAACTGACGTAAGCGACGTTGGCGCTCGTCGCGACCGCTTGGAGTTGGCAACCGACGTCGTCGAGCGTCGGAACGTAGGTCGCGCTGGTCGCGCCTTCGATCGCCGTCGCGACGCCTTCGACGACGCGGTACCATTGGAACGTCGCGTCGACGGAAACCGGTTTGCCGCCTTGGGTCGCTTCGACAACGCGATCCGGAACCGTCGCGGTAATCGCGACGCCGACTTGCGGCGCGTCGGTCGACAGTTCGACGCTCGTAACGACGTCGCGACCGTATTGGAACGACGCTTCGGCCCAATCGGACGTCAGCTTGACCGTTTGGCCGCTTTCGTCGACGTATTCGTAAACGGCGCGAACGCGGAACTCGAAGTTCGTGTCGCCGTAAACCATCGAGCAGACGCGCCCTTCGACGTTGCGTCCGACCTTCGCGGCGGAGCGCCAAATTCCGGCGCTGTTTCCGGTGTCTTTGCGGTACTCGATTTCGAAGTATTTTTCGTTGTTCGAGTTGTCGTCCCAAGCCATCGACATTTTTTGCGTCGCCGGGTCGTAATTCGAGAAGACGACGTTCGTCGGCGCGGTCGGTTGGAAGCGAGCCGTTTCGAGAACGACTTCGCTAACGGTCGAAACGGACGCGGCGTAAGCCGGGTTCGCGCTCGACGCGACGACTTTCAAGCGGAGCCCGACGTCGGCGGCGGTCGGTTGATATTCGGCGTTCGTCGCGCCTTCGATCAACGTTTCGGTTCCGTCGGCTTCGACGCGATACCATTGGAACGTCGCGTTCGCGGTTTCGGAATCGAAAACGGCGGCGATCGGTTCGTCGAGCGCCGGAGCGTCGGTCGAGAAGGTCGGCGGCGTCAAGACGTCGACGCGGGCGTCGAAGGTCGCGTAAACCCAATCGGAGGCGCCTTCGGCGTTGCGAGCGCAAACGCGGAATTGGTAAGCCTTGTTCGACCAAACGTAAGACGCGACGCGCCCGGTTTCGTTCGCTTTCATCGTCGCGGAGGCGAGCCAAGTTTTGCCGCCGTCGACGCTGTATTGAACGACGAACGCCGTTTCATTGTCGGAATTGTCCGTCCAGCTCATCGGGAGCGCGTTGTTGGCCGCGTCGTAAGCGCCGAAAACGAGGTTCGACGGCGCGTTCGGCGTTTGCGGTTCCGGTTCTTCGTCTTTCGGCGTCGTAATCGACGCTTCGACCGCCGCGGAGGCGCCCGCGTCGTTGAACGCCGAAA
>JAZNJF010000181.1:0-3262 GCA_045577885.1 Thermoguttaceae bacterium | reverse complement strand
GGGTAAGTCGGCGTCGTTTGGACGGTTTGAAGAGGTCGGCGGAGTCGCGTCGAGATTGACGAGGTTAACGTCGCGACGCCGAGGGAAAGCGCCGAAAAAAGGGCTCCGGTCGTCGACCAAAGGAAAAACGCCGTCGACGGGCCCGCCGCCAACACGATCTTCTTGATGAAAATCGCCTCCAACGCCGTTAAAATCAGCGCCGCGACGCGCAGTCGAATCGCCGAATTTTTGAATAATAATCGAAGCGAAAATCTTTCCGGGCTCGCGTCCAAGACGAAATAACTCCCGACGCCGATCAAAAAAACGCCGAAAAGAGCGGAAAACGTCGGCGCTTCGCCCAAAAGGAAAAAGCCGAACGTCAAGCCGACGACCGCCTTCCAAGCGTTGATCGGGCCCAAAATCGACAACTCGCCCCGACCGAGCGCCGCGACCAAACAAGCGTTGCCGAGCGCGCAAAGGACGCCCGAAACGACGACGTCGCGCCAAAAAAGCGGAGCGAATCGCGTCCAATCGACCGAAAAAGCCGGCCCGACGCAAGCGAACGTCAAGAGCGCGAACGTCGCCGCGTTGACGAAAAACGGACGGCGACCTCGCGCCGCCAACCGCTTTTGAAAGACGGACGCAAACGAGTTTGAAACGATTCTAACGATAACGGCGGCAAGGGTTGCGAACGTAGGACGGCTCCTTTCAAAAGGGCTTGCGTCGACCGGCGACGGAGCGGAAAAGGAAGGGGAAACAAGCGAACGGAAAAATCGTTCGGCTTTTATTTTACTCGGCAAAACGAAGGGGCGCAAGTCGAGAACAAGGAAAATGGGGAGGAAAAATTAACCAACGGGCCGAACGTTTGGTAAAAGTCGGGGCGTTGGATTGCGTTTATGTGAAAACGGGAGGGAGGGGTAAGAGGTAACAAATTAAACGGTTGTGTTGTCGCCGCCGCGTAAAAAATAGGAAAAACTTTTTTCACGTTGGACGCCTGGCGTCCAACGTTTTCTTGACGCCTTTTTCCGGCGTTTTATAATTTGTTCGTCGGCTGTAAATCGCGTCTTTTAACGCGATTTTTGAACAGTATTGAATTGACGACGCGACGAACGAGGAAAGACGTGAACGACAAAAAAAGTCGAAAAACGGCGAACGACGGCGACGAAACAAAGAAAAACGGCGAACAAACGTTCGTCGACGACGCAAAGTCGATGTTTATTCGCCAATGGAAGTTGTTGCAAACGTTGGCGGCGACGAGCGAAGGCGCGACGCTGCAAGAGTTGGCGGAGCGTTTTGACGCGAGCCCCAAGACGATTCGGCGCGATTTAAGCAAGCTCTCCGAAATTTTTAACGGTCTTAAGTCGACCGTCGTTTATGGAAAACGAGGTCAAAAACAGTATTACTTGATTGGAAACGAATTTTCGTTTGGATTAAAACTGAGTTACGACGAGCTTCTCGCGCTTTATGTCGCGCAAAATTTAACGACGCCCCTTTGCGGAGCGATTTTTGGCGACGAACTGCAAAGCGCTCTGGAAAAAATTAAGAAGGCTCTTCCAAAAGAGCGCGTCGAGTACGCCGAACGCGTCGCGCCGCTCGTCGTGCGGCTGGATCCGTCGCGACCGATTTACCCGGAGGCCGCGACGTCGGTTGTAGGCGCCGCGTTGACGGCGTTGGGGGAGTCGAGAAAATTGCGCGTTCGGTACTGTTCGCTGAAATCGAAAACGCCGAAAACGTATACGGCGCATCCTTATAATTTCGTATATTTTCGCGGCGCGCTTTATTTGTTCGGGTATTCCTGCAAAGATGAAGACGTGCGATTTTGGAAATTTAGCCGCATGTTGGACGCTGAAGCGTTGCATGAAAAGTTTGCGCGACCGGAAAACTTTGACGTCGACGCGTTTTTGGCGACCGCGTTTACTCCGTACGTCGGCGAAACGGAAACGACGCGAGTTAAGATGCGCTTTTTCGGTTCGTCGGCGCGCATCGTTCGCGAAGAGCGGTTGAACGGTTGCGTCGCGACGACGCCGGAAGGCGACGAAACGACGCTCGTCGAATTGGAAACCGAATACGGAACGGCTTTTGCGCGTTGGACGCTCGGATACGGCGCGGGCGCGGAAACGCTTGAGCCGCCGGAAGCGCGCGCCGTCGTTTTAGCCGAGTTGGAGAAAGTCGCCCGGCGATACGGCGCGACGTTGCGACCGCTCGACGACGCGGAAAAGTTGAAAAAAGGTTGAAAAGGTTGAAAGGAAGCGAGCGGCGATCAACGTCGCGGAGCGCGCGGCGGCTTTTCCGCGTCGTCGAACGGAGCGTTGTACGCGTCGTTGGCGTCGACCGAAATCGGTTCGAGCGTCGGCGGCGTCGAGGCGGGATCGTCGTTTGAAGGGGCGGGCGGCGCGAGCGTTTCGGCGCGCGCTCCGGTTTCTTGCGGCGTCGCGTCGCCGAGCGGTTGCAGGGCGCCCGACTCGTAACGCGGAAAGACGATATGTTCCGAAATGAGCGGAAAAACGTCGCTTTGCGGCGCGTTTTCCGAAATGGGAACGCCGACGCCGATTTTGCGAACGGCGCTCATCGCGATCGTCGATAAAACGTCTCTCGCGACTAAGCGAATTAACGGCCAAACGACGACGACCGCGATCAAAAAGCCGGAAACGGTCGAAATCATCGTGTCGGAAATCTTGCCCGGCTGGCGTTTGCGACGCGCTTTAGTCGCCGCGAACGCGTCGGAACCGAGCCCGGCTCGACGGTCGATTCCGCAAAGCGCAAGGGTCGTTCGCCCGACCGCGATCGTCGTTTCCGTCGCGAAACGTATCGGCGCGCCCAACGGAGAGCGGCGTTTTTTCGGCGGAATTTCGTCGTTTTCTTCGTCGAGCGGTTCCCAATAGTATTCCTCTTTTTCGTCTTGGGTCGGTTCGCGGCCGAGGAGTTCGACGAGCCGACGTTCCGCGTCCGAGCGCGCGACTTCGATTGAACGGGAGGGGGCGGACGGGGCGATTTCCGTCGCGTCGCCTCGCTCGTTCTTTAAAATGTTGAAATCCGCGACGTTTTCTTGGTCGGCGTCGCGATAATCGCCGCTTTCGAGGACGGCTTCGGGAACGTCTTGCGCGTCGACGGTCGGGGTTTCGTTCGCTTGAATCGCGTCGTCGAGCGGATTTTCGCTCGCTTGCATCGCGTCGCCGAGCGGGTTTTCGTTCGCTTGAATCGCGTCGTCGAGCGGGTTTTCGTTCGCTTGAATCGCGCCGACGGTCGGATTTTCGCTCGCTTGCATCGCGTCGCCGAGCGGGTT
>JAZNJF010000180.1:0-8200 GCA_045577885.1 Thermoguttaceae bacterium | reverse complement strand
CCCGTTTTTCGCAAAAATCGCGATTTCGTTCGGAGACGAACGCTCGACGGTCGACTATAGTATTAATGACGGCGTCTCGTTTTCGCCGCCGTCGTCGCTCGCAAAATCAAACGAAAATAAAACGTCGTTCAAAAATATTTTACCGGAGTCCCGCTATGTCGCGCTCTTCCCGCTTCTTCTCCTTCGTCGCGATCTTCGCGCTTTTCGCCGCCGCGTCGGCCGACGCGTTCGCGCAAACCGCCCCGCCGCCGCGCCGCGGCCCCGGCTCGCCTCCCGTTCGCACCGGAAGCCGCTCCGCCGGTCGCGCCGACATTCGCCCGATCCCGTCCGACCGCTACTATCGCGGCGTCAAGTTGATCGAAGAGGGCGACTTCACCAAAGCCGCGCTCTTTTACCAAGAGGAACTGCGCGACGCCGTTCGCATCGGAACCGACCAATGGTTGGACTCCCTTTGCTATTACGCGATGCTCGGCGAAGCCTGTTACCAAGCGGGCGAACTCGACGACGCGCTGAAAAACTTCAACGCGGCCCTCGCCCTTTCGCTCCAATACCCGAAATGGCTCTCCCGCGTTACTTACGCGAGCGGCGTTTCGACGGTCGCGAAACCGGCGTCTCCTTGGGGCGCGAGCCGTCGCGTCGTTCCGCTCGGCGTTTTCCCGCCTAAAGCGACGATCGTCGTCGGCGACAAAATCACTCAAGACCGCCTCAAAAAAGGGGGCGCGATGATGGAGCAGCGCGCCGTTTCGATCGACGCCGCCGAAATCATCCGCTGCACGATGCTCGCGACGCGGCGTCGCGGCGAAATTTTGGGCCCGCTCGCGCCGTTCGACCCGAAGAGCGAAGAAATCCTCAATCTTTACGCGAAGCGTTCCGTTCCGCCGAACCATTGGTCGATCACTTGGCTCGACGTTCTTTTCGGAATCGCGCTCGTTCAAAACGGTCGCGACGACGACGCGCGCCGCGTTCTCGGCGAAGCGCTCCTAATGGGCGGTCAATACGACCATCAATTCACCGGCGTCGCGCTTTACGAACTCGGAAACCTTTACCTCGCCGCCGAAAAGCCGCGCGAAGCCGCGGAGTGTTACTACGAAGCGTCGATTTCCGCGTTCCATTACGGCGACCGTTTGCTCGTCGAAGAGTCGCTCCGTCGTTACGCGAACGCTCGCCGCGCCGCCGGCGGAAACGGCGACCCCGACCCGGTGTTGCGCAACGCTTACCTTTGGTCGAAATCGCACAAGTTGGCGTTCCAATCGACGTCGTTCGGGCTCGAAGTCGCGGAAGACTTGTTCGCCGCCGGTCAAACGAAGGCCGCCGCCTCCGCGCTCGGCGCCCTTAACGCGACGATGAAAGCGACGGCCGGTCGCGGACTCCGCACGAGCCGCGCCGCCGACCGTTGGAACTACCTGCAAGCGCTCCTCGCTTACGCCGGAGGCGACGTCGCCGCCGGAGACGCGGCCCTCAAGAACGTCGTCGAGGGCGAGCGTCTCCGTTCGACTTGGGCGCTCCAGCTCCGCCGTCTCGACCGTTACGTCGCGGGCGGTCTTTCGTCGAACGGCCCGATCACGCCGCGCAACGCCGCCGACCTTTACGCCGTCCTCCTCCGCGAACCGACCGCCGTCGACTGGGGTTTCCGTCCGACCGAGTCGATCGCGATTCGCTCGATCGCGCCCCCGGAGGCTTACGAGCGTTGGTTCCGCCTTCTCTTCGAACGCGACCTCAAAGACAAAGCGTTCGAAGTCGCCGAGCGGATCCGTCGCGAACGCTTCTACTCGACGCAAAAATACGGCGGACGCTTGGTTTCGCTCCGCTACCTCTTGACGGCGGACGACGCCCTGTTGACGACGGCGAACCAAACGGCGCGCCAAGCGATTCTTCTCGCTTACCCGGCGCTCGAAGCGTCGTTGAAAGCGTCGAAGGAAACCGCCGCGGCGCTCGACGCGCTCCCGACCGTCCCCCGCGACGCCGACGGACGCGACCGTCAAACGCAACTTTTCGCCCGCCTCGACAAGCTCGCGACGGAGCAAGAAGCCGCGTTCCGTTGCGTCGTCGCCGGACGCGATTACGTTCCGAACGTTTTCCCGCCGTCCCTTAGCGTCGCCGACGTTCAAAAACGCCTTCCGGACGATACGGCGATTCTCTCGTTCCTCGACGCGGAGGGGGAAACGTTCGGCTTCATGATCGGCAAAAACTGCCTCGACTCTTGGCGCGTCGGCCCGACCGACCGCGTCGGCGCCGCCGTTTCGACCTTCCTCCGCTCGCTCGGTTGCGTCGAAGGAACGCGTCAAGTTATTTCCGCCGACTTGAACGAAGCGCGCTGGAAGTCGCAGGGCGCCAAGCTCCGCGAAATAGTTCTCGGCGCGTCCGACGTCGAAGCGGAGCGGTTCAACGTCGTCTTCTCGAAGCTCGTCGTCGTTCCGGACTCCGTCCTTTGGTACCTGCCGTTCGAAGCGCTTTGCCTCCCGGCCGCCGCCGCGACGCTCGACGAAGAAACGGAAGCGGAAACGGCGCAAACGGACGCCGAAAACGGCGAAAACGCCGACGCCGAAACGTCGGAAGCGGTCGCCCAAAACGACGAAAACGCCGAACCGGACGACCTCGACGCCGCCTATTCGATTCTCGACGAAGAACCGCGAGCGCCCGCCGAAAACGCCGCCGTCGCCGAAAACGACGAAAACGCCGACGACGCGACGAAAGCGGACGCGAAGAAACCCGCGTCGAAAACCGCCCAAACCTCGTCGGCGAAAAAGTCGGCGACGAAAGCGGACGACGACGCGACGACCGACGCGGAAACGACCGCCGAGTCGAAACCGCGCCGCCGGAGCCGCTCCGCTCGCGAACGCGAAGAACTCGACGCCTACGAAGCGACGCTCGTCCCGATGATTAGCGCGCAAGACTTGACGATCCGCTATTCGGCGACCGTCGCGCTCGCGCTCCCGAACGCCTTCGGTCGCAACGCGTTCGTCGACACGACCGTTCTTCTCGGCGAAACGTTCCCGAAAGAAACGAACGAAACGACCGACGCCGCGTTCGACCGCCTTTCGCAAGCGGTTTCGAAGACCGAAGGGCTCCGTCGCGGCGCGCTGAAAGCCGTCCCGGGCTCCCTTTACGCGACCCGTTTGCGCCGTCTCGTCGTTTTCGACGAAATCGTCGCGGACGGTTGGAACTGGGCGCCGGTCGTTCCGAGCGACGCTCGACGCGGACACGGCGTCGCCGATTGGATCTTCGCTCCTTGGGGCGCGCCGCGTTTGATCGTTCTTCCGTCGTTGCGTACTCCGGCGGAAAACGCGCTCAAAAACGGCGGCGACGGGTCGGAGCTTTTCCTCCCGGTTCTCGCGGCGCAGTCGACCGGAGCCGACGCGATGCTCCTTAGCCGTTGGCGCACCGGCGGGCGTTCGGCGTTCGATTTGGCGACCGACTTCCTCAAGAATTACGAGTCGGAGCCGGTCGCGGACGCTTGGAAAAAAGCCGTTCTTAACCTCATGAAGCGCGACGTCGTCCTCGACGAAGAACCGCGCCTCAAAACGCCGGGCCGCTCCGAAGAGCCGCCGAAATACGCCCTGCCGTTCTGGTGGGCCGGCTACCTCCTGATCGACTCCGGCGAAGCCCTCTCCGCCGACGAGCTGAAAAAACTTCAAGCGGAAACCGACGCCGCGAAGAAGCCGAACGCCGACCCGAACGCCGCGTCCGAAGCCGGCGCCGCCGTCGGCGTCGACCCGAACGCTCCCGCCGTCGGAACCGGAGCCGACCCGAACGCCTCCGCCGCCGGAACCGGAGACGACCCGAACGCGGTCGACGCCGACGCGTCGAACGAAAGCGACGTCGCCGACCCGCTCGCGCCGACGATCACCGTTCGAACGTCGCCTAAATCGGAAAAACCGAAAGACGCGGAAACGCCGAAAAAATCGGAAGAAAACGCCGACTCGACCGACGCCGACGAACCGTTCGACCTCGGTCCGCGCGTCCTCGACGACGAAACGCTCGAAAAGAACGACCAAGAAGGAGACGACTTCTTCAGCGGCGACCTCTTCGGCGACGACCCGATCGACGAAAAAACGGACGGCAAAACCGACGCGAAAAAAGCCGACGCGCCGAAAACGCCGTCGAAAAAATAACGCGCTTCCCCGCTCGACGCAACCTCGCGACGCCCCGTTTCCCCTCCGTTCGTCCGCGTTCCGAAACGCTCGCGACGCTCGAACGAGACGCAAACGGGACGCGATGGTCGCTTTATGCGGATTTTGCGGAGAAAAATTTCGTTTTTCCGACGAAAAAGCGGACTTTTCCTTGACGCGGAACGGAAAAACGGTTAGCATAGAGGATAGCGAAGAGTTTTTTCGCGCGACGCGCTTTTCGGCCGCCCTTCTTCGTCGCTTCGTCGAACGAACGAGGCGCAAGGGACGGCGGCGAACGCGCGGGCGACGGAACCGACGAACGTCCTCGAGCGTCTCGGCGCCGAACGGCTCCGGCTCCCCGCCGGTTCCCCTCCGTTTCGCCTTGTTAACAATTTTTCCCCTTTATTCATTAATAAGGAAAAACGGCGCCCCGACGACGCGTCGAAAAAACTCGCGAACCGACGAACTTTTTTCCGAAACGAATCGAAGCAGGTTGAATATGGAATTTTTAAACGGCAATACCGTTGGCATCGACTTGGGCACGACTTTCTCGACGTTGGCGATCGTCGACAACGAAGGCGAACCGACGCCGATCCCGAACGAAGACGACGAAGTCGAAACCGCAAGTATCATTCTTCTCGCGGAAAGCAAACACGTCATCGTCGGCCCGAACCGCAGTCGCGCCGCGATGGAAGACCCGGAAAACGTCGTCGAACGAATCAAACGTCAAATGGGCGTCGGCTACCACCGCACCTTCGACGGTCAAGACGTTACGCCGGAATTCGTTTCGTCGCTGATTCTCCGCAAGCTGAAGCAAGACTGCGAACGCCGCTTGGGCCCGATCGCGAACGCCGTCATCACCGTTCCGGCGTACTTCAACGACACGCGCCGCAAAGCGACGCAAGACGCCGGACGCATCGCCGGGCTGAACGTCGTCAGCATCATCAACGAACCGACCGCGGCCGCCCTCACCTACGCTTGGCACCGCAACCACTTGGGCCGCGCCGAACACACCGAAACGCACCGCATTCTCATTTACGACCTCGGCGGCGGGACGTTCGACTCGACGGTCGTCGAATACTCGTCGAACTCCTTCCACGTCGTCGCGACCGACGGCGACGTCAAACTCGGCGGCGTCGACTGGAACGACCGCCTCGCCGACTACGTTTGCGAAAAATTCCAAGAAAAATACAACGTCAACCTGCACCAATTCCCGAAAACGATGCAGATTCTCCGCAACGACTGCGACGTCGCGAAGATTATGTTGACCGACCGCGAAAACGCGTCGATTTCCGTCCGCCACGAAGGCAAATCGCTTAGCGTTCCGGTTTCGCGCGAACTCTTCGAGAACCTGACGTACGACCTCCTGCAACGCACCGCCGACACGACCGAATACGTCGTTCAATCGGCGCGACTGACGTTCGACGACCTCGACGCGATCGTTCTCATCGGCGGTTCGACGTTGATGCCGCAAGTTCCGGCGATGCTCGAAAAGCTGACCGGCAAAAAGCCTTACATCCACGAAGACTTGAACCCGCACACCGCCGTCGCGCGCGGCGCCGCGATTCACGCCGCGATCCTCGAAGCGCAATACAATAAAGAGAACACGCAGTTGAGCGAACGCGTCCGCAAAATGCTCGAAAACGTTCGCGAAGAAGACGTCAACTCGCACGGCCTCGGCGTCGTCGCGACCGACCCGGCGACGAAGCAAATCATTAACCACATCATGATTTCGCGCAACACGACGTTGCCGTACTCGATCTCGAAAACGTTCCAAACGAACAAAGACGGTCAAACCCGCGTCAGCGTTCAAGTGATGGAAGGCGACGCGCCGGACCCGACCGCTTGCGCGCTCCTCGGCAAATGCCGCGTTCTCTTCCCGGAAGGGCTCGCCAAGGGCACGCCGATCGAAGTTACCTACTCCTTCGACAAAGCCGGGCGCATCTCCGTTTCGGCGCGCGAAAAACTGACGAACCGCGAAGCGAAGATCGAGATCGAACGTCGCGGCGTCCTGTCCGAAGCCGACCTCGAAAAGTTCATCCAACTCGCCGACCAATACTCGATCGAGTAATTTCGGCTTGACGACCGCTCGACGCGCTCCCGTTTTCGTCCTTTCGTTCCGTCCTTATCCCGACGAGAACGCGGCGAAGCGGCGGGCGCGCGTCGGTCGTTGTTTTACGTCAAACTTCCCCCAGTCCCCCTTTTTTAATTCTTGCGACGTTGCGAAGCGTCGAAGGAGTTTTGCGAATGCGCGCGATCGTCGCGACCGTTTTATGCGGCGTCTTATTGGGCGCCGGCCTTGGCGTCGGAATCGGCAAGCTCAAATCGAATTACCGCTTTTGGACGCCTCAAATGGAAATCGATTCGACGGTGAAAGCGGCGACCGCCGCCGTCGCGAGCGTCGGTTCGACCGCTCCCGGCGCCCCCGTCGAGCAAAGCGGCCCGCGCGTCGAGGTTCTCGAAACGTCGTTCGACTTCGGAATTCTCGAAAAGAACGCGGCGAACGAAAAGGGCGAGCATCCGTTCAAAATTAAAAACGTCGGCGACGAAACGTTGACGCTCGCCAACGGCGGCAAAGGCTGTTTCTGCACCGATTTTGAAATTTCGCACAAATCGCTCCGTCCCGGCGAAACCGCGACCGTTCTCTTCAAATGGGACGCGGCGCGCTCCGGCGGCGTCTTCAACCAAGGCGTTCGCGTCTTGACGAACGACCCGCAAGCGCCGGAGGTCGACTTCGCCGTTCGCGGGCTTTACACCGCGCCGATCGTCTGCGAACCGAACGAAATTTCCTTCCAAAACGCTTCGGCGACGACGGAAACGACGCGTTCCTTCCGCCTCTTCGGCTTCGAACACAACGACGACGGAACGCCGTTCCCGTTGGAAATTCTCGGCGTCGAGGTCGCGGACTCCGCGCGTCTCGACCTTCAAATCGAGAAGCTCGACCTCGCCGAATTGACCGATAAAGAGCGCGAACACAATCTTTTCTCGAACACGACGAACTTGTTCAAAGGCGTCGCGACGCTCAAGCCCGGCATGCCGCAGGGCGCGTTCCAAGAAATCGTTCGCGTTCGCACGAACAGTCCGAAAACGCCGGTCTTGGAAATCGTCGTCGGCGGTCAAGTCGCCGGGAACTCGGTTCGTCTCTCCGGTCGCCGATACGACGACAAGGGAACCGGTTATCTGACGCTCGACTCCATTTCGTCGCGCGAGACGACCGAAGAAAAGCTCCGCTTGACGATTTTCGACAAAATCCCGACCAACGCCGAGACGGTGCGCGTCAAGAGCGTTCGTCCCGCTTGGTTGGAAGTCGAGTTCGCGTATCCGCCGGAGGAACTGCAAAAATCCGCCGCGCCGGTTCGAATGGTCGACGCGACCGTCCGCGTTCCCGCCGGTTCTCCGCAAGGCGCCTTTATGGGCCCGAGCAAAGAACAACTCGGCGAAATCGTCTTCGCCGTCGGCGAAACGCCCGAAACGACGCAAGAAATCGTCCTTCCGGTGCGCTTCGCGGTCGGTCCGTAAAGCGAAACGCGCGACGCCCCCCTTTTTAAAGGCGCCGTTTGCGGTAAAATGAGGAAACGTCGGGTCGCGGTCGCGTCGTCGCTCCGTCCAACCCGTTCCTCGACGCGGCGGCGTTCGAACGAACGCGACGGCGAGACTTCCCGTTCGTCGGGCCTTTCCGTTAAAGCGCGAACGTTTCGAGCGCCCAACCCAATATTACCCCAAAAGAATCCCGAACGCGCGTTTTCGACGCCGTTCCCGTTTTTTCAACTTTGAGTCGACGACGCTTTTCCGCGCCGTCAAGTCGGTTAAACGTTAAAAATGCAAAACAACGAGCAAAATCTCAACGCCGAACAAGCCGCGCCCGCGGTCGAATCCGTCCAACAAGCCCAACAACCCGCCGACGCCGCCGCGCCGTCCCCGCTCGCCACTTACGAAGCGATGAACGCGGACGCTCCGGTCGTCGACGCGAGCGTTATCGAAGAACGCGTCAAACGAGCCGGCGGCGAACGCAAGTCGCCGCTCGGCGCGATCCGCGACGAAAACAAACGTCGCCGCGAAGGCGAAAATCGCGACAAGTCGGATCGTAGCCA
>JAZNJF010000179.1:0-8356 GCA_045577885.1 Thermoguttaceae bacterium | reverse complement strand
GTCCTCGCTCGGTTCGTCGTCAAATTCTTCGTCGAACGTTTTTTCTTCGCCGTTTACGCCAATTACGCAACTTTCCCCAACGACGCCGTCGTCCGTTCCGGCGCGTTCCTTTTCTTCCGACGCGTCGCCGTCAACCGCGCTATTTTCTCCGCTTTCTCCAAGTTCGCCTTCATTGACAACGTCGACGTCGGCGTTTCTTTCGCCAACCTCGCGATTCTCGCATTTTGCTAAAACGCAGGAATCGTTAAAATCGTCAAAGCCAACATTTTCTTCCTCGTCGTCTTCCAACGTTCCGAACTCGACGACGTCGCTCAAATCGCCGGTTTTCAAACGCGGCGTTTCTTCCGGCAAATTCAGCAAATTCGCCCAAGCGCGCTCAACAAGCGACGCGTCGATCGCCCGAATCTCAACCGACTCGGTCGCAATTCGTTCCAACGGTTCCAAGTCGCCATTAAAACCCAATTTTTCCTCAAAACCGGAATCGGCGACTTTTTTTCTCTCTTGCGCAGTCAAAAAGAGCGCGCGGTCGCACAACTGATTCGCGACGCGCGGCGATCCTTTGCAAAGATCGGCGACTTTTCGCTTGGCGTCGGCCGAAAAAATGAATTTCCCGCCAACGCGACGCGCCTCGCAGTCGATATAATCCGCAATTTCGGCGCTTTCAAAAGCGTCGAGATAAGAACGCGAAACGATTCGTTGCTGGAACGGATACAACGGCGGCAAGTTCAACCGTTCCTCCAACACGGAAGTTCCGAATAACGCGACGCAAATCTGCGAAGACGCGGCGGCGCCTTGATCGACAAAAGAACGCAATTCGTCGAAGACGCGGAACGGCAAATTTTGCGCGTCGTCGATCAACAAAATGCAACGTCGGCGCTGCGAACGTTCGAGATAATCGAGCGCCATCAGCCGCAATTCCGTTTCGTCGCAACCGCAAAACGTTTGACGCAACCCAAATAAGAACTGCTGCCAAAAAGACTTAGCGTCGATTCGACGCGTCGGCGAAACGACGGCGACCAAACTTTCCGCTTCAAACTCGGCGGCAAGGACGCGCGTCAACAACGTCTTTCCCGTTCCGGTCGCGCCGACGACGAGCGCGACGCCCTCGTTCCGACGCAAACAACGCGCCGTCGAGCGTCTCGCTTCTTCGATCGCCGCCGCCGGAAAATAAACCCGCGAATCGGGCGTCGATAAGAAGGGTCTGCGCGCGTCCCGATTTTCTCGATATTCCATTTTACCGCCTTCCTTAGCGTTCGTTTCGATCGTTCCTTCGACCGACAAGGCGTTTTCCGCGATTCGGTCGCGTCGCCGTCTTTTTTGACGCCGCCCGCCCCCGTTTCGCCGTTCCGTTTGCCGCAAAACGCCTACTTCGTTACTATCGTCGCGTCGTCCCCAAAAACTTTCGCCTTTTTAGAAAATTCGATTAAAAAGGCGCGACCGTTAAAGCCGCTCTATTTTGCGTCGCGCAATCGACGTTAATCGTTTTATCTTGCCCGTTACTCTTCTCGCCCTTTCCTCCTAATCCCTTTTTTCTTTGTTTTTCCCCTATTTTCACTCCCGTTTTAACGATATTAACAATTTTTCACCTCTTCTTCCCAAGTCCGGTAGACGAGAAGCGCCCAAAGTCGCGCCGCATGATCGAACTCTCTATTCTCGTGTTCTTTAATCAACCGTTCGACAAATTTCTTATCGAAAAACGGCGCCGCGTTCGTCGACTCGCTCAACAGCGCGTCTTTCAACGTTTTGTTCAGCGGTCCGCGGAACCAAGCGTCGAGCGGAACGCCAAATCCGGTCTTCGGGCGCGCGTCGATTTCCGCCGGCAAGAGGTCGCGACAGGCTTCGCGAAGGACGTATTTCCCCTTCTTTCCCCAAAGTTTGTATTTTAACGGAATCTGCAACGCCAACTCGACGACGTTCGGGTCGAGCATCGGGGCGCGAACCTCCAACGAACTCCGCATCGACGCGACGTCGACCTTCGTCGTTAGGTCGCCCGGCATATACGTCGTCAAATCGACGAACGAAATCGCGCTCGTCAAGTCGCGCCGTCGAAACTTTTGAAACGCGTCTTGCAAAAAATCGACGCAATCGAGTTCGTCGGCGCTCGGTCGCGTTCCGTCGAGCCGCATACCGCCGTTCAAACCGCCGCTAAACTCCGCTTCTTTTGCGCATTCCGCCCAATACTCTTCGCTTAACAGCGAGTGCAAACGTTCGCGATTGAATATTGCGATCCATTGCAAATATTGTTCCAACGCGTCCATCCCGACGGTTTCCAAGAACCGCCGCGCTCGACGCAAAGGCGACCGTTGCCGAACGGAATTTGGGATCGCTCCTCGAAGCGGCCCGGCCAAAAATCGCCGCAACGGTTTCGGCGCTTTATTAATTAATAACGACAAGCCGACGGCTTTGTATCGATCGTATCCGCAAAACAGCTCGTCGCCGCCGTCCCCGCCAAGCGCGACGGTCGCTTCCCGGCGCGTCGTTTCGCAAAGATACCAAGTCGGAATCGCGGAGCTGTCGGCGAACGGTTCCCCGTATTCGCGAACGAGGGAGGGCAAAATCGTTTCGGCGTTTGGTTCGACAAAAAACTCGGTATGTTCCGTCCCGAACAGCGCCGCCGTCCGCCTCGCAAAAGGCGTTTCGTCGTATTCCTTCTGCGCGAATCCGATCGAAAACGTCCGAATTTTTTTCTCGGAAAACTGTTTCATCAATCCGACGATAACGGTCGAGTCGACGCCGCCCGACAAAAACGCTCCGAACGGCGCGTCGCTCCGCATCCGCAATCGCGTCGCGTCTTCGAGTCGTCGTCTTAATTCGCGCGTCGTTTCGTCAAAGGAACGCTCGGTAAAATCGTTATCTTCGACAAAATCCGCCGTCGTTTTCCTTAACGCGCTTTTCCCGTCTTCCCCGTCTTGTCCAAACCAACCGTTTTCCGCCCCGAAGCGCGCCGCCCCCAACGCTCCGCATTTCAACGCTCGCTCGACGGCGCCGGACGAATATTTCCGTTTTTCGTCAAAATTGGCGACGTCTTCCGCTTTCCAATACCGCTCGACCGTTAAATCTTTCCCTTCTTGCCAAATCAAAAACGACGCCGGCGGTAATTTGGCGATTCCGCGGTAAATAGTCCGAGGGTAAGGAACGTATTGATAAGTCAAATATTGTCGAAGCGCGGTCAAATCGAGCTCTTTCGGAACGTCCGGAAAAAGCGTCAGCGCCTTCAACTCGCTCGCAAAAAGGAGCCGATCCGACTCAACGCGGTAAAATAGGGGTTTTTTGCCGATTCTATCGCGAGCGATCAACAACCGTTTTTTCCGCGAATCCCAAATCGCAAACGCAAACATTCCGTTCAGCTTCGGCAAGCAGTCGACGCCGAACTCCTCGTAAGCGCGCAAAAGAACTTCGACGTCGGTTTCGGTGCGGAAAATCCGTCCGCGACGCTTTAATTCGTTGCGAATTTCAATGTAATTGTAAATTTCGCCGTTAAAAGTTAGCCAAATCGAACGATCGTCGTTCGCGAAGGGTTGCCGTCCGGCGTCGGAGAGGTCGATAATCGCCAACCGCCGATGCCCGAACGCAACGCCCTTTTCTTCAACCGAAATCCCCGGTTCAAGCGGAATCCGAACGACGCCGCGAGCGTCCGGACCGCGACGTTGCATCGCGTCGGTCGCCCGATCCAAAACCGTCGGTTCGACGGCCTTTTTCGCCGAAGTCCAAATCGCGCCGCAAACACCGCACATTACCCAATCCCCTTATCTTGCGCGTCCTTACTTTCGTTAAACCGGCTATTTCGCCCCAACCCCAAGAAAGACGACGTTAAAAACGCCGTCTTTCCCGCGCGTCGTCCATTGAAACCGGCGCTTTAAAACCGCCAACAAACGCGTTCGTTTCTTTTTGGATAAATTATCGGCGCCGACGTTCGTCTTTTCTCCTTCAAAATGGCAAAACAGGCTTTTTTTTCAAATTTTATCGACGTTGACGCGACGAAAAATCTTCATTCTCTCCCGCGCGCCTTTCTTATCTTTTATATTACACTCAAACCGATTATTTCCCCCAATCGGCGCAATTTCGCTAATTTTTATTTGCAATTAGCGAAATGTTTCGATCTTTTCCGATCGACGCGCCGTCCCAAACGCCGCGTCGCGCCGCGACGCTCAACCGCCCTAAATCGCCGATGGCCCACAAGCCCGCCCCCGATCGTTCGTCCGTTCTTCTTCCCCTTTCGCCCGATTCCTCTCGCGCGTCCGTTTGCTCCGCTCAACGCGACGCCTTTGATATTTTTGTCTCCGTTCCTAAAAGCAATAAACGAGACGCCGGCAAAAAATCAAACGCGCTCCCTCTTTTTCGCTCGCCCTGCGTCGGCGCGCTCGCGTTTGGGCTTTTCCTTTCCCCTTACTGCCTCTCGACGTCGTCCGGTTGGGCGCAAACGCCCGGCGACATTTCCTCGCCCTTGCGGTTAAATCGTCAAGCGGAAATCGACGCGACGCGTTTTAGTTCCGGCATTTACGGCGATCCCGCGCCCAATAATCCGTCTCCTTTTATCGAAAATCGGACGGCGACGCCGCTTCCCCCGTTTTTTTCGGGCGACGCCGCCGACGCCGTTCCGAACGCGGCGCGCGACCAACTCGAAGCCCTCGCTTGGGCCGTCGGGTGTTGGGAACTCGAAAGCGCCGGTTTCGTTTTTCAAACAAAAATCGATTGGGCGCCGGGAGGTTCCTACCTCCTTTGCCGCGACTTCGTTCGTCCGGCCGCCGCGCCGACCGACTCTTCGTCCCTTGCGCAAAAAAACGACGTTTCGTCGCCGACGGCCAAATTCGCGGCGTTGCGCGTTATCGGTTGGAATCCGGTCGCCGGACTTTTCCAATCGTCTATCTTTTGCCGCGACGGAAGTTACGGAACCGGACTTTGGCAGCGCGAAGGCGAAAGTTGGCGCGTCGCGACGCGAATTTTACTCGTCGACGGACGCGCCGCGACCTCGGTCGAATATTTTACTCCGCGTCCGGGCGGCGGCTTCAATTGGGAGTCGACGTCGCGAACCGTCGAGAACGCGCCCTTGCCCAACGTCGGTCCGGCGACGGCGCGTTCGCTTGCCCCCCAAACGTTTGAACTTCTTGAAAAATCGATGTTTAGCGATCTTCCTCGATCGCAGGCGCCGACGACTCAAAGCGAGTTCGAATAACCGTTTTCGCAACGCCTCGACGCCGGAAACGCGTCCCCTTTGAATAAAAAACAGTCAAAACAGTTTTCAAAAAAATCAATCGTTCGTTTTAAATTTTCGCGAATTCCGTCGCCGCTCGTCCCGCGTTAACGACGCGTCGACAAGGAATCGCCCAACCTTAATTTCAGGAGAACCAGTTATGCTCCGTCAAACGACATTGCGTCGTTCAACGCGTTCGACCGCGCTCGTCGCTTCCGCGCTCGCCGTCGTCGGCTCGTTCGGCGCGCCCGCCGCTTTAACTTTCGCCGACGCGCCGCCCGCTTCGAACGCTCAAACGACGGCGACCGAGACCGCCGACGCCGCAGCCGAAACGCAAACGCCGAACGCGCCGAACGCCGTCGTCGAAAAAATCGAAATCCAAGAGTTTGTCGCGCCGACCTTTAGCGCCGATCGCCCGGTCCATATTTCCGCCGAAGACGCGCGAAAATTTGAAGCGCTCGTCGACCTTTACGCTTACGCTTACCCGCTCGTTTTGTCGAACGAAATCAAACGCGAAACCACGTCGCGCTTCTTTTTGTCGACGGCGAACGAAACGTTTTACTTCCCGCGACTCCCGGACGCTCGTTATCGCGCGACGGAATTCCCGAACGTCGATTCGATCTTCGCGACCGCTTGGCTCGACCTCGCTCGCGAACCGCAAATCGTTGTCGCTCCGACAAATACAAACGCGCCGTTTTCGCTTGAAATCGTCGACGCTTGGTCGAACGTCGTCGCTTCGTTCGACGAAAAAAGCCTTGCGGAACTCCCGACGTTCCAAATCGCCGGTCGGTCGGTTCGCGCTCTTGCGTTAGTCGGCCCGAATTCGCCGAAACCGACGCGCCTTCCGGCGGAAATTCGCGTCGTCGAATCGCCGAGTTCCCTTGCACTCGTTGTCGCGCGGGTTTTCGTTAAGAACTCGACGCGCTCCGGAGCTTTCGGAACCCGTCCGGTCGTTCAAACTCTTTACGACTTCGCAACCGTCGCGGCTTCAACGTTTACGTCGGAATTAAAAGAAGAAAAAACGACCGCCGCCCGAAACGCGACGCCAAGCGACGCCGATAAATCCGCAAGCCAAACCGAACCGCCGACGCGCTCGCAATCCGCGAACGACGCCGACGCGCCCCCCGCTGCCGACGAACAGGAAACTAAGCTCAATCAAGACCTTACGCCGCCTCAAACCGACGCGTTCGAACGCCTAAAACGACTTTATGTCGCGCAAAACGCCGCCCCGTACGCCGAGCGTTCCGACGACAAAGAGTCGCAAGTAGCCGCCCCCGCCGCCGACGCGACGCCCAACGCCGCGTCGTCCGACGAAGCCGACGCCAAAAAAGCGACGCAAGAAGCCGACGCAAGCGCCGATACGACAAGCGTTTCCGAAAAAGACGCCGTTTCCGTTCCTCAAAACGACGACGCTCGAACGGACGCCAAAAACGACGCCAAGTCGCAAAACGAAAACGTCTCGCCCGACGACGACGCGACAAACGCAACCTCCGAAAAAACGCCTCTGAAAGAACGCGCGGACGCCGCCTTCGAAGCGGGCGAACGAAATTACGAACGCGAACGCAACGAAGAGCGACGCGACGTCACCCAATTTTGGCGCGAAGCCGAGAAACGGGAACGCGAGGCGGCGCAATCCTTCGACGCGACTTACGACGGCGTTAAACGTTGGTTTCGCCGACGGTTAGAAAACGACGAACATTTTTGGAGCCGGTTCGACGAAGCGCTGCGCCAAGACGCGCGCCGCGACCTGCGCCAATTCGAACGCCTCGTCGAAACGCCCCGCCCGACCCGTCCTTGGTTCGAAGGCCCGGTCGACCGCGTCGCCCGCATGTCGCCGGAAAAATATTGGTCGACCTTTGTCGAACTCCTAAAAACCAACCCGCCGACCGACGCGAACGCAAAAATCGCGAACGCGTTGCAAACGCTCGGGATAGAACCGGGCAAATCGGCGAAATTTGACGCGAATTTGCGCAAATTGAGTCAAGGCGCTTTTGCGATTTCGCGCAAAAAAATCGAGATCGCGGCGCAATCGGAAATTTGGCGCAACGCCTCGCCGACCAACTGGATCGTTTTCAAAAACCTCGGCGATTACGGCGACGATTACCTTTTCCGAGCGGGCGCGGCAAGCGTCGCGTTCGGCGTAAACGTCGAAAAGAACGTTGTTTACCCCTTTGCGTTCCTCGACGCGTCCGGAGAACCGCTCGACGGCGCCGCGTCGTATATCCTCCGCTTTTCGCCGAACGACGAACCGCCGACCGACTTCCTTTGGTCGCTAACCCTTTACGACGCCGACGGTTATCTTGTTCGCAACGAATGCGGCAAATACGGCGTTCGAAGCGACGAACCGTTAAAACGCAATCCCGACGGTTCCGTCGAAATTTTAATCCAACACGATAAACCGCAAGGAGATACGATCAACTGGATTCCGGCCCCGCGCGGCCCCTTCGTCCTCGCGATGCGCGTTTATCGCCCGACCGAAAAAGCCCTAAACGGCGCTTGGACGCCGCCGGCGATTCAAAAGATTCAACGCGAAACAACCGCCCAATAAGCGTTTGCGTCGCGCCGCCAGTCGACGTTGCGTCGACGAAACTTTCTGCGACGCGCCGTCGCCGGTCGTTTTCACATTGAAACCGGCGCGACGTTTCGCGATTTAACCTCAACAATTAAAGGAGATTAGAAATGGCGAAAGACAACAACGAACGGGGCGATCGCTCCCAAAACTCCAACTTCGAAGAAGCGCGCCCGAGCTGCCCTTGGAACGCCGCGACCGGCCTCCCGGGCTTTTGCAACTTCCTGACGACGCCGGAGCTGAAACGCATGTCGCACAGCTGGAAACCCTTCTTAATGCTGGGGATCGGGTTGATGATTCTCGGTTTGCTCGCGATGGGCTCCACCTTGATCGCGACGACGTTGACCGTTTCGATTATCGGCGTTTTGTTGATGATCGGCGGCGCGACGCAAATCGTTAACTCCCTTTACGCCGGACGTTGGAACGGGTTCTTCCTCCACTTCGCGCTCGGAATCTTGTATCTCGTCGTCGGCTTTATGCTCCTCGACGCGCCGATTTTGAACGCGATCACGCTGACGTTCCTGTTGGCCGGATTTTTCATTCTCGCCGGTTTGTTCCGCATTGTCGCGGCGCTGACGACGCAACTTCCGGGCTGG
>JAZNJF010000178.1:0-8830 GCA_045577885.1 Thermoguttaceae bacterium | reverse complement strand
TAAGACCGCTTGGCCTCCGACTTGGCGGTTTTTGCGTTTCAACTTAAGTTCGCCGCGACGCGTCAAAAACGCAAAACGACGAACGTTAAGTCAAGGAAGCGCTTGGATTAAAGTTTCGCGAGACCTTCTTTGCGAGCTTCTTCGGCGACCGCTTTCGCGACGGCGTCGTGAGCGCGTTTGTCCCAAGCGTACGGCAGGATGTAATCCTTCGAAAGCTCTTCGTCCGAAACGACGCTAGCGATAGCGCGAGACGCCGCCATCATCATCCCCATCGAAATATCGGTCGCGCGGACGTCCAACGCGCCGCGGAAGAGACCCGGGAAGACGAGAACGTTGTTGATTTGGTTGTTGTATTGCGACGAACCGGTGCCGACGACGGCGGCGCCCGCGGCTTTCGCGTCGTCCGGGTGAATTTCCGGAATCGGGTTCGCGCAAGTGAAGACAATCGGGTCGGCGTTCATCGACTTGACCATCTCTTGGGTAACGCAGTTCGGCGCCGAAACGCCGACGAAGACGTCCGCGCCCTTCATCGCTTCCGCGAGACCGCCGGTAACGCGTTCTTTGTTCGTCATTTCCGCGATTTCTTGCTTCGAAGCGTTCAAGCGCGGGTCGCCCTTGCAGATGATCCCCTTCGAGTCGCAGATGATCACGTCTTTAACGCCAAACGCGACGAGGAATTTCGCGATCGCGATACCCGCGGCGCCCGCGCCGTTCATCGCGACTTTGACGTCTTCCATTTTCTTGCCGGTAACGCGGAGAGCGTTCAGGAGCGCGGCGGCGGAGACGATCGCGGTGCCGTGTTGGTCGTCGTGGAAGACCGGAATGTCGAGTTCTTTCTTCAGGCGTTGTTCAATTTCGAAGCAACGCGGCGCGGAAATGTCTTCGAGGTTGACGCCGCCGAAGCTGCCGGCAAGGAGTTTGATCGTTTTGATGATCTCTTCCGTGTCTTTGGAACGGATGCAGAGCGGGAACGCGTCGACGTCGGCGAACGCCTTGAAGAGCGCGCATTTGCCTTCCATCACCGGCATCCCGGCTTCCGGCCCGATGTCGCCGAGTCCCAAAACGGCGGTGCCGTCGGTGATGACCAGAACGGTGTTCCAACGACGAGTCAATTCGAAGGAGAGGTCGACGTTTTCGCTAATTTTGCGGCACGGCTCGGCGACGCCCGGCGTGTAGGCGAGCGAAAGTTCTTCGCGACTGCCGACCGGAACGCGAACTTTCGTTTCGATTTTACCGCGCCATTCGGCGTGTTTCTTGAGCGATTCTTCGTTGTAATTGACGGCCATTGGACAATCCTTCCATATTGAGCGTGGGACGCGTCTAATCCGCCTCGGCGCGTTGCGGGCAAGCGCGGAAGCGGTTCTTTTTTCACTAAACTTTATTGCCCTTTATTATGCTCCCGATTTTATTTTTTACAAGGGGGAGCGATGAAATTTTTTTTCGGCTTTAATCGCTAAAACTTTATCGCTACTTATTTAGCGATAAGACGGAAAAAGCCGCCGTCTTGGCGCGCGACGGCGGTAAAACGGGATTTAAGATTTAGCGCGTTCCGACGCCGCCGCAGATGGGGCAGCGTCCGGTCGCGTTGCAAGCGGAACAAGGGTTCGGACCATAGGAGTACGACCATTCGCTTGCGTCGCCGTCGCCGTTGCAGACTCGACATTGACCGCTGCCGGAGCAACCGCCGCAGATTCGGGGCGAGCGGGGCGGCGCCGTGTTGCCGGAAGGGGGAGAACCTAACGTCGGTTGCGAAAACGAGGTCGTGTTAACGGGGCGGGCGAGGTTGGGACCGTAAGAACCGAGCGGCGATTGCGGAAACGGCTGAGTCCGGACGGGCGGGTAAACGTCGACGATTACCGGTTCGTCGTCAACAGGCGGAGCCGACTGCGAGTCGCCTTTTTTGACGCCCATGTCTTGGACGAGCCGTTGACCGCTACCGGCGCAATTGGAACACGGGACGGCGTATCTGCAATCGCACGAAATTTCTTGAATCCCGTAAGGCGTCGGGGCGACGAACGACAAACGAGTGTTGCGACACGTCGGGCACAAGCGCCCGACGCCGTTACAGACGGCGCAACGCCCCTTTTTGTAAGATGGAGTCCTATGGTCGGCGCCTAGAACGGCGTTAATATCAAAACCGGGCGGGTATTGGCCGGCGCCTTCGCACCAATCGCAAATGCCGAAACCGTCGCAAGTCGTACAAAACGAACCGCAATTGTCTTTGCCTTGGCCTTGACATACGGCGCATTTGCCGCCGTCGCAGAAATTGTTGGCGCACCGAACGGGCGGAGCTTTGACTGGGGAATCGTCGCCTTGCGAGAGTTCGGGTTGTTCGGTTTGCTCGGGCGTTGAATTGCCGACAAGGAAACCGTTTTCTGGCAAACTTTCGCGGTATTCTTGTTTGCAACCGGAAAACGCAATGAAAGCGCAAACGAGCAGAGGAAGATAACGGAGTTTTTTCATCGTTTTTTTTATTGCCATAGGTGAAACGGGGAAGCGAGAGCCCTTACGTTGTATAAGAACGTCGCGGCGTAAAATTTTAACGCGTTTTGATAAAATTTTTTTGAAGTTTTTTTGAACCGATAAAAAACGCGCCGAATTCAGCTACAAGAACTTCGACGCGGTAGAGCTCGACTTGTAAACGTCGACGGTCAAAGGGGAAAATAGGGGCGGCGTCGGCGATTAGTAGGTTACGTAAGACGTGCCGTTGCAAGTCGGACATTTTCCGGTTCCGTTGCAGTAATCGCATACGTTCATTGCCGAGCTGGGCTCCCATTTGTACCCCCATTCATCGCCGTTGTAGTGTCCGTCGCCTTTGCAGATGCGGCGCTGGCCGCAGTAACCGAAACAAATACGACGCTTTACATAACGTGGTTCGGGCTCGGATTCGACCGATTCGTCCGACGGAGGGTTGTAAATTGGCGGCCTGAGTCCGCCGCCGGGGGGAAGGGCGCTCGGATAATTAACCGGGCGCGGCTCCGGGGCGTCGTCGGACGTCGCGAGATTTATCAGACCGATAACGACTATTATTCCGATAAACGCGCCAATAAAGTTGCGAAAACCGGCGGAAGCATTTTGAATATTGTTATTATTGTTCATTGTTAATTCCTTTTTAGGTTAATATAGAGAGGGCCGAATAACATCGGCGAGCGTTAATCTGGGTTGGGGGAAGCGGAAATCTTTGCCCCTTTCGGCGTATAAGAGGGGAAAAAGGTCGGCTTTTCGCTTTTTGGGGAGAATTTTGGGCGAATTTTTCGACAAAAGATTGGTGAACGCGACCTAACTCTTTTAATAGAAGAGGTTGGGGAGGTTGAGTCGTCGGAAGAATTGAAATAAGGAACGCGCCAAACGACGGCGACGCGTCGATTGGCGCGTAAAAACGTTGCGACCGTTAGAATTGGAAGTAACGGACGGCGTTGTTGTAGCAAATATCGCGGACGATTCCGCCGATCCAGTCGAAATCGTTCGGGAGGAGACCCGCTTCCATCTCGCCGCCGAGGAGGTTGCAGAGGATGCGGCGGAAGTACTCGTGCCGCGTATACGACAGGAACGAGCGGCTGTCGGTCAGCATACCGACGAAAAGGGAGAGCAGGCCCATATTCGACAGCGTTTCGAGCTGTTCTTCCATTCCGTTCTTTTGGTCGAGGAACCACCAGCCGGCGCCGTACTGCATTTTGCCCGGGAACGAACCGTCGTTGAAGTTGGCGATCAGCGACGCGAGGAGGTAATTCGAGTCCGGATTGAGGTTGTAAACGATCGTTTTCGGGAGGTTTCCGTCGCGGTCGAGGTCGTCGAGGTAGCGGGAAAGCGCGCGACCGTAAGCGCCGTCCGCCATCGAGTCGCACCCGGCGTCGGGGCCGAGCCGCTTGAAGATTCGCGTCGAGTTGTTCCGCATCGCGCCGATGTGCAGCTGCGACGCCCAGTTCTTTTCGGCGTCGAGGCGGCCCAAGTCGGAGAGGAGAACCGACGACAGCGCGAGCGACTCTTCCGGCGAAACCGGGAAGCCGTGCAAAATTTTCGCGAACGCGCTTTCTAAGTCGCCCTCCGAAACCGGCGCCGACCATTCGAACAGCTCGAAACCGCAGTCGGAGAGGCGACAACCGGCGGCGTCGAAATAGGCGTGGCGAGCGGCGAACGCGTCGCGCAAACCGGCGAACGAACGAATCGCGACGCCGGACGCTTCTTCGAGACGGCGCAAATAATCGTTATAATCGGAAACGCTTTCCGCGGTCGCGCAGTTTCTCGGGAACGCTTTGTCGGGCCGGAACGTCGGGAGAACGCGAATCGGGAAGCGACCGGCGGCGTTATCTTCGGCGATTCGGCGGTGATCGGCGAGGTCGTCGACCGGATCGTCGGTCGTGCAGACGAGTTCGACGTTCATTTGCCGCATAATCCCGCGCGCCGAGAACTCCGGTTTCGCAAGAAGGGCGTTGCAGGTTTCCCAAATTTCCGGCGCGGTTTCGGCGTTGAAGTAACGGTCGTTAATTCCGAACGGACGGTTCAGCTCCAACATCGTCCAGTGGAAGAGCGGATTACGAACGGTTTTAGGCGAAACTTCCGCCCAACGCGCAAACTTTTCCCAATCGGACGCGTCGCCGGTAACGAAACGCTCGTCGACGCCCGCCGCTCGCAACGCTCGCCATTTGTAATGGTCGCCGCCGAGCCAAATTTGCGTCATGTTCTCGAAACGGCGGTCGTCGGCGATTTCGCGCGGCGAAAGGTGGCAGTGGTAGTCGACGATCGGCGTATCGGCGGCGTACTCGCGGTATAACCGTTCGGCGCTTTTCGTTTGCAGGAGGAAATTTTCGGTAATGAATCGCGGCATTGCGGCGCCCTTTGCGGAATATGACGATAATAGCGAAAAATAACCGGCTTAACGGAACGAACCGGAGAAACCGGCAAAACGAAAACGGCGAAGAAACGCCGCGTTTGTAAGACTCGAACGACCGGAAAAAGCGAACGGAATCGAAGCCGGTCGCGCGGGTCGCGCAAACGCAAGAAATGGAAAAAGCTCCGAACGTCGTTTAACGAGTTTAACGTTTTTAACGACGTTAACAGCGTAAAAACAACGTTTCGGGGCGTAAAAAACCGTCGACGCGTTTTCTCGTTTGCTAGCGATCAAGAAAACGCGCTTCGGGGAAAACGAAAACCGTCGAAACGGCTCCGCTCTTGTCGACTTTAACGTTTAAACGTCCAATGAAACGAAAAACGTTAAGCCGGAATCGCCGCGCGCTCGGCTAAACGGCGTCTAATCGAGCGCGATTAAGCGATTATCGAGTCAAACTCATTTGCCCGCTTTCGGACCGGCGGCGCAAACTTCCGGAGTCGCTTGGTCGGCGAATTTCGCGAAGTTCTTGTGGAACGCGGCGGCGAGGTTGGTCGCGGTTTCTTTGTACGCGGCTTTGTCGGCCCAGCTGCTTTCCGGAACGAGGACTTCGCTCGGGACGTTCGGGCAGGTCGTCGGAACGGCCAAACCGAAGATTTCGTCGGTAACGAATTCGGCTTTTTCGAGTTCGCCGCTGTGGATCGCGTCGACGATGGCGCGGGTGAATTTGATCGACATACGTTTCGCGCCGCTCGCGGCCGAACCGCCGGCCCAACCGGTGTTGACGAGCCAAACTTTGGAGCCGTATTTGTTCATATTTTCGGCGAGGAGTTCGGCGTATTTCATCGGGTGCCAAACGAGGAAGGCTTCGCCGAAGCAGGCGGAGAAGGTCGGTTGCGGTTCGGTAACGCCGACTTCGGTCCCGGCGACTTTAGCGGTGTAACCGCTGATGAAGTAGTAACCGGCTTGTTCCGGGGTCAGACGGCTGACCGGCGGGAGAACGCCGAAGGCGTCGCAGGTGAGGAAGACGATGTTCTTCGGATGGCCGCCTTGGCAGGGTTCTTTAATGTTTTCGATGTAGTTGATCGGGTACGACGCGCGGGTGTTTTCCGTGATGGCGTCGGACGCGAAGTCGACTTCGTGCGATTTTTCATCGTAAACGACGTTTTCGAGAACCGTGCCGAATTTGATGGCGTTGTAGATTTCCGGTTCGCTTTCGGCTTTCAGGTTGATGCACTTCGCGTAGCAACCGCCTTCGATGTTGACGACGCCTTCGTTCGTCCAATAGTGTTCGTCGTCGCCGATGAGCTTGCGGTTCGGTTCGGTCGAAAGGGTCGTTTTGCCCGTGCCGGAGAGGCCGAAGAACAAGCAGACGTCGCCGTCTTTACCTTCGTTCGCCGAGCAGTGCATCGAGAGGAAGCCTTTTTTCGGCATGAGGTAGTTCATGATCGTGAAGACGCCCTTCTTCATTTCGCCGGCGTATTCGGTGCCGAGAATGACGAATTCGCGACGTTCGAAGGAGAGGTCGACGCTCGTCGGGGTCGTGAGGGATTCGGTCGTCGGGTCGGCTTTGAATTGACCGGCGTTGAAGACGACGAAGTCCGGTTCGCCGAAGTTGGCGAGTTCTTCTTCGGTCGGACGGATGAGCATGTTGTGCATGAAGAGCGCGTGATAAGCGCGAGCGCAAATGATGCGGACCTTAATGCGGTTTTCTTTGTCCCAACCGCCGAACGCGTCGACGACGTAGAGGTGGTCGCGGGTGTTCAGGTAGTCGATCGCGCGGCTGCGGTTTTGCAGGAACGCGGCGTCCGGCATTTCAATGTTGACGGAACCCCACCAAATGTCGTTTTCGCTTTCCGGGTTGCGAACGACGCGCTTGGCCTTGGGGGAGCGGCCCGTTTTCTTGCCGGAGAGGTTCATCAAAGCGCCCGCCGAGCTAATCGCCGCGCTTTCATATTTGAGAGCGTCTTCGTAGAGTTGAGCCGGGGAAGCGTTGCGGAAAACTTTGGAGACGGTAATGCCGTATTGAGTCAAGTCAAAGCTCATTATTTTGGCCTTTCCTAAGGTGGGTTCGACGTCCCGCGAGGTTTCGCCGTCGCTAAGCGCGACGTAGAAAAGCGACGAGGGAAAGTGTGCGAAAACTAAATTTTGAAACAGACTTCCGTTCCGCCGCCGTCGCGTTTCGAAACCTTTGTCGTCGGCGTTCGCGGACGAAGCGGAGAGAAACGCGGCGGTGAAATCGGACGTTTAGTCGACGGCGTTCGCGCTTGCGCCTTCGCGACCCGACCGGCGCCGGAGGGGGAACGGAGGAAAAGCGTATCGATTCCGTACTCAAACACTCGCGATTATAGCGGATTTTTGCGAAACGAACAGCCCCCCGACGGCGACATTTGCTTTTTTTCTCCATTTTTGTCGATTTTTTTTATTTTTAACGGACTTTCCGGCTTTTTGCGAGGCTTAAAGCCGGGCGGGATTGAGAGCGCGCGTCGACGAAAGCGTTTTTTTTGACGGTCGCTTTGGGGCAAAACGGCGACGCCGTCGAAGCGAACGACCGATTTTTTTCGCCTTTTTTTCTATTTTAGCGTCGCGACGCCTTTATTAATCTAAATTGACATATTATTATTAAGGAGCGGGACGCGTCGCGGGACGTCGTCCGAGCGGGCGCCGCGACGGCGTCGACACAACCGTTATAAAACGAAAAGACGAATAATGAGCACGAATCATTCCCAAGGTCCGAAAGCCGCCGCGTCCGACGAAAAAGAGCGTTTCCCAATCGCGGCGGACGAGGGGGCGAACGTCGTCGCGCGTCGCGTTTCCGAAGACGCTTCTCGAACGTCCGACGAAAACGAACGTTTTGACCGCGAACGCGAGAAAGAGCGCAAGCGCGATTTCGGGCCGTTAGGACGGCGCGGGGGCCTCTCGCGCTCGACCGACGACGGCGGCGCTTCGTTTTGGGTCGTTTTAATCGTTGTATTTTCTCTAATTTTCCTTTGGAACGCGATTTATCAGCCGCCGCGTCGCGAGATTCCGCTGGGGAAGTTGATCGAATTGATTGAGGCGGGGGCTCCGCAAAACGCCGAAAGCGCCGACGTCGCGCAAAGCTCTCAAAGCGCCAACGTCGCCCAAACCGCTGAAAGCGTCGATTCTTCGCGAATTGCGGAAACTGAAAAACCGGAGAAAGCGGAAAAAGCGGTAAAGTCGGGGAAACAATCGGAAAAAGAAGGCGCGAACGAGACGGCGGTGGCGGTAAAATCGGAAAAGTCGCCGCAAACCGCCGCTCCGAACGGACCGTCGATCGTCCTCGAGGAAGGGGAGGGGAAGAAAAGAAAGAAAGTTAGATATTCCGAACTTGCCGACCTTCGCGTCGGGCCGTACGAGATTTCCGGAACCGCGACGCGAGAAGTGCTCGAAAGCGCCGACGAGAAGGAAACGGAAAAATCGAGGAAAAAGGTCGATTTTTATTCCGGGCGACAAGGGCTCGCCGTCGACGCGGATTACTTCTTTGAGTTGTTAAGAAAATCTGGTTATACCGATTTTGCGGCGGAAGGCTCCCCCGGTTTTATGCAAAATCACGGCGCGTCGCTCCTTATGACGCTCGTTTTGATCGGCTTTTTTATTTATTTTTTGCGGCGCATGGGGGCGGGCGTCGGCGCGTTTGGACGCAATCGGGGCGTTTTGGTCGCTCCGGAAGACGTCGACGTTACTTTCGACGACGTCGCGGGCGTCGACGAAGCGGTCGAGGAGTTGCGCGAGTTCGTCGAGTTTTTGCGGACGCCGGAAAAATTTCAAGCGCTCGGCGGGCGCATTCCGAAGGGGGCGCTTCTCGTCGGGCCGCCGGGCACCGGGAAAACGCTCCTCGCGAAGGCGGTCGCGGGGGAGGCGGGCGTTCCGTTTTTCAGCCTCTCCGGCTCCGATTTTGTCGAGCTTTACGCGGGCGTCGGGGCGGCGCGGGTTCGCGATTTGTTCGAGCCGGCCGTGTCATCGTCCCCTTGCATCGTCTTTATC
>JAZNJF010000177.1:0-3499 GCA_045577885.1 Thermoguttaceae bacterium | reverse complement strand
CCCCCGACAACGCAAACCGCCCAAACGACGCCGCCCCCCCCGACAACGCGAACCCCCCAAACAACGCCGACTCCCCGCTTCTCCGTCCGCGACGCGTTCGAGCTCGCCGCGACCGCCGCTTGCGTCGGAACGATGCAACTTTCGACGAACTTCGCGTTCGAACGGCTCGACGTCGGACTCGCGTTGGCATTGTTCCAGCTCTCGGCGCCGCTCAACGTTCTCTTAGGTTGGCGACTCTTCCGCGAACGCGGCGTCGTCAAAAAACTTCTCGGCGCGACGGTCGCCGTCGGCGGCGCGGCTTGCGTCGTTCTCTTCGGTTGAAAATAAAGCAAGCCGTTCGTCCGCAAGAAACAAACGCGCTCTCTCGGCGCCCCTTATAATCGACAATACCCCTATAATCGCGCCGCCAAGATATTTTTAATCGAAATTATCGCGCGCTTCTCGCTAAATTTTGTCGTTTTCGCTTTTAATTCGGTCTTTACCCTATGAAGGCCGAGAGATTTAAAAGAAATACTCGACCGCCGCGCTGAAAGTCAAGCGCGATTCTTACTCAACGTCAATTTAGAGGAGCTCGAAAGATGTGTAAAGAGAAATTCGCTCAAACCTCCCAAACGCCGGATTCGCCGACCTCGGCGCCGACGGAAACGTCGATCAAACGATTGTTCAAATTAGGGTTGCAAACGCCGATCTTAGACAAAATGGACATTTTTCAATGCATCGACTTCGCCGCCGAATGCGGGTTCCAATCGCTCGAAATTGCCGCGTGGCCGCCGTTGCCAGAAGGGCAAAAGCCGAGTCGACGTTACGCCGACGTCGCGCAATTACGCGTTTTGGACGTCCTCGACGAAAAAAACGGGCCCGCGGAAGTCGAAAAAATCCTCGCTTACTCCGAGGAAAAAGGCGTCGAGCCGGCTAGTTCGTTGTTCTGCGGCAATCCCCTCGCCAATCCCGCCGACGCCGAATGGATGCTCAAAGTAATCCAAGCGTCGGCAAAACTTAAAATTCCGGTGTTAACCTGCTTCACGGGCCGCGTTAAAGATATGAACCTCGAAGACAGCTTCCAACTGCTCGAGAAAGTGTTCAAACCGATCGTCGCCGAAGCCGAACGACACGACGTCAAATTAGCCGTTGAACACTGCCCGATGCTATTTACCGAAACGGAAATGCCTTACGGTTGCAATTTAATGTCGACTCCGGCGATTTGGGAACGGGCTTTCCAGCTTATTCCTAGCGACCACTTTGGTATATGTGCAGATATCAGCCATTTTACCTGGTTGAGCGTCGATCCTATCGCTCCGCTTTATGAATTCCGTACAAAAATCTTTTCAGCACACGCAAAGGATATTAAAGTCCACCGTCGAAAACTGGCGCGCGTTGGGATTCTTGCGCCTCCGCTCGATTATATGGAACCGATTTTGCCTGGCTTCGGAGGCGACGTTCCTTGGGCCGATTACTTCGACGCGCTCTATCGAATCGGTTTTTCCGGAACCGTCGCGCTCGAGTTCGAAGACAAACGTTTCGAACCGAAAAAGGGCGAGGACGACGAAATCACGCGCCGAGCGATTTTAAAGGCTAAACGCTTCTTAGACCAATTCGTCGTTTGATTTTGACGCGCTAAACAATCGCTCGGGCGTTCGGCGTCGAAAAAACGTTTTGATTTTCCAGAAATCAAAGGCGGCGGTTTTCTCGGCGCCGGACGCTCGGACGGTTCGTCGATTTTCGACGCGTCGACGGCGGCGCGCTGAAAATCCAACACTGTTTTCAAAAAATCAAAAGTCGGCAATTTACAGCGACGCGCTCTCAAAAGTTCGCGTCGGAAACGGCGTCGAAGCGCCGCGCTTTCCGAGTTCGACGGCGACAAACGCCACCTCCGGAAAACGCGGCGACTTCGCGCCGCCTTTTCCCGCCTTTTCCCGCTTCCTGCCTTCCAACGTTAATCGAGTTCCAACCCGATTTCGGCGCCGGGAACGGTCGAGAAAAGCGGCTCCGCGTCGCGAGCGTTTAAACGGACGATCAAGTCCGGAACGGCGCGCAAACGGTCGAGCGCCGGTTTCGGGAGACGGCAGCGCACCGTCGTTCGGCCCCGTTCGCCGTCGTATTCCCGCGACAACACTTCGCCGTCGCGAGCCAGCGTCGCGGGCGTTTTCCCGTCCGCGATCGACGTCTCGACGTAAACGTCCAAAAACTCGCGACTCAACGCTTCGCTGACCGCCGCCGTCAAGCGGTCGAGGCCGATTCCCTCCTTGACGCTGATCGGGATCGCCGTCGGATAACGGTCGATCAACGCCGAAAGAGTCGACTCCGACTCGATCGCGTCGACTTTATTCAACGCCAAAATCGCGTCCTTCTCGTCGATTCCGAGCCGCTTCAAGACTTTGTTCGCCGCCGCGATTTGGTCGACGACGTCCGGCGCGCTCGCGTCCGCGACGTGAATCAGCAAGTCCGCCGTCGTCGCCTCTTCGAGCGTCGCCCGGAAACTCGCGACCAAGTGGTGCGGCAGGTCGCGGACGAACCCGACGGTGTCGCTCAACAAAATCGGGCCCCAACCGGGGAGCGACCAGCGCCGCGTCCGGGCGTCGAGCGTCGCGAACAACATGTTTTGCGCGAAAACGTCCGAATTGGTCGCCGCGTTCAGGAGCGAGCTTTTTCCGGCGTTCGTATATCCGACCAAGCAGACGCGGCGGCTTTCGCTCCGGGCCTCGACCTCGCGCTGTTTGCGGGAATGAATCTCCTCCAACTCCCGTTTCAGCTCGACGATTTTCTTTTGCGCGATCCGTTTGTCGACTTCGAGCTGCTTTTCGCCCGGGCCGCGGAGCCCGACGCCGCCCCCCGCTTGCCGCTCGAGGTGCGTCCACATCCGCTTCAACCGCGGGAGCGAGTACTCGAGTTGCGCCAATTCGACCGCAAGGCGAGCTTCGCGCGTCTTCGCTCGGCTCGCGAAAATGTCGAGAATCAACTCGGTTCGGTCGATCGTTTTGATTTTCAGCCGCTTTTCCAAGTTGCGCGTTTGCCCCGGCGCCAAGTCGAGGTCGAAGACGACGACCTCCGCGTCGGTCGCTTGCGCAAGCGCTTCGAGTTCGTCGAGTTTTCCGCGCCCCAAGCAGTACGCGACGTCCGGCGTCGTTCGGCGTTGAATCAACGTTCCGACCGGCTCGACGTTCGCCGCTTCCGCCAACCCGGCCAGCTCGGCGAGCGGGTTCTCCCCTTGCCCTTGACCGGGCAGGTAAACGCCGACGAGAATCGCTCGTTCGTTCGCGACGCTCGTCGTTCGCGTCGTTTGGTCGCCTTGCGTCGACGCGTCGAAGCGCTCGGTCGTAAAGACGCTTCCCCGATAAAACTCGTCGAATTCGGCGTCGTCCGCCCAATCGCCGCCGTCGACGCCGAGTTCCGCGCCGCCGTCGAATTCGTTCGACTCGCTCGACTCGAACTCGTCGGCGACGTCAAACGCCGTCTCGACGCCGCGACGCGAATGTCGTTTGCGCCGTCCGCCGCGACCGTT
>JAZNJF010000176.1:0-4144 GCA_045577885.1 Thermoguttaceae bacterium | reverse complement strand
GTAAATCGGGTTCGAAGGCGCGGCAAGGCGGGCACCACTGCGCGCCAAATTTAACGACGGCGACGGGAGCGCTTTTAATAAAATCGTTGTATTCTGTTTCGGTTTTCAAATGCGCGACTTCGCCGTTCGGCGCCGCCGAATAATCGACCGAATGCGTCGCGGCGATTTCCGGCGGAATTTCCGACGTTTCGGGCGCGCGACCGCAACCGAACGCGACTCCGAAAAGAAGCGTCGAGGCGGTAAAAACGTTAAAAAACGAACGTTTTGACATTAATCGTCTCCTGCGCAAGTCGACGCGGGCGCGTCGCAGACGATAAGTGGAGGCCGACGAACAAGCGGCGTTTTAAAACGGTTGTTCGTCAAGAAATACCGAAGACCGCCGATTTTAACGCGTCCTGTAACCGGTAAAAACGTTAAAATCGGCGATTTTTAAAGGCTAGAACGTTTCTAAAACGTTCCTAAATGGCAAAAATCAAGCGCCAAATTTGCCCAAGCGGTTGGCGTGCGCCATCGCGAGCGGCATCAGGTGAATCGCTTGGAAGTGGCCGAGACCGCCGAAGTTGTTCGCTTCCGTTTCGCCGAATTTTTGGCAGGAGTCGGTGCGGGCGAGGTCGGAAACGATCATCGTCGGAACCGGGTGGAAGGAGTGCGAGGCCATCTTCGCCGGGGTGCTGTGGTCGCCGGTAACGATCAAGCAGTCGTTCGGGCCGATGAGCGACGCGATTTCCGGCATCACTTTGTCGAGTTCTTCGACCATCTTGCGCTTTTCTTCGTAGTTGCCGTCTTCGCCGCGGCTGTCGGTGTACTTGAAGTGGAGGAAGAAGAAGTCGTATTTGTTCCAGTTTTCTTTCAGGACTTCGACTTCTTCTTGGAGCGAAGCCGGGGAACCGACGAGTTCCATCCCGACGAGGCTCGCAAGGCCTTTGTACATCGGATAAACGGCGATCGCGGCGGCGTCGAGACCGTAGAGTTCTTTGTAGGTCGGGAGGCTCGGTTTCTTCGCGAAACCGCGCATCGTCAAGCAGTTGGCCTTCGGTTGGCCTTTGAGGATTTCGACGGCTTGGTTGAAGAATTCCTTCGCGACTTGGGCGGTCTTTTCGCTTTCGGCGTCTTTAGCGACCGGGTCGAGCGGTTTCGCGCCGACCTTTTGCGGGTCGGTGTCCGCGACGTTCCCGCCGAGACCTTCGCCGCGGAAAACGACGACGAAACGGTGTTCTTTCACCGGCTTGACGAAGACTTCGACGCCCGGGATTTTGACGTTTTCAAGGAGTTTAACGACTTCGACCGATTCTTCCGTCGGAATGCGGCCCGCGCGGCGGTCGGTGATGAGGCCGTTTTCGTCGATCGTGCAGAAGTTGCAACGGATGCAAACGTCGTTCGGGCCGACCGGGAACGCGATGCCGGCGGCTTCAAGGACGCCGCGGCCGATTTGGAAGACGAGCGGATCGTAACCGAAGAGGCCGAGGTGGCCCGGGCCGCTGCCGGGGGTGATACCCGGGAGAATCGGAAGGGACATGCCGGAAACGCCCTTGGCGGCGAGTTGATCGAGATTCGGCGTCGACGCGGCTTCCAATTCGGTCGGCCCGCCCGGTTGCAGCGGAAGACCGCCGATACCGTCCGAAACGACCATAACGATTTTACCGCCTTCATCGGTTTTGAGGGATTGAATCAACTCGTGCAGTTCCATTTCAAACCTTTCGTCTTCAAGCAAACGTGAAATTAAGGGCGAACGACGGCGCGTTTACGGCTCGACGACGGCGGCGAACGCGACGTTCGGCAAGCGGGAAAACGCGTTGTACGGCGACGCTTTCCAAACCTATCCGTTCTTATTTTAACCGATTTTTCCGGCTTCGTCCAGCGGGGGAGAAAATTTTTTTCGTCGACGAAATTAAAGCGCGGTCGGCGGCGCGGAAACGCGGACGGCGGCGCCGCGAACAGAGATGTGTTACACGCTGTTGTCAATATTATTAATGGAGCGATCGACCGACGACGCCAATGGGCGAGCGCAAAGGGCGTCGGCAAAGCGAAGGCCCCCGCTTGCGAAACGGCGGAAAGCGGCTATAATAGTAAAGTCGACGTTTGGCGAGTCGTCGCGAAACGTTTGGAGATTGATTTAAGAAGCGAAATTGGAAAAACGATGAAAAAAAGACTCTTAACCGGCTTGCAACCGAGCGGCGTGTTGACGATCGGAAATTATTGCGGGGGAATCAAACAAGTCGTTAATTATCAAAACGATTACGAAACGTTCCTTTTTGTGCCGGATATGCACGCGATCACCGTGCCGCAAGACCCGGAGTTGCTTCATCGTCGGATTCGCGAAGTCGTCGGGATGTACCTCGCTTGCGGCGTTTCTCCGGAGGAAAATCATATTTACATTCAGTCGGAAGTGCCGCAACACGCGAACCTCTCCTGGATTCTCGAATGCACCGCTTATATGGGCGAAATGTCGCGGATGACGCAATTTAAGGCGAAGTCCGAAGAGCAGGAGAAGAAGAAGAAGGAAATCGGTTGCGGGCTTTTCACTTACCCGATTTTGATGGCGGCCGACATTTTGCTTTACAACGCGCACGTCGTCCCGACCGGCGCCGACCAAAAGCAACACGTCGAGTTGGCGCGCAATTTGGCGCAACGCTTTAACTCGAAATACGGCGAAACGTTCGTCGTTCCGGAACCGCTCATCCCGACTGTCGGCGCGAAAATTCGCGACCTTCAAGCGCCGGAAAAGAAGATGAGCAAGAGTTGCGAGAACCCGAAAGCGTCGATTTTCTTGACCGATACCGAAAAAGAAGCGCGCAAAAAGATTATGAGCGCCGTTACCGACTCCGGCGAAGGCGTTTACTTCGACGAAGCGAACAAGCCCGGCGTTTCGAACTTGCTGACGATTTACTCCGTTTTCAAAGGATTGACGATTCCGGAAACGGAAAAACACTTCGAGAGCGCCCGATACGGCGATTTGAAGAAGGAAGTCGCCGAAGTTGTTTGCGCGTTCTTGGCCGAGTTGCAAGATAAATTCGCCGAGACGATGAAGTCGGGGATTGTCGACGAAACGCTCGACCGCGGGCGCGATTACGCTCGCCAAATCGCCGAGGAAACGTACGACAAGGCGCGCCGTCTCGTTGGTTTCGGACGAGTTTGACGGTCTTAGCGTTTTTGCGTCGCCGTTGAAAAGATGATTTAGGTAACGGCTTAGAGGCGCGGCGGAAGTTTCGTCGCGCCTAGAGTCGTTTCTTGTTGGAACGTTGTCAAGGGGGAGCGGAGACAAGCCGTTGTAAAACGCGACGGTTTGACGCGACGATGGCGGAAAAAAAAGAAAATAACGCGACGGGCGCGGGCGAACGGCTTTGTTGGAATTTATTCGACGAACAGTATCACCCGATTCTTTCGACGACCGATTTTTTTGAAGAACGACGGGCGCGGTTCGAGTATGTTCGCGAACAGCTGGAGTTGAACGCCGTCCGACGCGGCGAAAATCGCGTCGACAGGGAACGAACGCGGCATATTTTGTTCGGAGAACCGATAACGAGAACCGTTCGCGGGACGGAGACGGCGGCTGAAACGACGACGACCGTTCGCGGTTGGACGGGCGGACACGCGAATCCGGACGCCGCGAAGTTTGGTAAGACGCAGATTCCCGATTTCTGGACGGGAGAACGGTTTATGTACGAAGTTTCCGATATTCTCGCCGATTCGAACTCGCGTTGGTTTTTGCAAGAAGCCGCTAAGGACGACGCGAACGAACGGCCGCAACGTTATGTTTGCGTCGAAGAGCGTTTCGGCGTCCCGATTCGCGTCGTCGCGGAACGCGTCGACGACGAAATGAAATGCGTTACCGCTTTTCCCGATTACGGACGTTTTCCTTTAGAGGAGCGGCGCGGGATTGTCGTCGCGACGGATGAAAAAGGTTTCTTGGAATAAAAAGGTTGAACGCGCCGCAAGTCTTGAAAACGCGAGTCTTGAAAATTGATCGCGGCGATAAAAAAACGCTCCTGGCGCGTTAAAATTGGGCGCGAAGGAGCGTTTTGCGTTTTAAAATAGGCCGGTTTTAACAAATAAACGCCGTCGACGCGTTTGTTTGTTAACGTCGACGGCGTTTGAAACGGTTAGAAACCGAAATCGTCGAGTTCGACTTCTTGAACTTCTTCTT
>JAZNJF010000175.1:0-3876 GCA_045577885.1 Thermoguttaceae bacterium | reverse complement strand
TCGCCGCTTGTTCCGGGGCCGGAGCCGGGGTCGCCGCTTGTTCCGGAGCCGGAGCCGGGGTCGCCGCTTGTTCCGGAGCCGGAGCCGGGGTCGCCGCTTGTTGCGCTTGCGCGGCGGCCTCTTGCGCTCGACGCGCTTCTTCGGCCCGTTTTTGCGCTTCTTCCTGTTGACGACGCAACGCTTCGGCGCGCTCGGCGGCGGCTTTCGCGGCGGCGGCTTCGCGCTCGCGTTGAATTTCCGCTTGCCGTTCGGCGAAATATTCCGGCATTTTATTGGAAATTTGTTGCAATTCCGGCGGCAACTTCGCGACGAACGTTTGCGCCGGCCGACGTTGGCAAACAATCCGCGCGTCGAACATATGCGGGTATCCGCCTCCGCCTCGGTTCGGAACCGGACCGCGTCCTATGACCGAGTGCGAACCGTCGGCGATCAAACTTTGTCGGAACGTTTGATAAACCGCCGCGGATTTGATTTTCGCCTGAATAATAAAAGTCGGGCGTCCGTTTTGGTTCGCCAAGTATCCAAGACGAGTAACGACGAGATCGGGCGCGCTCGGAATGCGCAACGCAATGTCGCGCAGTTCGTCGAGAACGACGACGCCTTGACGGTCGCGCCAGTTGTTCGCGTTCGCCAACACGTTCGCCAACGGTCGCTTGCTTAACGCCGCGCGCTCGGCGGCCAACGCTTTTTCCTTCAGTTCGGCCAAAACGGCTTGCTCGCGTTCGAGCTCCGTTTTGTTCCATTTCCAAGCGGCGCCGAACCCCGCGCCGACGAGAATAAGGAACGCGGCGACGATCGCCCAATATTTCGGCGGTTTCGGTTTTTCGCGCGGATGCAGCAAGTCGATCGCCGGGCGATTCTGCGGACGCTCGGCCAAGAGCATCCCCAAGAGCGACGCGAAACGGCCGGGGTTCTCCGGTTCCAACGTCTTCATTTGAACGCCGGGGACGCGGAACGGGTTCGCGAACTCGAGCTCGATTTCCTCGCCTTCCAACTCGCGCGCCAAATGCTCGCCGAGCTGCAACGAACCGACGACGACGCTCGCCGCGTCTTCTTCGTCTTCGCCGATTTCGGTAATCGTCGCGTGTTCGTCGGCGTCGGAATCGTCGTAATCGGCGTCCAACGAAACGGCGCTCAACGACGACGCGTCGGAGAAGAAGAGCGCCTTGCGGACGACGACGTCCTCCGGCAAGTCGGCGATCCCAACCGCCAACGTCCGCGCGATTTCCTCGCGAATCCGGCGCGCCAACGCGGGCGCCGTCAGATCGGTCGCGATCTTAAACGAACGGAAATAAAGGACGTTTTTCTCCGCGTCGCAGAGCGTCAAGTTGACTTCGTCGCAAAGCGCTTGAATCAACAAGGTCGGCTCGTCGAACGCCAACTTGCAGAAATCGGCGCGCAAAAATTCGGCCAACGACGGTTCGCGCAACTCGATTTTCGACGGAGCCCGCGTCGCGCCGATCAGCGTTTCGCGAATGCGGCGCTGCTTGTCGCGAGCGATCGAAACGGCGACGATCGAACGCGTTCCAAGTTTCGACGGCGTTCCAAGGGGCGCGTAATCGAGCGGTTGCGTTTTCGCGTCGAAGGCCGTCCATTCGCGCAACGCTTGGTTCAAGACGAGCTCCGGCGTCTCCGCGTCGGTCGCCAGCGGAACGGTCGTATACAACACGTCGAGGTCGCCGCGCTCCGCCGAATAAACGACGGTCGCCGAACCGACGCGGTTTTCGCGCAACAACGTCTTAAGCGTCGTCGCCAACGGAGACGTTTTGAACGATTCGCCCTTTTTCCGCCTCGTCGTCGAAACGACGCGCGGGTCGCCGTCTTCCTCTTCTTCGTCGTCTTCGTCGAAAACCGGCGCTTTTTTCGTTCCGGAAGTCTCGACGATTTCAAAAGGCGCGTCGCTCTCTTCGCCCTCGCCGCTTTCGTCGACGTCCGCGTTCTCGCCGGTTGAAGTCGAAACGAAACCGTCTTCCTCGTCGTCTTCGCTCTCCTCCGCTTCGGCGACCGCGGCGGCCGCGTCGGCGATCGGAGCGGAACCCGCCTTCCAAACGATCAGCCGATCTTTCTGAACGGAACCGAGCGCAAACCGCGCCTCGACGCCGTCCCAATCGATTGCCAAAATGCGCGCCATCTCGTCGTTGTCTCCTCCGAAAGCGTCCGCTTTCGTTTATTATTCTTTTGCTTTCGAGCCGGTCGTCGCCGCGCCGCTCGAACCGCGTCGATTTTTCTCGCCTCTTTTCGCTTTCGCGCCGTTCGCAACCGGTCTTGTCGCTCGGGTCGCAAGCGGTCGACGCGTCGAAACAAAACGCCGTCTTTAATATAATAACCGAAAAAACGCTTGAAGTCTACTTTTTTTAAGGTAAAATTATCTAAAGCGAAGAAATTTTTGCCCGCGCGACCGTTACTTTCGACGATTTCGCCCGCGTCCCGACCGTTCGGAAACCGGTTTTCGCTCGCCGAACGCCGCGCCGACGCCCTATTTTGCGCGACCGTCAAAGTCGACGCGACCGTCGTCGTCCGCGCCGCCCGATTTTCTTCGCAAAAATTCAGTATAAAGGCAAAATTGAAAATTTCAAGCGCCGACGCGCCGTTAAAAGCGCCCGACTTGCCAATTTTGCGCGTTTTTTTTATTTTACCCGACTTCCGACGCGGTCGCTCCAACGCGGCCTCCTCCCCGACGTCGCCGCTTTCCGTTTCAAAAGAAGCGAAACGCGACGCAAAACAACCGACAAGACTTAAAACAATGAAACAAACGCTTTTCTATCTGCCGACCGAAATTTTCGGACTCCCCCTCTTCGGTTCCGGTCTTCTCTTTTGGGCGATTTTAATCCTCGGCGCGGTTTCCGTCCTCCGCGCTTTACTCCGCAAACGTTCGGACGACGCCCTTTTTTACGCGACGATCGCGGCGCTCGGCGTTTTTATCGTTCGCGTTATCGGCCCGAGAATCGCCGAATCGGACGGTTTCCCGATCCGCGGATACGGCGTTTTTTTAATGTTGGCGATCGCGCTTTCGACCCTTTTAACGATTTGGCGAGCGAAGCGGCGTTGGAATTACCCCGCCGACTCAATCCTTGGAATCGTTTTTGTCGCCGCGTTTTGCGGAATTTGCGGCGCTCGCCTATTTTACGTCGTCGAGTATTGGCCGGCCGTTCGCGCCGCGACGTTGAGCGCGACCCTTATTAATATTGTCGACGTTACAAACGGCGGCCTCGTCGTTTACGGGTCGATTCTCGGCGGAATCGCGGCGGTCGTCGCTTACTTGGCGCTGAAAAAACTCCCGATTCTCGCGACGCTCGACCTCTTCGCCCCGGCGTTGCTTCTCGGCGTCTCAATCGGGCGAATCGGCTGCTTGATGAACGGCTGCTGTTTCGGCGGCCCCTGCGACGCGCCTTGGGGCGTCGTTTTCCCGGCCGGCAGCCCGGCGCACCAACTCCAAATGGAAGAGGGCGCGACCTCCCTTTACGGCTTGACGCTCGCTTTCCCCGAAACGTCGCCGCAAACCGCCCAAATCGCCGAAAACGCCGAAAACGCCGAAAACGCCAAAACTTCCCAAACCGTCGACGCGAAAAAAGACGTTCTCCCGCTCAAAGGCGCGCACAAGAATTTGGCGACCGAAACGTTCGCGCCGGTTTACGTCGCCGCGGTCGATCCCGGAAGCGCCGCCGAAGAGGCCGGAATCGTCCCCGGCGCTCGAATTTGCGAACTCGGACTCGTTCCGCGCGGTCTCCTCGCCGCCGACGCGAAAGCGCGCCGCGCCGAGATTCGCCGTTATCGTCCGGAAAACAACGCGCAAGTTTTCTACTTCTTCCTGCACATTTGGGCCGGTTCTCCCGATTTTGACGTTTGGACCGTCGTCCAAGACCCGCCGACCAAGTC
>JAZNJF010000174.1:0-5003 GCA_045577885.1 Thermoguttaceae bacterium | reverse complement strand
AATTTCGACCGGAATCGGCTTTTTCGATCATATGCTGACTCTTTTCGCGGCGCACTCGCTCGTCGACCTCGAGCTGAGCGTTAACGGCGACCTCGAAGTCGACGGCCATCACACCGTCGAAGACGTCGGGATCGCGCTCGGCGCCGCCTTCAAAACCGCGCTCGGCGACAAGAAAGGCGTCCGCCGATACGGCTTTTTCCTCCTCCCGATGGACGAAACGCTCGCGCGGACGGCGATCGATTTTTCCGGACGACCCTACCTCGTTTACGACGCGACGTATCCGGTCGAGCGCGTCGGAACGTTCGATTTGGAACTCGTTCGCGAGTTTTGGCAAGGCTTTGCGAACGCCGCCGCCTGCAACCTGCATATCGGCGTTTTGTACGGCTCGAACGGACATCACATCGCCGAAGCGATCTTTAAGTCGGTCGCCCGCTCGATTCGCGCCGCGGTCGAGAGCGACCCTCGCCAAACCGGCGTCCCGAGCACGAAGGGCGTTCTTTGAGGCGAACGCGGAACGGACGCGTCGAAAAAAGACGCGGTAAAACGTCGGGGCGAGAGAGCGAAGAGAGCGAAAAAAAGTCGGGGCGAGAGAGCGAAGAGAGCGAAAAAAAAAGCGTCGAACGAATCGGCGCGGGTTTTCGCGTCGGAGCGAGGCGAGTCGGGAACGTAAAGCGCGAACGTTATTGAACGCGAACTTTCGCGACGCCGTTCGATTCGAACGTTCCGCAAGCGGTGAAGGCGCCGACGCGAGTCGGAGCGGTCGACGGCGCTTGCGGCGTCGCCGGACGAGGCGTCGGTTGCGGAGCGTTCGCGTCCGAAGCGCTCGACGTTTCGGCGAACGAGTAATCGCCGGAAGCGAGGCGAGCGTTCGCGACGCGGCGGCGCAACAACGGGGAAATCAACGAGGACGCGACGAGCTCCGGTTCGAATTCGAGCTCGCGCAGTTCGGCGAGCGTCGCCGCTTCGACCTCGACGGCGTCGCGCCAAGTCGGAGCCGACGTTTCGACGAAGGTCGGCGCCAAAAACGGCGCGAGACGCAGTTCGAACGACCATTTGTCGCGCGCTTCGGCGCTTTCGTCGACGACGAGCCAAGCGTCGTTCGTCGGGAGCGCGTCGGACGTTTCGTCTTCGGCGTTCGCGAACGAAACGGGTTCCCATTCCGGTTCCGCTTCCGTTTCGTCGAAGGTCGCGCCGACCGGTTGCGCGTCGCAAGAAACGTCGCTCGCCAAAAGCTCCGTCGTTTCGGCGACGAAAGCCGGGGCCGTTTCGAGACGCGGAACCGCGTTTTCGTCGAGAACGACGCGGCGCCCGGAAGCGTCGAGATACGAGACCGCGCGTTCTTCGTCGACGTTTTTATTCGCCGAGAAAAACTCGAACGATTCGAGACGGAAACGCCAACTCGTCCCGAGCGTCAAACCGTTCGGAATCAACCAAGCCGCGCCCCAAGCGAGGACGACGCAAAGAGCGGCGACGAAGCATTTCGCGAGAGAAGCGGAGCGGCGTTGGTTGGACGAGCGTTTGTTCATTGAAAAATCCGTTGGGAGAAACGTTAGGGAGGCGGCGCCGGCGCGCGAACGATCGCGGTCGCATTGCGGCGATTTTAGGGAACGAGGCGGAAAAGCGCCGTTCCCGCTCCTCTTCGCTTAACGTTATGTCTATTATAACGTTTTTTGGCGTTTCGTCGGCGCGATAAAATGGATTTTAACGCGTTTTTTTGGGCTTTTTTCGCCGTTAATTCGCTATAATCGATTTTATCGTCTTTGTCGACAAAAAGCAACTTTTTGACTTTTACAATCATAAGTACGCGAATGTTTAATCCTTTTGTAGTAATTTTAAGAATTTTTTGGAAAATTTTTTAAAATTTTTGCGAAAGCGGTAAAATCGGCGCGATCGGCATAACTTTTTTTTTGTTGATTAAGAGAGAATAAGAAGAAGGGGAGGATTGCGACGGAAAAAACGATTCTTTTGAAAATCGGGGGCGTTCTATAACGTCGAAGAATGACGTTATAAGCGCGACGGAGATTTGACGACGTAAAAAAAAGCCGTTTAATAAAAAGAGTTTCAAAAATAAAATTTTCGCGTAAAATTATCCGTCGCGTCGGAGCGTTTCGCTTCGTCCGGGAGCGCGATAGGCGGGTATTTTCGAAATTGCGGAGCGCGTTATAATAGACGGCGAGAAAAACGTTCGCGACTTTCCTCGTCGAAAATCTTTCGGCGGCGTTTTGGGGCGGTCGCGACGAACGGTTCGACGGCGGCGCTCGTTCCGACGGGCGTTTGCGACGAAAGGCGCGCGCCTTGTCGCGTTTTCGTTCGTTAGATTTTGCAAGGCTAGTTTAGGAAACTTGGACAATGAAGAATTTTGTCGAAACCTCCATTGAGAGTATTCGCCAACAAGTCGGCGACGGTCGCGTTATTTGCGGCTTGTCCGGCGGCGTCGACTCGGCGGTCGTCGCGGCGTTGGTTTCGCGAGCGATCGGTTCGCGTCTGACGTGCATTTTCGTCGACACCGGTTTGATGCGCAAAAACGAAATCGACTCGGTCGCGAAAGTTTTCCGCGAAAATTTTGACGCGAACCTCGTCGTCGTCGACGCGGAAGAGCGTTTCCTTTCGCTGCTGAAAGACGTCGACGATCCGCAAGAAAAGCGCAAGATCATCGGCAAAACGTTCATCGACGTTTTCACCGAAGAGGCGCATAAGGTCGACGGCGCGAAGTTCTTGGCGCAAGGGACGATTTGGCCGGACGTCGTCGAAAGCGGCGGCGAAGAAGGCGCTCCGGCGAAGACGGTGAAGTACCATCACAACGTCGGCGGTTTGCCGGAGGATATGGAGTTCGAGTTGGTCGAACCGCTCCGCAAGCTCTACAAAAACGAAGTTCGCCAAGTCGGTTTGGAACTCGGTTTGCCGGAAGAGTTGGTTTGGCGTCATCCGTTCCCGGGTCCGGGCCTCGCGGTTCGTTGCTTGGGGCCGGTGTCGAAGCCGGACCTCGACTGCTTGCGCGAAGCGGACGCGATCGTCGTCGAAGAGATTACGAAGGCGGGGCTTTACCGCGAAACGTCGCAAGTTTTCGCCGTTTTGCTTCCGGTGCGCAGCGTCGGCGCGAAGAACGGCGAGCGGACGTACGAGAAGGCGGTCGTCGTTCGTTGCGTCGCGACGCAAGACTTTATGGAAGCGAACTGGTATCCGGTTCCGTACGAGGTCTTAGCGAAGATTTCGTCGCGCATTTTGAGCGAAGTCGACGGCGTGAACCGCGTCGCGTACGACATTAGCTCGAAACCGCCCGCAACGATCGAGTGGGAGTGATTCCGGCGCGAGTCCGGGTTTAACCGGGCCGTTCCGAGCGTTCGGTCGGTTGGGGACGCGTTTCCTTAGCGGCGGGCGTCCGCGACCGACGGTGCGAAAGAGCGCGGCGACGTTTCTGCGCTTAGCGTCGATTGACGTTTGTCGACGTCGGTTAGCGTTGGATAACGTTGGCGAATAGTTATTTAGCGTTCGCGAGGGAGCCCTTGCGAGCGAAGGGCGGCGCGTCGGCTGAAAAGTCGGCGCGCCTATCGTCGATTAATGCGGATGAAAAACGTCGCGGTTAACTCCGGCGCGGCGCGATATTAAAACGAAAACGGCGGAAGACGACGATGGAGAATCGACCGAACGCGGCGAAACTGGCGGCGACGAAAGCGCGAATTTTAGCGGAGATCGCGGCGCTGCAAACGGACGGAAACGGCGTTTTCGACGCTCCAAGTTGGGCCGACTTCGGCGCGCTCGGCTCGCGGTTGACGAAAGCGGGCGTCGCTTGGAAGTCTTGCGGCGTCTCGGGAAACTTTACCGCGTTTATGGAGGCGGCGTTTCGCGACGAAGCGGAGCGCGGCGAAATCGTTTTCCGCTTGAATAAAGCGGGCGCGAATCCGAACAGCCGCGTTCGTTTGACGAAAGCGCCGACAAAAAACGCCGTCGTCGCGTCGAGCGTTCCCGAGAAAAAGTCGACGGTCGCGGTCAAAACGGCGATTCCGGCGTCGCCGTCCGCGTCGCCCGGCGTTCCCGCGAACGCGCCGAAAAAACTCTCCGACGCGGAGGTCGAAAAGCGCGTCTTAGCGGCGGTCGCGGCGTTGCAAACGGACGAGAACGGCGTTCGCGACGCCGCGAAATGGGTCGACTTCGCCAACTTGGGTTCGCCGTTAAAGAAAAAGGGCGTCGACGGTAAAGCGTTCGGTTTTTCGACGTTTGCAAAGTTTCTGCAAGCGCGTTTTGCGGAGCGTTTGGAGTTTCGAAACGAAGGGACTCGTTGGCGCGTCCGACCGAAAACGGCGAACGCGCCGTCGACGTTGGACGCGACGCAAGCGCCGTCGTCGGAGTCGCCGAAAAAATTTCTTCCCGACGCGGAGGTCGAAAAGCGCGTCTTCGCGGCGATTCGCGAACTGCAAACGGACGCCGACGGGAAGCGCGACGCAAGCCGTTGGGTGCGTTTCGCCAACCTTGGCGCCCGACTTAAAGAAAAGGGCGTCGACGGCAAAACCGCCGGTTTTTCGTCGTTCGCGAAGTTTTTTGAAACGCGTTTTGCCGATCAATTGGAATTTGACGGCGACCCAAACGCTCGACGGACGCGACCGAAAACGGCGGCGACGGCGGTCGTTCCGGTCGCGCAAGCGCCGTCGACCGTCGCGACAGTCGCGACCGTCGCGGAAAAAACGCCGGTTGCGGCGAACGCTTTGATCGTTCCGAAAAAGGAAACGGCGGCGGTCGTTCCGGTTGCGAAGAGCGTTTCAACGGCGCGAACGTCGCCCCAACTCTCCGACGCGGAGCTGGAAAAGCGCGTCTTCGCGGCGTTGCGCGCGTTGCAAAAAGACGGTTCCGGACGCCGCGACTCGAGCGCTTGGGTCGATTTCACCGTTCTCGGGCCGCGGTTGAAAGCGGACGGCGTCGACGGTAAAGCGTTCGGTTGCGCGAGTTATGCGAAGTTGTTGGAGACGCGCTTTCCGGAAACGCTTCAATTCGACAAAAGCGAGCCGACC
>JAZNJF010000173.1:0-6622 GCA_045577885.1 Thermoguttaceae bacterium | reverse complement strand
TCCAAAATCGTTACTTTTTTCCCGAGCGCCGCCAACAAGGTCGCGAATTCGACGCCGATCACCCCGCCGCCGACGATTACCGCGCTCTGGGGAAGGGCGGACGCCGACAACAGCTCGTCGCTCGTCCAAACTTCCGACGAGTCGAGCCCCGGAATCGGCGGTCGCGACGGGTTCGCGCCGACGGCGACGACGATTTTCGCCGCTTCGATCTCGAACGGCTCCGCGTCGGCGGCGGACGAAGCGGTCGGTTCGACGCGAATCGTCGTCGCGCTCGTCAACACGCCGCGCCCGAAAAGAACGTCGACGCCCGCCGCCTTTTCGAGATTCTTGATTCCAAGTCGCGACTGCGAAACGACTTTCTCGCGCCGAGCGTTCGCGACCGAATAATCGAACGAAACGTCGGTCGCCGAAACGCCGAACTTCGCCGCTTCGAGCGCTTCGCGGTAAACTTCCGCGCTATGCAGGAGCGTTTTCGTCGGAATGCACCCGCGATTCAGGCAGGTTCCGCCGAGTTCCCGCGCTTCGATCAGCGCCGTTTTCAACCCCAACCGCGCGCAGTCGAGCGCGCAAACGTATCCGCCGGGCCCGGCGCCCAAAATCGCGACGTCGTATCGCTTCGTTTCGGTCGTCATTTCGCGACGTTCCTTTCGTTAAATAACTCTTAATTACTCGCTTTATATTGTTTTATTTTTATTTTTTCGCTCAAATTCGCTATTTTACCAACAGGCGCGCGCCGTTCTTTTACGTTCGACGGTCGATTTTCGCCGACGCTCGCCCTTTTTTGCCTCGTGATAACGCAACAATTTTCATCATTTTCAAACGCTCGTCGAAAACCGACGTCCGACGAGCGTTTGAAAACGCGTTTTATCGCTCTAAAATCAAATTTCGGACAAAGACGAATCGGCGAAACCGCGATTTCCGCTAAAAAAGCGAACGCGCCGCTCGATTAATATTTCGGGCAAAGATGAACCGCGAAACCGCCGATCTCTTCCGTCAAGTAAGCGGCGATGAGCGTTCCGTCCGGCGCGCATTTGAAAGCGCGGAACTCGACGCCTTGACGTTGCAGGTGATACGCGGCTCGGGCGGCGGAGTTGGCGGCGATCCCGATATGTCCGTTGGCCCCGAAACTCGGCGACTTCATCGTTTCGACCGCGGCGCCGGCGAAGAACGAAATCGGCGTTTCGCGCGTCGCCAAACCGAACGTCTTGAAGAACCAATCGGCGGTCGCGCCCGCTTCGTCGGACGATTGGCAGTTGATCCCGACGTGTCCCATTTCAAGCCCGAGCAGGAGTTCGACGGCGCGCTTGGCGTTCGCGGCGATTCCGGTCCAATCGCCGGCGGCGATCGCCGAGCAAGGCGCGACGAAACGACCGCCGATCGCAAGAATCGCGCCGCAACGGGAATAAGCGTCGATTTCGGCCCAGTCGACCGCGCCGGTCGGAACGAAACGAACGGTCGGGAACGCTTCGGCCAACGCTTTGATCGCCGCCAAACCGCCCGCGACCGGCGCCGGGAAGAAGTTGAAAACGGTCAAGCCGAACGAAACGCCGAGTTCGATTTCGCTCGCCGTCGTCGCGCCCGGAACGATCGCGACGTTTTTGCCGACGCAGTATTCGACGAGCGCCGGATTCAAGCCCGCCGAAACGACGAAATCGACGCCCGCCGCGGCCGCCGCGTCGACGTTTTCCGCCGTCGCGACGCAAGCGCCGAGAACGCATTCCGGAAGCGCCGCGCGAATCGCCGCCGCCGTTTCGACCGTCGCGACGCAAGCGCCGATCCCGCCTTCGTTCAACGCTTTAGCCGTTTCGACCGCCTTCGCCGCGTCCGCGACGTCGACCGTCGGCAAGAACCCGATTTCCCCCAATTTTTTCAACGCGTCCGTCATTTCGCTTCCTCCCATTGTAAAAGCGTTTATTTTTCTTAATCTTCTTATTTTATCGGTTTTCGCGCTCGAAACGACTTCGCGTCGAAAACGGCGGAAACCGCAACGCGCCAAGCGACGCCTTTCGTTCCCCTTATTATAAAGAATTGCGCGGCGGCGTCAATCGGAAGCCCCCGCTCGCCGCCGGATTCAACGGTTAACGTCGGCCCGGCGGCCCTTTTCGGCAACGCCGCGCTCTTTTTTGATTTTCTTATTTTTGCTCCTAAAACGACTTTTTAACGCTTTAAATTTTCTTTTCAAACCGGTTTTTACTCGCCAATTTTCAAGCGCTCCGCCCTTCGTTTCGTCGCGCTTTACTTTTAAAAAACGCCGTTTCGATTTCTCGCCGTCGCGCGGCGCCGGGGCTGGACAAAACCGCGTCGACGACGTATACTAAAGAGCGGGTAAAGCGCGATTCGCCGCCGTTCGACCGTCGCGCGACGTTCCGTTTTTCGACGTCGACCGCTCGACCGCCGTTTTCGCGCCTTCCCGTTCCCTTACTTTCCCCATTTTCCTTATTTTACCCGTTTCCCCCGTTTGTCCGTTTGCCCGTTTTTTTCTCGGGTTAATCCCCTCAATTTCCCCAATCCCCCGAGCGAGGATTTTTCGATGCGATATTTCGGCTCTTTTTTCTCTCCGCCGTCGACGCTTTTTTCGGCGTTGACGGTTTCGACGCTCCTTTGTTGCGCGACGGCGAACGTCGGCTGCCAACCCGAAGCCGCGACGCGACACGGCGTTCATCAACACGCGACGCAAAAAGAACGGCAAGAGCAAAACGTTAAGCTCCTCGAGCAAGTCGTTCGAGCGACCGAAGAGCAAGAAAATCACCCGGACTCCAATTATCTTCGCGGCGCGCTCGGCCCGCTCGACGGTTGGCTCGCCGCCTTGCCGCCTTCGCCGGACTTCGAACCGGACGCGGAGTTCGCCGCGCTCGCCGAAGAATCGGCCGCGCTCGCCTCGGTCGCTCGAGACGGCGCTCGGTTGGTCGCCCTCTTCCTCGACGAAAACGGAACGCCGACCGAAAAAGACGCGAACGAACTGCAAGCGGTCGTCGAACAAGCGGCGGCGCAAACGACCGCGTTGGCGGAAAAGCTCGACTCGAACGCGTTGCGACGTTTCGCGGCTTTCGCCGAAGCGTTGCGCGGCAAGTTGGCTTCCGCGAAAGAGTTCCAGTTCGCCGACGCGACCGAAACGTTCCAAACGCAAATCCGTCAATTCCAACATTCGCCCTTTTACAACTTCGAAACGCTCGCGACGGGGCTCGGCGAATTTTCGCGCGTTTTGGACCTCGACGCCGTTTCGTTCGCGCCGCAAGACGCCGACTTTTTAAAGGAAAGCGTTTGGTTCCGCAACGTTTTCAATTGGGCTAAAGGCAAAAGTCAAAACGACTTGGCGATCGTTTGCAGTTTATTCGACTGGTCGGTCGCCAACGTCGTCGCGACGCCTCCGGCCGACGGTCCGGCGGGCCCGGTCGCTCAACTTCCTTGGCAGACGCTTTTGACGAGCGGAGGAACGCCGTTCGACCGCGCGGTCGTTTTTATCGAGTTGCTCCGCCAACACCGCCTCGACGCGTTCGTCGTTCGCCCCGACGGCGACGTTCCGACCGATTTCCCGCTTGTCGTCGGCGTTCGACTCGACGGCGAAACTTACCTCTTCGCGCCGGAATACGGACTCCCGATTCCGGGCCCGGGCTCGGACGCGCTCGTTCTCGACGGCGGTCTCCGATTCGCTAAAATCGCGACGTTGTCGCAAGTCGCCGCCGACGATTCCCTTCTCCGCCGACTCGACTTGCCCGAACGTCCGTTCCCGGCGACTTCGGCGCATTTCCAACGAACGGTCGCGCTCGTTCCGTCTTCGCCGTTCGCGACGTCCCAACGAGCGCTCGCGATGGAGCGCGAATTTAGCGGCGCCGTCTCGACCGTCCTCGCGACGCCGTTCGAATCGCAAAAGAAACGGATCGCGGAACTCGCCGGCGTCGTTCGCGTCGAACGTTTGCACGCGGCGAACGCGGCGCTGTTGGAGCAAATTTTCTTCCCGGCCGAAGCGGAAATTTTGACGCGTCCTTACACGTACGCGCTCGCGGCGTCCGGCAACCTCGACGTTTCGGACAGTCAAAGCGACCGAGCCGACGACGCCTTCGCCAGCGGTTCGACGATCGTCGACGCCGAAGGCCAATTCCGTTCCAGCGCGAGCGGTCCGGCCGACGAAGCCGCCGCCGAGTCCGGCGGAAAGAAGGGCGCGACCGTCGCCGCCCTTTGGAAAGGCAAAATCCTTTATTTGAAAGGTCGCTTCGTCGACGAAACGGGCGCGGCGCATTGGCTCCAACAGGGGCGCGTTTCGGAGCGTTTGCTCCGTCAAGAAGAGCGGGCTCTTCCGGCGAAAACGGAAGCGACGGTCGCTCGATATATCGAATGGGCGCGGAGCCAAGGTCAAGAGCCGACGCAAGAAGAGCTCCAAGCGTTCGCGCTCCAAACGGCGGCGAGTCTTCAAGCGGAACTCGCGATGAAACACTTTGCCAAAACCGCTTCAAAATTCTATTTAGCGCTCGTTTCGGACGCCGCCGGACACGAGGACGCGGCCCTCGCTCACCTGCAGGACGGGGCGCGTCGCCCAACGAACGACGCCGATTTTTGGCGCGCCGGAACGATTTATCTCCTCGCCCGCGTCTTAGAGCGTCGCGGCGAAACGTCGAGCGCCGTCGGTTTGCTCCGTTCGACGCCGACCGACCCGGGTCGACTTTTGCGCGCCAACTGGCTCGCCGAGCTCGCCGGTTTGACCGAAACCGCTCCGACCGAAAACGCCGCCCCGGCCGAAAACGCCGCTCCGGTTGAAACCGCCGCCCCGGCCGAAAACGCCGCCCCGGCCGAAAACGCCGATCCAGACAAAAACGCCGCGCCGGCCGAAAACGCCGCCCCGGCTGAAAACGCCGCTCCGGTCGAAAACGCCGCCCCGGTTGAAAACGCCGCGCCGGCCGAAAACGCCGCGCCGGCCGAAAACGCCGCGCCGGTTGAAAACGCCGCCCCGGCCGAAAACGCCGATCCGGCTGAATCGCGTTAATCGACGTCGGTATTACTTCCGCTTATACTTCAAGCCGCCTTGCTTATAAAGGCGGCTTTTTTCTTAAAAAACGAACGCAAACCGCCGCAAAATCGCCGTTCCCCTTTGACGTCTTCAAAAAATTTGGCAAAATATTAACGACGCGTTCTCGACCGCTCGCGCTCCGCGAATCGACGTTCGCCGACTTTTCGCCGCCGTCCGTTCTCGCCGCGCCGTTTGCGACGTCCGCCCGAAAACGCGTCTCCGCTCCGCGCTCCGTTTCGCCCTTTCGACTCCGCGCGGCGCCGTTCGTTCGCTTCAAAGGAAACGTCAAAAAAGGAAACGTCGAGAAATGCTTTACACTAAAGAAAATTGGGGGCCGGTTCCGTCCGGCTGGACGCGCCCGCACCTCCTCGGACTCGAAGACCTCAACGTCGAAGAACTGACGATTTTGCTCGATTTGGCCGACCGTTTCCGCAAGGACGTCCTCGACAATCCGGAAAACGCTCGCAAAATCTCGCTGTTGAACGGAAAAGCGATCGTCAACCTCTTTTTCGAAAACTCGACGCGCACCCGCGTCAGCTTCGGGCTCGCCGGACGCCGTCTCGGCGCCGACGTAATCGAGTTCTCCGCCGCGACGAGCAGTCTCTCGAAGGGCGAAACGCTCGTCGACACCGCGCAAAACATCTTGGCGATGGGCGTCGACGCGGTCGTCGTCCGGCACAGCTGCCCCGGCGCGCCGCGACTTTTGGCGCAAAACCTCAAAAACTGCGCGGTCGTCAACGCCGGCGACGGCGCGCACGAACACCCGACGCAAGGGCTCCTCGACATTTTGACGATGCGCCAACGCCTCGGTTCGCTCGAAGGAAAAACGGTCGCGATCGTCGGCGATATCGCGCACAGCCGCGTCGCCCGCTCGAACGTCTTCGCGCTCCAAAAACTCGGCGCGAAACCGATCGTTTGCGGCCCGTCGACCCTCGTTTCGCCGCATTGGGCCGAACTCGGCGTCGAATACGCTTATTCGCTCGACGAAATTTTGCCCCGCGTCGACGTGTTCAACCTCCTGCGCATCCAACTCGAACGCCAAGTCGTCCGTCCGTTCCCGTCGTTGGCCGAGTACGCGCACCTTTACGCGATGAACGCCGAACGCCTCGCCCGTTGCAAAAAAGACGTCCTCGTTCTCGCGCCGGGCCCGATCAATCGCGGCGTCGAAATCACCCCGGACGTCGCCGACGGTCCGCATTCCGCGATCCTCGACCAAGTAACGAACGGCGTCGCGGTGCGGATGGCCGCGCTTTGGGCGACGCTGACCGCCGTCGCGGAACGCCGCTCCTAACGCTTTTTCGTTAAACGGTTTTCCCCGCTTAACGATTTTCCCGTTTCAACGGTTTTCCCCAACAATAACGAATTTTCCCGTTTCAACGGACTTCCCGCGTTCGACCGATCGCCAATATCAACGCGCCTTAACCAATTAACGCGCTTTTAAATCAGATTCGAGACAACAATGAGCAACGCCCTCTTTATTCAAAACGGCCGCGTCGTCGACCCGGCGCAAAACCTCGACCAAATCGCCGACGTCCTGATCGTCGACGGCAAAATCGCCGCGCTCGGCGCCGACGCCGCTTCGCAAGCGCCGGAAGACGCAAGTCGGATCGTAGCCATGTC
>JAZNJF010000172.1:0-21674 GCA_045577885.1 Thermoguttaceae bacterium | reverse complement strand
GACGTTAATCAACGCTTTAGCGGCGGCGGTTTTCAGCGCGACGGAACCGTCGTTCGCAAGCGCGACCGCTTTCGGGAAGACGAGCTTCTTCGACGCGTCGTCTTTGCGGTCGCCGAGCGCGCGCAAGACGAGAATTTGCTTCGCTTCCGGGAAGGAGTCGAACGCCGCGAGGAGCGATTCGACGACTTTCGGAGCGTCGGCGTCGTTAAATTCGCGAACGGTTTTCAGCGCCGCGTCGACAATTTGTTGGTCGTCGCTTTTGATCAGCTCGACGATTTTCGCGGCGGATTCGGCGCCGCGGCAAATCAGGGCGCGGTAAGTCCCGGCTTCGCGGACGAAGTTCGGGAGCCCGGCGGTCGTCGCGGCGTCGTAAAGCGCGGCGGCGCCGACGAGGTTCCCGGCTTTTTCGCGGGCTTCCGCGGCGTCGAGAATCGCGTCGCCGAGACCGCGCAGGAAGAGCGGATCGGCGCCGCTAAGGTCTTTTTTCGCTTCGCTAACGAGGAAACCGGCGGCTTCGTCGGACGCGATGGCGCCGAGCGCGGCGACGACCGCTTTCTTAACGGCGACGTCGTCTTTTTCGGCGTAAATTTTCGTCAGCAGCTCGACCGACTCCGCTTTGCCGCGAACGCCGATCGAGTCGATAACGCCGATGAGGCAAGCGCCGTCGAGTTTTCCGGCGGCTTCGGCCAACGCGGCGTCGGCGGCGTCGAACGGGAGCGCTTCGAGCGCGAAGCGGGCGTTGAAACTTTGTTTTTCGTTCGCAAGGAGCGCGACGAGTTTCGGAATCGACGCTTCCGAACCGACGACGGCCAAGCGTTTAACGGCGATGTTGACGCGGTGAATGTCGGCGGGTTCCGAACCGGCGCCGTCGATCGCTTGAAGCAGGAGCGCTTCGTCGGAGGTCGTTTGGAGCGTCGCGACGTCTTGCGCGAACGACGGGGACGCGACGACGGCGGCCAACAGCGCGCTCGACAGGAAAGAGAACGCGTATTTTTTCATATGTCTTTCTCCAACGGCGAAAGGAAAAGCGGGCGAGCGAACGCTCGGACGCGGACGCAAACGTCGGCGGTCAAACGGTTTCGAGAACCGGCGGCGACGCGGCGCGAGCGGAGCGGACGGCGGCTTTTCGGCTTTCGCGTTTTGGGCTTTTTTTCGTTATTAATATATAAGGGGAAAAAATCGACAAAATCGACGAAACGCGGCGCCTTAGAGCGTGTACGGGGCGCGCATCGCGCGAGTGCGCATGCGGTTCGCTTCTTCGTCGTTGAACTCTTCCTTGACCGGGTCGAACTCGATCGGACGTTTGAGCTGCCAAGCGATGTACGCGCAGTGCGACGCGATGTGCGATTGCGCGGCGACGGCGGCGTTGGCGGCCGGGTTGCGACGCGTTTTAACGCAGTCGACAAACTCGGCGATGTGCGTCGACGGGTTGGTGCCGGGCATACCGAAATACTTCAACTCGCTTCGGAGCGCGTCGGACGAAACGGCCATCCGCCCGCTGTCGCCGGTTTCGATCCAGCCTTCTTCGCCGACGTAGCGAGCGGAGCAGGTGCCGAGCCCGAGCCAACCGTCGGAGCGCATCACGAGCTTAACGCCGTCGGCGTAATAGGCCCAAACGTGCCCGGCGATGGAGCCGTCGTCGTTGAATTGCGGTTCGTAACGGGTCGGCGCGGTGTCGTCTTTTTGCGCGGCCCATTGGCAAAGGTCGACGGTGTGCGAACCCCATTCGAGAATCCCGCCGCCGTGGAAGTCGAAGTGGCTGCGCCAATCGCCCGCGACGTAACGGCTGTTGTACGGGCGCCAAGGGCAGGGGCCGAGCCAGCGATCCCAGTCGACTTCGTCGACCGCCGGTTCCGGTTCCGCCGGGAACCAATCGTGATGCGTCGCCGGCCAAAGGGTGTTCGCGTGAACTTCGGTGAGTTTGCCGAGTTTGCCGCTCTTGACGATTTCAGCGGCGAGCATAAAGTTGCCGATGTTGCGACGTTGCGTCCCGGCTTGATAGACGATACCGTAACGCTTGACGGCGTCGGCGAGAGCGCGGCTTTCTTGAATGGTGAGGGAGAGCGGTTTTTCGCAGTAGACGTCTTTTCCGAACTTCGCGGCGGTGATGGAGGCCATCGTGTGCCAACGGTCGCCGGTCGCGATCAAGACGGCGTCGATATCGTCGCGAATAAGGAGGTCTTCCATATCCTTGTACATCGCGCAATCGGTATCGTTGTAAGTTTTGTCGGCGCGGTCTTTAACGTATTCGCGGCGCGATTTGCGGACGTCGCAGATCGCGCGGAAGCGAACGTCGTTGCGTCCCAAGAAGACGCCGAGGTCTTCGTTGCCGCGCGACCCGATTCCGATGGCGCCCATATTGACTTTAGCGCTCGGGGCGACTTCGCCGTCGAGCCCGAGGACTTTGCCGGGAACGTAAGTCGGAACGAGCGCCGCGGCTCCGGCGACCGCGCAACCTTTCAAAAAGTCTCGACGACCGACGCGTCGTTGCGTTGATTTCATAAGGGCTCCTTTCTCCGCGTTCGCGGCGATTTTGGCGTCGCCGTGCGAACGTTATAAGGCGTGGAATGCGAATGAACGGGTTCCGCTCGAAAAAGCGAGCGAAAGAATAATAACGGGCGCCGCGACCGACGTTGTTGCGTAAACCGGGGAAAATGGCGAAACTTTGCCGACGCCGGAAGCGCGATTTGGGCCGAGGTCGCGACGATACGGCTTTAACGATACCAGAAACGACGCCGAAAATCAAGTTTTTTGGCGGGATTTTCGCAAAATTTTGCGATTTTTTGCGAAACCGGCGAGAAACGGCGCGTAAAATCGGAAAGATAGGCGAAGTGCAAAAGATGAGAAAAATAGGCAAGGCGAGCGACCGCCCCCAAAGTAACGCGCCGGGCCGTCGTCGCCGAGGAAACGAGCGAGCAAACCGAACGAAACGCCGTCCCGAGCCGAAACCGAAACGAGCAAACGTCGCCCGACCCGTCGCCGCGTCGACGGCGAAAATCGACGCGGCGACAAGCGGGGGCGATAACGCGTCCGACGACGCGGCGTCAACGCGGTTCGAAGCGGAGTTTGTTTTTCCGAGCGTATTTCTCCGCGGCGGAGCCCGGCGCGCTTCGAAGCGTAAAGTTCGGGACGTCGCGTCGCTCGCCGTCTTGCTCGACGCGTCCAAACGCTTCTTTGCCAATCTTTGCGAGATCGTCCGGAAGTTCGACCGACGTTAACGACGGGCAGTCGACGAACGCTTCTTTGCCGATCTTTTGCAACCCGTTCGGAAACGCGATGCTTTGTAACGCGACGCAACCGGCGAACGCTCGGTCGCCGACCGTTTGCAAACCGTCCGGAAGCGCGACGGACGTTAGCGAACGGCAAAATTGGAACGTTTCCTCCTCGACGGTCGCGAGTCCGTCCGGGAGTTCGAGCGACGCCGCCGCTTCGCATCGATAAAACGCGTGTTTGCCGAGACTTTGGAGACCACGCGGGAGCTTGATCGCCCTTAGCGACAAACAGCCGTAAAAGGCGCCGTTGCCGAGCGTCGCGACGCTTGCCGGGAGTTCGAGCGACGTTAACGATTCGCAATCGAAAAACGCGTATTTGTCGATAGTTGCGAGACCGTCCGGAAGTTTAAGCGACGTCAACGCTTGGCAACCGTTAAACGCTTCTTTGCCGATCTTTTGCAAGCCGTTCGGAAACTCGACCGACGTCAACGAGCGGCAATGCTCGAACAGCGCTTCGCCGATCGTTTGCAAACCGCTCGGGAACTTGAACGACGACAACGCTTCGCAAAAGGCGAACGCGCCGCGTCCGAGCGTTTCGACGCTATCCGGAAGAACGACCGACGTTAGCGCCGAACAACCGCAAAACGCATGGGCGCCGATCATTTGCAAACCGTCCGGAAACTCGACCGACTTCAGCGAACGGCAAGGGTGAAACGCCCGCGCGCCAACGCTTTGCAGTCCGTTGGGGAGAATGACGGACGTTAGCGACAAACAGCCGTGAAACGCGTCTTGGCCGACGCTTTTGAGGCCGCTTGGGAGTTCGATCGACGTTAGCGCTTCGCAACCGTAAAACGCTTCGTCGCCGAGGGTTTGGAGACCGTCCGGGAGATTGATCGACGTTAACGATTTGCAACGGTAAAACGCCGATTTGCCGATGTTTGCGACGCTGGGCGGCAGGACGACGGACGTTAACGTTGGGCAATCGTAAAAGGCGCGCGGAGCGATTTTTTTAACGCCGCTTGGGACGACGTATTCCGTTTTCGGTTCGAGGCAAGCCAAGAGCGTTTTGCCGTCGGCGCTAAATTGAACGCCGTCGACCGTTTCAGCGTGTAACAGGTCGGGCGTTAAGCATTGTCGCCGATGGTCGGAAATTTGGGCTTTGGAGCGACCGTCGGGCGAGACGACGCAAAAATCGGGCGCGCAGTTGTAAAACGCGTTTTCGCCGACTTTCGGCGCTCTCTTGGGAAACGTCGCCGTTTTCAACGCGGCGCAACCTTCGAACGCTTCGTCGCCGATTCTTTTGAGACCGTTCGGGAGGATGACTTCTTGTAATGCGACGCAACCTTGGAACGCTATCCAAGCGATCGTTTTGAGCCCGTCCGGGAACGCGACCGATTGTAACTTGACGCAACCTCGAAACGCTTCGACGTCGATTTTTTCAAGTCCGTTTGGAAGCGCGACGGACGTTAGCGCTTTGCAGTCGGCGAACGCTAATTCGCCGACGAGGCGCAACCCGTCCGGAAACGCGACGGACGTTAGCGCTTCGCAACCGTAAAACGCGTTGTTTTCAATCGTTTTGAGCCCGTTTGGAAGCGCGACCGAACGCAACCTCTTGCACTCGTAAAACGCTTTGTGGCCGATAGTTTCGACGCCGTCCGGGACGACGTATTCCGTTCGCGGGTTCCCGAACGGATAGGCGACGAGCGTTTTGCCGTCGGCGGTAAAGAGGACGCCGTCGACGACTCGAAAACGCGCCGCGTCGGGCGAGAGGACGAAGTCCGTTAGCGAGTCGCAACCGGCGAACGCGTTCGGGGCGAAGTTTTGAAGTTCGACCGGAAGCGCTACGGAAGTTAGCGCTTTGCAATCGGCGAACGTTCGGTCGTCGATTGTTTTTAATCCCTGGGGAAGCGCGACAGACGTTAGCGAGTCGCAACCGGCGAACGCGGCACAGCCAAGCTCTTGCAAGCCGTCCGGGAGCGCGACGGACGTTAGCGCTTTGCAATTGGCGAACGCGCAAAGACCGACGGTTTGGAGGCTTGGCGGAAAGACGACGGACGTTAGCGCTTTACAGCCGCAAAACGCCTTTTCACCGACGCTTCGAACGCCGTCGGGAATCGCGTATTCCGTCGTTTTTTTATTCCACGGAAAGGAATACAGCGTTTTTCCTCCGGCGGAAAAGAGGACGCCGTCGACGACGCGGTAACGCGAGGGGCCGGGCGCAAGGGTAAATTTCTCGAGCGATTCGCACCTCAAAAACGCGGTCGGGGAGACGTATTCGACGTCGTTTGGGAGCGCGACGGACGTTAGCGAAACGCAATTTACAAACGCGTCGCCAACGCGTTTCAGCCCGTTCGGGAGAACGAGCGACGTTAGCGCTTCGCAATACGCAAACGCTTGATAGCGAATCGTTTTGAGCCCGTCCGGAAGCGCGATCGACGTTAAACGGCGGCAATTTTTGAACGCGTTTGGGCCGAGGCTCGTAACGGGGCGACCGTCGATTTCGGGCGGAACGACGACCTCGGTCGCGTTGGCGTCGAGGAAACGGACGATCGCGACGCCGTTGGTTTCTTCGTCGATTTTCCATTCGAAGTCGGACGGCGGATTCGGCGTCCGACGCGGCTCGATCGAGTTCGTATTGGATTGCATTGCGATTTCTCCTTCGTGGAAAAGGGGCGATTGAAAGCGGCGACGAGTCGAATAAAAACGACGCGGCGTCGACCGTCGTTAAAAGCGTTAAAAACGACGCGACGTCAACCGACGTTAAAAGCTGGAAAAACGACGCGGCGTCAATGCGGTTCGAAGCGGAGTTTGTTTTTCCGAGCGTATTTCTCCGCGGCGGAGCCCGGCGCGCCTCGAAGCGTAAAGTTCGGGACGGTTTGGCGTTCGCTCTCTTTACTGGCGCGCCAAGGCGTTTCTTTTTTTCCGAAACGTCCAAACGCTTCTTTGCCAATCTTTTCGAGTCCGTCCGGGAGAACGACGGTTTGTAACGATGGACAGTCGACAAACGCTTCTTTGCCGATTTTTTGCAACCCGTTCGGGAGCGCGATATTTTGTAACGCGTCGCAACCGGCGAACGCTCGGTCGCCGACCGTTTTTAATTCCCGGGGAAGCGCGACCGACGTTAGCGTTTTGCAACCGCAAAACGTTTCCGCGCGGACGGTTGCGACGTTGTTCGGGAGCGCGATGGACGTTAGCGAAAAGCAATCGTAAAACGCGCCTTTACCGAGAGTTTGCAAACCGTCCGGGAGCTTGATCGACGTTAGCGACTCGCAGTAACAAAAGGCAAAGTCTCCGATGGTTTCGACGCCTTCCGGGATTTGGATCGACGTCAACGCTTTGCAACCGTAAAACGTCGACTCGCCGACGGTTGTAAGACGTTTTGGAAGCTCGACGGACGTTAGCGAAAAGCAATCGTAAAACGCGCCGGCGCCGAGAGTTTGCAAGTCGCTTGGGAATTTGACGGACCTTAACGTTTCGCAAGCGGCGAACGCGGCGTATTCGATCGCTTGGACGCTCTCCGGGAAAACGAGCGACGACAAGGATTTACATCGCCCGAACGCTTTGACTTCGATCGTTTGCAAACCGTCCGGAAAGGCGACGGACGTTAACGATTCGCAACGCCAAAACGCCTCTCTGCCAATGGTTTGCAGTTCGTCCGGAAGAACGACGGACGTTAGCGCTTCGCAACCGTCGAACGTTCCTTTGCCGACGGTTTTAAGACCGTTCGGGAGAACGACCGACGTTAGCGACGGACAGTAAGCAAACGCTTCGTCGCCAAGGGTTTGGAGACTGTTCGGGAGCTTGACCGACGTTAGCGAAGAGCAAGCCTTAAACGCGCCCTTGCCGACGCTTGCGACGCTATCCGACAGAACGACGGACGTTAACGCGTAACAACCGTAAAAGGCGCGCGGAGCGATTTTTTTAACGCTCTTCGGGACGACGTATTTCGTTTTCGGTTCGAGACACGCCAAAAGCGTTTTGCCGTCGGCGCTAAACAGAACGCCGTCGATCGTTTGAGCGCGGAACTGGTCGAGCGTTAAGCGGCGGCTCCGGAGTTGCGGAATTTCGACGCGACCGCTTGGCGACGCGACGACGCATAAAGAATCGCAGCTGTCGAACGCGTCTTTGCCGAAGGTCGGCGTTTTATCGGGAAACGTCGCCGTTTGCAACGTGTAACAACACTGAAACGCTTCCTTGCCGATCGTTTCGAGACTATTCGGAAAGACGACCGTTCGCAACGCCGTGCAATAGTCAAACGCTTGTCGACCAATGGTTTGCAATCCTTCGGGAAACGCGACGGACGTTAGCGAATCACATTCCCAAAACGCGAAATCGCCGACGGTTTGCAAGCCGTGCGGGAACGCGATAGAATGTAACGTCGACGCTCCGTGAAACGCGCTTTCGCCGATTGTTTCGACGCCGTTCGGAACGACGTATTCCGACCTAGGCGCGCCGCCGGGGTAAGCGACGAGCGTTTTGCCGTCGGCGGTGAAGAGGACGCCGTCGACGACGCGATAATGCGTCGCGTCGGAAGAAACGTCGAATTTTGTTAGCGATTCGCATTCTCCAAACGCGTCCGTGCCAAGGACTTGGAGCTTGGTCGGGAGTTTGACCGACGCGAGCGATTTACAACCGTGAAACGCGAAGTCTCCGACGCTTTGAACGGCGTTCGGAAGCGCGACGGTCATTAGCGCTTTGCACTTGTAAAACGCGCCTTTGCCGACGGTTTCGAGACTCTCCGGGAGAACGACGGAGGTTAACCGAACGCAACTTTCGAACGCGCTTTCGTCAAGCGTTTTAAGTCCGTTGGGGAACGCGACAGACGTTAACCAATAGCTGTTTTGGAACGCGCGTTCACCGATGCGCGCAACTGGACGACCGTCGATTTCGTCGGGGATAACGACTTCGGACGCGGCTCTGTTGCGGAAGCGAACGATCGTAACGTCGCCGGTTTCTTCGTCGACTTTCCATTCGAAATCGACCGCCGGATTCGGCGTCGCGGCGGGTTGGCGGCGGGCGTTTGACATTGTTTAACTCCTTGCGTTTGGAAGGTTGCGTTAGTAGTCGTTGATCGGTGATCGAGTAAAAACGACGCGGCGTCAACGAGGATCGAAGCGGAGTTTGTTTTTCCGAGCGTATTTCTCCGCGGCGGAGCCCGGCGCGCCTCGAAGCGTAAAGTTTGGAACGGTTTGGCGTTCGCTCTCTTTACTGGCGCGCCAAGGCGTTTCTTTTTTTCCGAAACGTCCAAACGCTTCTTTGCCAATCTTTTCGAGTCCGTCCGGAAGAACGACGGATTGTAGTGCCGGGCAGTCGACGAACGCCTCTTTGCCGACCTTTCGCAAAGCGTTCGGAAACGCGACCGACGACAATCTTTCGCAACCGCCGAACGCTTCGTCGCCGACGGTTTGTAACGCTTCAGGAAGCGTAATCGAAGTCAGCGCTTCGCAACCCCAAAACGCCCGCTCGCCGACGCTTTGCAGTCCGTTGGGAAGAACGACCGACGTTAGCGTTTCACAACGTGCAAACGTTGACGCGCCGAGGGTTTGCAGAGCGTTCGGGAGTTTGATCGACGTTAACGATTTGCACTCGCCAAACGCGCAGTCGCCGATCTTTTCGACGCTTTCCGGAAGTTCGAGCGACGTCAACGCCGCGCAACCGTAAAACATTCCTTCCGGGAGGGTTCGCAGGGCGTCCGGCAACGCGACGTCTGTTAGCGAAACGCAGAAGTGGAACGCGCGTTCGCCGACGCTTTGCAAACCGTTCGGAAGTTTGATCGACGTTAACGATTTGCACTCGTCGAACGCGTAGGGGCCGAGCTTTTGGAGACCGTCCGGAAGCGTTACGGACGTTAGCGATTCGCACAAGCGAAACGCGCGGGTGCCGATCGTTTCGACGCTATCCGGAATAACGACGGAGGTTAGCGATTTGCACTCTTGCAACGCGCCGTCCTCGAGACGTTGCAGTCCGTCGGGGAGCGCGATAGACGACAACGCGAAACAACGCCAAAACATATATTTCCCAAGGGTTTTCAGCCCGTCCGGGATATTGATCGACGTTAACGAATCGCACTCGCCAAACGCTTCGGCGCCGAGGTCTTGCAGGCCGTCCGGGAGCTTGACCGACGTTAACGATTTGCAGTTGTAAAACGCTTTTTTACCGATGCTTACGACGCTTTCCGGTATCTCGATCGACGCGAGTTCGCGGCATCCGTGAAACGCGCAAGGAGCGATCTTTTTAACGCGCTTCGGGACGACGTACTCCGTTTTCGATTCGAGGCACGCCAAAAGCGTTTTGCCGTCGGGGCTAAAAAGGACGCCGTCGACCGTTTGCGCGCGGAACTGCTCGAACGACAGGAGCTTACAACGGCGGTCGGGGACGCCGACTTCGCCGCTTTGCGACACGGCGAAGCGCAAAGCGTCGCCGTGCCCAAACCCGTGAGCTTCGACGGTCGGCGGTTTTTCGGGTAAGAACGCCGCTTGCAAAGCCTCGCAGCCCTGAAACGCGCCGACTCCAATATGTTGCAAACTGTCGGGAATCGCGATCGTTCGCAACGATTCGCAATCGTCAAACGCGTGGCTGTCGATAGTTTGCAAGCCGTCGGGAAGGGTTGCTGTGCGTAACGATTTGCAGTAATGAAACGCGTACTTGCCGACGGTTTTGAGGCTTTTCGGGAGCGCGATAGACGTTAGCGAAGAACAGCAACTAAACGCATTTTTGCCAAGGGTTTGCAAACCGTCTGGAAACGCGACGGACGTTAGCGCTTCGCAACCGGAAAACGCCCATTCGCCGATAGTTCGCAAACTGTCGGGAAGCGCGATGGAATGTAACGAATCGCAATGATCAAACGCATCCTTGCCAATGGTTTGCAAACCGTCTGGAAGCGCGACGGAACGCAACGCCTTACACGTCGCAAACGCCTCGTCGGCGACGGTTTCGACGCCGTCGGGGATCGCGTATTCCGTTCTTGGGTTCCCGACCGGGTACGCGACGAGCGTTTTGCCGTCTTTAGAGAAGAGGACGTCGTCGACGGCGCGGAAGCGCTCCGCGTCCGGAGGAATAATGATTTTTGACAGTGTGTCGCATTCTCTAAACGCGCCGGCTCCAACGCTTTGAATCCCGCTTGGGAGTTCGATCGAACGCAACAACGCGCAACCCCAAAACGCTCTCGCGCCGAGGGTTGCGACGCTTGGCGGAAGCGCGATAGACTGTAATGATTCGCAACACGCAAACGCTTCGTCGCCGACGGTCGCGAGGCTTGGCGGAAGCGCGACGGACGTTAGCGCTCGGGCGCAGGAGAACGCGCCTTTGCCGAGCGTTTCGACGCCGTCGGGGACGACGTACTCCGTTCCCGCTTTATTGCGGGGGTACGCGACGAGCGTTTTGCCGTCTTTGGAGAAGAGGACGCCGTCGACGACGCGGAAATTTTTTGCGTTGGCGGAAACTCGAAACTCCGTCAACTCTTGGCAGGAGCTAAACACTTCCTTGTCGAGATTTAGCAGGCCGTCGGGGAGCGTCGCCGACCTTATTGCGCAACCGCCGCCAAACGCCCAGTTTCCGATTTTTGTAACGGGATGGCGCCCGATTTCGTTCGGGATAACGACTTCGGACGCGCTTCCGTTGCGGAAACGAACGATCGTAACGTCGCCGGTTTCTTCGTCGGCTTTCCATTCGAAATCGACCGGCGGATTCGGTCTCGCGGCGTCTTGACGTTGAGCGTTTGACATTGTTAACTCCTTGCGATGAGCGGTTTGCGTTGGTCGCGTCGTCGGACGGCGTCGGCGGCGGTCGCGAACGAATCGGCGACGTATTCCGATATTATGACGGATTGAAACGCGCAAAGCAAGCGAATTTTCAGGAAAAAGTCGATTTTTTTCGAAAAACCGCCGGAAGAACGCGTTATAACCGTCGCGTCGCGCAAGCCGTAAACCGCCGAACGCGACGTCGCGCCGCGTCGACGGCAAAAAACGACGCGGCGTCAATCGGCGTTGAAAACGCAAAAAACGACGCGGCGTCAATCGGCTTTGAAAACGTAAAAAAACGACGCGGCGTCAAATCGCTTCAAACGGGCGTTTCTTTTTTCGAGCGTATTGTTCGACGAAGGAACCGCCCGGGCCGCAAAAGGTTAAGTCGGGAGGGCATTTGGTGAACGCGCGGTCGCCGATTTTTTCGAGCGACGCCGGAAACGTCAGTTTGCGCAACGACGAACACCCGCAAAACGCCGCGGCGCCGACTTCCTTAAAACCTTCCGGAAAAACGAGTTCCGCTAACGACGCGCAACCGTGAAAAGAGTCGTCGCCGATCGTTTTCAATTCGAGCGGTAATTCGACGTCGCGCAGCGCCGAGCAGTACCAAAAGGCGAAATGTTCGAGTCGCTTTAAACCGCGCGGAAGTCGAATCTTTTCAAGAGCTTGGCAACCGGAGAACGCGGCGCTAATATCCGTCGTCGAATCGGGCAACTCGACCGACGTTAACGAAACGCAATTTTCAAACGCGTGCGTCGAAAGGCTCGCGAGGGACGGCGGAAAAACGACGGACGTTAGCGCTTCGCAGTTGCGAAACGCCGCGACGTCGACAACGCGCAAGCCGTCGGGCAACGTTAACGTTTTCAAGGAGTTGCAGTCGGCGAACGCTTCGCGGTCGATCTTTTCAATGTTGCGACCGAATGTAATGGAGTTCAACAACGAACAGCCTTTGAAGGCGCAAGGGCCGAGCGCTTTTAACGAATCGGGTAAAACAAGCGTTTCCAACGAGATACAGTCGGCAAACGCGCTTTCGCCGATCCCTTCCCAACCCGCTGGAATCGTCAACGTTTTCAGCGCCGAACAACCGGCGAACGCGCCTTTGCCGAGCGCGTGCGTTTCGGGCGACGTATTCTCGTCGGCAAAACTTTCGCAAAGAGCAAGTTCGCGAGGGAACAAGCGCGGCGAAGTCAACGGCAAGTCGAGCGTTTCCAACGATTGACAGTTGAAAAACGCTTCTTCGGCGACGCGCTGTAAAGAGTCGGGAAGCGTCAACGATTTGACCGCCGCCGGTTCGGAAAAGGCGCGGAATTCGACGGCGGCGACGGGCCGACCGTCGATTTCTGAGGGAACGACGATTTCGAGCGCGTCTCGGTTGACGAGTTTTACGATGGAAACATCGCCGTTCGGATCGATTTTCCAAGCGAAATCGGACGCCGGATTTGGCGTTTTGACGTGTCTTGAAGTCATTGCGATCGCTCCTGTTAAACTAAAACAATGTTAATGCGAACGTTTGTAAAATAAAAACGACGACGCGTCGTCAACGCGCTTCGAAACGGAAACCGTTTTGCGCGGCGAATTTTTCCGCGACGGAACCGCTTTTTCCGCAAAGCGTTAAGTCGGGCGAGCAACCGAAAAGCGCGTAATCGTCGATTTCGGCAAGCGACGGAGGTAAAACGAGCGACGAAAGGGATTTGCAACCGCCGAACGCGTAAAAGCCGAGCGTTCGAAGCGTCGTCGGGAGCGAAATTTCCGTTAACGCCGCGCAACCGCTAAACGCTTCGTCGTCGACGGTTAGAACGCCGTTGGAAAGCGCGACGGACGTTAGCGCTTGGCATCCGCTAAAGACGCCGAGTTCGAGCGTTTTAACGCCGGAGGGAACAGCGACGGATTTTAACGAACGACACCCGCTAAACGCCGACGTTCCAATCGTTTGCAGGGTGTTGGGAAGCGAAATTTCCGCTAACGCCGCGCAACCGTCGAACGCGCCGGAGCCGATTTCGCGCAAGTCGTCGGGCGTCGCGATTTTTTGAAGCGCCGCGCATCCGCTAAACGCTTGCGTTGAAATCGTTTGCAACGCTGGGGGAAGCTCGACCGACTCCAACGCTCGACAAGCGCCAAACGCCGACGCGCCGAGCGTTTCTAACCCGTTGGGCAAAACAACTTGCGTTAACGAGTCGCAAGCGTAAAACGCCGACGCGCCGATTTCGCGCAAACCGTCCGGGAACGCGACCGAACGGAGCTTAAAACAAGCGTAAAACGTCGCGGCGCCGACGGTTGCAATTCCGTCGGGAATTTTGACGTCGGTTAGCGCTTTGCATCCGTAAAACGCGCTTGCGCCGAGCGAACAAAGCGTCGTCGGGAGCGTCGCCGTTCTTAAACGTTTGCATCCCCTAAACGAAGATTCGCCAATACTTTGCAAACCGTCGGGAAGCGTCGCCGACGTTAAGCGTTTGCAACCGGAAAACGCGTTCGCGTCGAGCGCCCGCAAACCGAGCGGCAAAGCGACCGTTCGCAACGACTTGCATCCGGAAAACGCGCCGTCGCCGATTATTTCGACGCCCGCGGGAACTTCGAACGCGTCGCCTTTTCCTTCCGGATAACGCGCTAACATCTTGCCGTCGAAGGAGTAAAGAACGCCGTCGACGGCGCGGAAGTTTTTATTTTCCGGCGCGATTTGAAATTGCGTCAACGCCGGGCAATCTCGAAACGCTTGCGCGTCAATCGTTTGGAGCGACGCCGGAAGCGCGACCGACGTTAAAAGCGCGCAACCGTCGAAGGCGCCGAGGGCGATTCGTTCGACGTCGTCCGGAACGACGTAAGCGCCCGACTTGCCCGGCGGACAGCGGAGAAGAGTTTTCCCGTCGGCGTCGAAGAGGACGCCGTCGACGGCGCGGAAATGCGTATTTTCCGGCGAAACAAGGAGTTCCGTTAGCGACGAACAACGGCTTAAGGCGTCGGGCGCGAGCGTTTCAAGAGCGTTCGGCAAGCGGAGCGAACGGAGCGACTCGCATAGGTCGAACGCGCTCGAACCGATTTCGCGCAAAGCGTTTGGGAGCGCGACGTCGGTTAGCGAAACGCAGCGGAAAAACGCGTTGGCGCCGAGCTTTTCGACGCTTTCCGGAAGCGTTATCGACGTTAACAAACCGGCGTAAGCAAAGGCGGCGTCGGAGATTGCGACGACGGGCTTTTCGTCGATTTTCGCCGGAACGACGACGGCGACGGCGCTCGAGTCGCGCAATTTTTGGATAACGACGCGACCGTCGGCGTCAAGGCGCCAATCGAAGGCGTTCGCCGGGGTCGGCAAGGAAACGGAAGTAGAGGGCGAAGTCGGCATTGTTAATGTTTCCGTTAATCGTTGTTATTTAAATGATTGCGTTGACGTTTGGGAACGGAATAAGGAGGAAGACGCGGCATCGCAATTTGGCGATTTAACGCGTTTGGAAACGGAGTCCGGCGTCGCGGGCGTATTGTTCGGCGAAGGAATTTGCCGCGCCGTAAAGCGTTAAATTGTCGCTAGTTTCGGCGAAAGCGTCGGGCCCGATTTCTGCGAGCGTCGGCGGAAGAACAACCGTTTCAAGCGTTTTGCAATTTTCGAACGCGCGAGCGCCGAGTTTGCGCAAGCCGAGCGGAAGTTCGACCGTTGAAAGACCTGCGCAATGGGAAAAGGCGGCTTTTTCAATGACTTCAAGGCCTTGCGAAAATTTGATTTCCGACAGTAATGTACATCGAAGGAAAGTTTCGGCGGCGAGCTTTTTCAACGACGCGGGAAGCGAAACGCGCTTCAAGCGTCGATTGTCCGAAAAAGCGCGTTTTCCCAAATTTTTGAGCCCGTTCGGCAAGTCGAGTTCTTCGAAGCCGCAGTCGTAAAACGCTTTATCGCCGATTTTATCGACGTCTTCCGGAAACGTGAGTCGCGTTAATTTCGGACAATACTCGAAGGCTCGCGAGCCGATCGTTTTTAAGCCCGGCCCAAATTCGATTTGCGTCAACGAGTCGCAAAAGAAAAAAACGCCGGCGCCTATCGAGACAAGCCCGGGAGGAAATTTCACCGATTTTAACGCCTTACAGCCCAAAAACGCATCGTCGTCGATTTTTTGCAACCCTTCCGAAAAAACGAGTTGCGCTAACGACTCGCATTTAAAAAACGCTTTCGGGCCAATTTGGCGAAGACTTGTCGGAAACGCGACAGACGTTAGCGCTTGACGCTCGGCGAACGCTTTTTCGGCGATTATTTCGACGCCGTTTGGAACGGTGTAAGCGCCCGATTTTTCCTCCGAACAAAACTCGAGCGTTTTAGCGTCCGCGCTGAAAATAACGCCGTCGACCAAGCGGAAATCGCGAGTTTTCGACGGAATAACGGTTCGCGATATTTCCTTGTGAGGCAACGCTTTAAGGATTTTAGGTTGGACGCTTTCCGGGAAGGTCGCCGACGCGAACGAGACGCAGTACGCAAACGCTTCGGTGCCGATTTTACGGATTGTCGCAGGGAACGAAACCGAGCGCAGGCGGTGGCAATTAAAGAACGCGCGCTCGCCGATTATTTCGAAACCGTCCGGCAGTTCGAGCGCTTCCAAGTATTCGCAAGCGTCGAACGCGTAGGTTCCGATTTCTTTGAGCGTCGACGGCAACTTTAACGTTTTCAACGACATACAGTGCGAGAAAGCGCGAACGGCGATCTTTTCGACGCCCTCGGGAACGACGCGCTCGGCGGACGTTTGGTCGAGATTGCGCGTCAGCGTTTTGCCGCCGTCGGCGAAGAGGAACCCGTCGGCGGAGAAGACTTCTTGGCGATTCGGAGCGGAAGACGACGCGTCGTCGTTAGCTTTCGTCGACGTTTTTTTCGCGCTTTTTTTTGCGGGTTTTGTCGACGCGGCGGGCGATGCAACCGGTTGAAAAACGTTGAGTTCCGTTAACGCGCCGCAACCTTTAAACGCGTTTTGCGCTTTCTTTTGAACCGCCGCCGGAATCGTCGCTTTAGTCAGCGACTCGCACTTGGCGAACGCGCCCGCGCCGAGTTTGTTAACGGTTGGCGGAAGCGAAATTTCGACGAGAACTTTGCAACCGGCGAACGCGTTTTTGCCGACCGTTTCGAGCGTCGAGTCCGGCGCGAACGTTAGCGACGCCAACGACTTGCAAGCGTTGAACGCTTTCTCGCCGAGCGTTTTGACGTTTCGAGGAATCGCGATTTTGGCGAGCGCTTGACAGCCGTCGAACGCGCGGTCGCCGACGGTTTGTAACGAGTCCGGAAGTTTAATCGCGGCAAGCGCTTTGCAACCTAAGAAAGCGCAAGGGGCGATTTCCTCGACGCCGTTTGGAACGACGAAAGCTCCCATTTGCATCGGCGGGACGCGCCAAAGCGTTTTACCGTCGGCGCTTAGAAGGCTGTCGTCGACAACTTGAAAAAATCGATTGCGCGGAGAAACGTCGAACGCCGTAAGATTAGGACAAGCGTTAAACGTCTGCGGATTAATCGTTTGGAGAGATTCGGGAAGCGAGATTTTCGTTAGCGGCTTGCAACCTTCGAACGCTCGGTCGCCAATTTCTTCGAGCGAATCGGGAAACGCGACGGACGATAGCGCTTTGCAACCTTCGAACGCGGAAGCGCCGATTTTTCGAAGCGCTTGTGGCAACACGATTTGCGTTAACGCTTTGCAATCGCTAAACGCGTCGACGCCGATTTGATAAAGTTTTTGCGGTAAAACGACTTGCGTTAACGACGAACAGCCGCAAAACGCGCCGGAGCCGATTCGTTCGAGACGGTCGCCGAACGAAATTTGTTTTAATGCGTCGCAACAATAGAACGCGCCGTTGCCGATCTCTATAAGCGACCGATTTAAAACGACTTCCGTTAGCGAACGAGAATAGGCGAACGCGCTTTCGTCGAGCGTTTCGAGCGAATCGGGAAGCGTTACGCGTTTCAATACAGCGCACTGACCGAACGCCCTGACGCCGATTTTTTGAAGCGAAGATTTAGCCCCGAAGTCGAGCGTTTGCAAATTATTGGATTTGAAAAACGCCCAATCGTCGATCAAGCGAAGCTCTTCGTTAAACGCGACCGACGTCAAGCGGCAACTGTCAAACGCGTTTGGGGCGATTCGCTCGACGCCCGGAGGAACGACGTAATCCCCTGTTCGACCTTGTGGAAAGCAATAAAGCGTTCTGCCGTCGTCGGTTAAGAGAACCCCGTCGACCGAGCGGAAGCGCGTGTTTTTCGGGTCGACATGGAGTTTCAATAGCGAAGGACAGTCGAGAAGAGCTCCGAAAAGCCTTTGGCAGAGGTCGGCGTCAAGCGATACAACGGCGCTCGCGGACGAAAGAAAACCGCGGAACGACGACGGCAACGTTAACGAGCGCAACGACTTGCAACAGGAAAAGGCGACGCTTTTGGCCGCGACGACCGGACGACCGTCGAGTTCCTCCGGGATAACCGCTTCGGAAACCTTGTCGTCGTTGAACCAATGAACGACGGCTTCCCCGGTTGGCGTTGGTTTCCAATAAAAATTGGACGTATGATTCGGCGTCGCGGACGACATAAGACGGGATTTTGAAGTCATTGCTATTACAATCGTTACGGGGTTTGACGAAACGGATAAAACGTTGAAAAATAAACGTCGGCTCCGCGTCGTAAAATCGGTTTAACGGCGGCGCATTCCGGAATATGCGACCGTGACGCTTTTATTTTAACGTCTTTTAGTCGCAAAATCAACTAAATTGACGAATTGCTTTTGGGTCGTGTAAAGCAAGATATAATAAGAAAAAAGGAAGCGGAGGGGGGAATCGCAAGAGAAACGCCCGTTCGACAAGACGAAACAACGACGCGTCGTCGAACGGGCGAAGCGGCGGATTAACGCGGTTCGAAACGGAGGTCGTTGGCCGCGGCGTATTGTTCGACGACGGAACCTGTTGCGCCGTAAAGCGTTAAGTCGGGCGAACAACCGAAGAAAACTTCGTCGCCGATTTCTTCGACGCTCGCCGGGAACGCGACGGACGTTAGCGCTTCGCAACCGGAAAACGCCGCGTCCTCGACGCTCCAAACGTCCTCGGGAAGCGCGATTTTTTCGAGCGAAGCGCAGCCGAAGAAGGCGCGCGCTCCGATTTTTTCCGCGCCGGCGATTTCGACCGAACGCAGTTTGCGGCAGTTGTAAAACGCGCGGCGACCGATAGTTGCGACCGAACCGAGAATCGTCGCCGTTTCTAGCGACACGCAGTCGCAGAACGCCCGCTTTTCGATTTGACGAACGCTCGCCGGAACGACGGCGCTTTGTAACGAACGGCAACCGTCGAACGTTTTGCGTCCGATTTTCTCGATTCCTTGCGGGATAACGACTTGCGTCAACGACGAACAACCGTTGAACGCCTCTTTGCCGAGACGGTCGGCTTCCGTCGGGCCTTCGAAAACGGCGAGGTTGCGGCAGTTGCAAAACGCGTAATCGCCGAGTTTGCGAACGGTCGACGGGAGGACGAGCGAGACGAGCGAGCGGGAACCGGCGAACGCGTCCGAACCGATTTCGGTAACGGTTAAACCGTTGATTTCGGCGGGAACGACGACGTTTTCCGCGTCGGCGAGAAGTTTACGGATTGTAACGCCGCCGGTTTTGTTCGGCTTCCATTCGAAATCGGTCGGCGAATTGGTCGAAAGGGGCGAAGCGGAATCTTGCGAAGTCATATCGGAACGTTTTTAAGTTGGCTGATTTAAAGGTTTGCGTTTGCTTTAAAAGACGAAGGGACGCGCCGGGAAAACGCGTCCCTTATATTATAACGCCCCTTGGCGCAAACGCAAGACGCGACGGCGCAAATTTCGGCTTGACGGGCGCGGCGGACGAAAAGGAAGCAAAACGACGCGACGTCGTCAACGCGGTTCAAAGCGGATTCCTTTTTTTGCGGCGAATTTTTCCGCGACGGAACCTCCCGGCCCGCAAAGGGTTAAATCGGGCGAACAGCCTTTGAACGCGTTCGGAACAATTTTTTTCGGGCCCTTCGAAGTCGGGAAATAGACGGTCTTTAGCGACTTGCAATCTCGAAACGCTTCTTTGCCGATCGTCGTTAGCGCGGGCGGAAGCGTTATCGAAACGAGCGCCGGGCAGTCGGCGAACGCGGCGTAAGCGATTTCTTCGACGCCGTCGGGAATCGCGATTTCCGCAAGCGACTTGCAATGGGCAAACGTCGCGTCGCCGATAGTCGTCAGCGAGTTCGGTAGCAAAACCTTCGTCAGCGACTCGCAACTGTTCAGCGCGTAGGAGAGGGTTTTGACGCCTTCGGGAATCGCGATTTCGACAAGCGGCAAACAGTTGAAAAATGCGAACTTGCCGATATGTTCGAGACCTTCCGGGAGCGAAATTTTTCCAAGCGATTCGGCGCAACTGAACGCGCTTTCGCCGAGGGTTCGCAAGCCGGGCGGAAATTCGACCGCGGTTAGCGTTTCGCAATGGGCGAACGCGCTTTCGCCAATTTCGCGCGGCGACGCGGCGTTGAAAACGAGAGTATGCAGCGAGTCGCAGCCGAAAAACGCTTCAGCCCCGATCGTTTCGATCGTTGACGGGAAGTTGAGTCGTTGTAACGATTTACAGAAGAGAAACGCTTCGTCGCCGACGCTCGTAAGACCTTCGGAGAACGCGACGTTTTGGAGCGCTTTGCAATTTTTGAACGCTTCGGCGCCGATCGTCGCAAGCCCTTGGGAGAAAACGACTTCCTTCAACGTTTTGCATTCGAAAAACGCGCGGGGGCCGATTTCGACGACGCCGTCCGGAACGACGTACTTTTCGTCGCTTCGGCCTTGCGGGTAACGAACGAGGCGGCGACCGTCGGCGCTGAAAAGGAGGCCGTCGACGGAGCGGAAGAACGGATTCTCTTGTGAAACCTCGATTTGTAGCGCGGCTCGCCAGCCGTCGAACGCTCCGGGCGAGAGAATTTCGACCGCCGGCGGAAGCGTTATCGACGTTAGCGACTTGGCGAAAGCGAACGCCTCCGAACCGATTTCGCGCAATTTCGACGGCAAGCGAAGGCGCGTCAACATGTTGCACGAATAAAACGTTTCGTCGCCGATTCGTTTTAAATTGTCGGGCAACTCGAGCGACGTTATAGGGCAACTCCGAAACGCGCCGTCGCCGATTTCTTCGAGTCCGTCGGGCAAGTCGAACGACGTAATGCGACAACCGCCGAACGCGGCTTTGCCGACGCTACTCAATGTCGACGGGAGACGGATAGACGACAAGGATTCGCAATCCTCAAACGCTTTGTCGCCGATCTTTACGACGCCGTCCGGAAGCTCGAGCGTTTGAAGACTCTTGACGGAATTAAACGCGCGGGGGCCGATTTCGACGACGCCGTCCGGGACGACGTACTTTTCATCGGTTCGGGTTCGCGGGTAACGAACGAGGCGGCGACCGTCGGCGCTGAAAAGGACGCCGTCGACGGAGCGGAAAAACGGATTCTCTTGCGAAACCTCGATTTGCGATATCGGACAACCTAGAAACGCGTCGTAAGCCATCGTTTCGAGCGACGCCGGAATGAAGACGGACGAGAGCTTGTGGCAAGCCCAAAACGCTTCGGATTCGACGCGACGCAAACTCCGAGGAAAAACGACGTTTGTCAGCGAACGACAGTTGCCGAACGCGCCTTCGCCGATAGTTTCGAGTCCGTCGGAGAACGAAATCGAAGCGAGCGATCTGGTTGCGAAAAACGCGCCGCAGGGAATCTCGGCGAGCGTCGACGGAAGCGAGAGCGACGTTATCGACTCGCATTCGCGAAACGCTCCGCCCCCGAGCGTCTGCAAACCTTCCGGAAGCTCGACGGATTCTAAGGATTCGCAATACATAAACGCGGCGTCGCCGATTGAACGCAAACCTTGCGAAAAGCGGACTTGTTTCAGCTTGGAACACCAATAAAACGACTCTTCTTCGAGCGTTTCAATCGTATCGGGAAGCCAAACGGACTCGAGCTTGGCGACGCGATGAAACGCTTTTGCGCCGACGACCGTTACCGGGACGCCGTCGACTTCGCTCGGAACGACGACGCAAGGGACGCGATTTTTGAGTTTAACGAGCGTAAGGCCGGTTTCGTTCGGCTTCCAAGTAAAGTCGGACGCCGGATTCGGGGACGCGGGAGGAAGTTGCGAAGTCATTGTAAACGCTCCGTTTGCGAAGGACGGAAGAGAGGAAAGACGAAGGAAACGGACGCGGAAACGCCGTCGCGGTTGGGGCCCGATTTCTCGTATTTTAACAAACGACCGTCGGGAAAGCAAGAGGCGCGGCGGATTTTGGGCGGAATCGACAAAAAAAAGCGACCGTCGGCGTTTGCGGCGGTCGAGGTTGAAAAAAACGACGAACGGTCGAAAAAACGGCGCGCAAGAGAAACGCGGCGGTTTTTCGACCGTTGTAAGTTTTTATTTGGCGACGGTTGCGCGATTAGAGGTCGGCGAAGTTTTGCAAGATGCGCAACCCGACCGCTTGGCTCTTTTCCGGGTGGAATTGGACGCCGAAGACGTTGTCGCGAGCGACCGACGAGCAGAAGTCGAGCCCGTAATCGGTCGTCGTCGCGACGTCGGAGGTTTCGCCGGCTATCGCGTAATACGAGTGGACGAAGTAAACCAAGTCGGCTTCGCTAAGTCCTTGGTAAATCGGAACTTCCTTTTGGAAAACGAGGCGGTTCCAGCCCATATGCGGGACGACCAAGTCCGGGAAGGCGGGGAAGCGAACGACGCGACCGGGGAGAATCCCCAAGC
>JAZNJF010000171.1:0-2756 GCA_045577885.1 Thermoguttaceae bacterium | reverse complement strand
GGAAACCGCGTCGCCGTACACGACCATCGCCTCCGACCAAGTTTCGCCGCAGTCGTCGCTGACCCGCGCTTGAACCCCGAGCGGCGCGCGGCGGTGCCCGTACGTCATCAAGAGCCGGCCGTCTTTCAGCCGCGTAAGTTGCGACGGAATCCCCCAAACGCCGATCGTTCGCGGAGTCGACCAAGTCGCGCCGCCGTCTTTCGAGATCGTTTGAAGATTTTCGCAGTGATTATTCTTATTTTCGTTCCGAATTTGCGCGACAAGCGTTCCGTCCGACGCTTCGACGGCGTGCAGTTCGTGATATTGAACGACCGAATCGCCGTCGCGAACCGGCATAAACCCCTTAACTTCCCAAGTTTGCCCGTCGTCTTTCGAGACGCAGGCGCCGATTCGTTTCGCGTCCGTCCAAAGCTCTTTCCCGACGTAAAGGAGCGTTCCGTCGGCGAGTTGGCAGGGGCCGTGCGGGCTGTTGAACGGCGTCGAATAGCGCGTCGACCAAGTAATTCCGCCGTCGGTCGAGCGTTGCATCCAGCAGCCGAGTTCCTTTTTGCGGGCGTCGGCGTCGATTCGGTCGTTAACGCCCTTCCAAGCGGCGAACCGCGCGTCGTTCCACTTCCCTTCGCCCTTGGCGCGGGCGGCGATTTCGGCGTTCAGCCCCGGTTCGTAAGCGAGCGAAGTGAACGTCGTAACGAGAATCGTTCCCTTGTCGGTAACGCAGATTCCGGCGTCGCGGTCGTCGATCGGGCCGTCGTAAATCGTTTGCGGCCAAGTCCAAGTTTCGCCGCCGTCCTTCGACCGAATCAAATCGACGCGACCGAACGGGCAGACGTGCGTTTCGCGCCCGCCGGAAGCGACGACGAGCAATTCGTCCCCGCGAAGCGCGACGGTCGGCCAACCGTAATAAATTCCGTCTTTCGGCGTCAGCGTCGCAATCTTCGCGACCTCGAACTTCGGCGTCGCGCTCGCGCCGAACGCCGAGCGGCTCAAATAGGGCGCGGCGACCGTTCCGGCCAAAAGCGCGCCGGTCGTTTGCGATAAAAATTGACGACGATTAACGTTGCGAGTCATTTTCAATCCTCCGTTGCGAAGCGCGTCGACGGCGACGACGCCCGACCGTCCGAGCCGAAAAGCGCGAACTCCGAACGCCTTGCCGACGCCTTATATCAATTAATAACGACGTCTTATATTAATAATAACGACAAAACGGCGATAAAACGAACGCGAAAACGCTTCCCGAGCGTCGCCGCGTCCCGTTTATTATACGCGACGACGGCGTCGATTTCAACGACCGCGACAAACGAACGACCAAAAAAGCGAAAAACGCGGTCGACAAAGCCAAAAAAAACTTAAAACCGTTAAAAACATTGCAAACGCCTCGTTTTAGCGAAAGAGCGCGGTTCAAACAGCCGTTTTTGCGCCGTTTAATCGATAAAAAAATATTTACTTAAAAAAAAGGTTAAAAAACTTGAAATGCGCGTTGCGTTCGGGTATCCTTATTCTCAAACGCGGAACGACGTCGCCGATGCGAAATCGTTTTTTCCGCGCGACCGTTCTCGTTTTACTCAAATTTCGATTAATTCCGACGCGAGCCCTTATTCGACGGTCCGACGCAGAAATCGAACCGCTCGCGTCCTTTTTCGACAAGGAGCGCGCAATGCAACTTCGTTCGCAATTTTTCCCAACGCTTCGCCGCCGACGCGGTTTCACGCTCGTCGAATTGCTCGTCGTCATCGCGATTATCGGTATTTTGATCGGTTTGCTCTTGCCGGCGGTTCAGGCCGCTCGCGAAGCGGCGCGACGAATGCAATGCACCAACAATTTCAAGCAACTCGGCCTCGCGCTGCAGAATTACGCCTCCGCCAACAACGATACCTTCCCGGCCGGAAGTTGCTATTTCCTCGGCTTCGACCAAAACGCCGGCACGGTCAACTGCCCGTTAAATAGCGGTATTGTCTTCTTGTTGCCCTATATGGAGCAAAACGGGATGTACAACGAGTACTGCCGCTGGGCGTACGACTCGCTGAAAGACCGCTCGCTGACGAACGGGTACGGCGCGCCTTGGGACTTGTCCGCCGCCAACCGCGACCATTGGTACGGGCAAAAAATCTCGGCGCTCCTCTGCCCGTCCGACGGGAACAACGGCGAAATGACCGCCGCGACCGGCTCGTCCTGCACGAACGTTTATATGTGCGCCGGGGACGGGATGTGGACGTTCGCCCGACGCGCCGACCAGGAATGGACGGATCGTTCGAACATCGGCCCGCGAGCGTTTTGGCAACGCGAAGTTTGGAAGAAAATGAGCGCGATCACCGACGGAACCTCGAACACTATTTGCCTTAGCGAATGCGTCGTCCCGGCGACCCGCGAAACGAACGTCGTCCGCCAAGGCGCCGTCGCGAGCTATCAACCGCACGACGGCGAGGGCCGCCCGCAACTTTGCCTCGACAACGCGTTGGCCGCCGACCGTATGACCGTCAAAAATCCTTGCACGGGTCTTTGGCGCGGTCGCATTTGGTCGAACGGACGCGCCGCGGAGGCTTGGTTCACCTGCACGCTTCCGCCGAACTCCGTTTCCTGCGTCGCGGGTTCCTTCAACTCGCACGAATGGGGCAGTTTTGCGCCGACGAGCTATCATACGGGCGGCGTCAACGCGCTTCGCGTCGACGGTTCGGTGATGTTCGTCTCCGACACGATCGACTGCGGAACCCTTTCCGCGGCGCAAGTTACGTCCGGCAAGAGCCCTTACGGCGTCTGGG
>JAZNJF010000170.1:0-3942 GCA_045577885.1 Thermoguttaceae bacterium | reverse complement strand
CGCGCTTCCTCGTCGAACGCGCGGAGGAGAAAAACGGCCTTCGCTTCCGAGACGCCGCCGTCGAGTTTGTAAAGATGGATAAACGGCTCCCGATTTTCCGTTTGTTCCGGCGTTCGTTCCGGCGGAAGTTCGGCGACGATTCGCGCTAAAATCGCCGCCGCGTTGATCATCGTCCCCTTCGCTTCGCCCGGATGAACGTCGACGCCGCGAACGGTAATCGTCGCGCGGTCGGCGGAGAAGGTTTCGCCGTTGATTTCGCCGCCCGGGCCGCCGTCGACGGTGTACGCGCAATCGGCGCCGAACCGTTCGACGTCGAAAAACGCCGTTCCGTTCCCGATTTCCTCGTCCGGAGTGAAGCAAACGCGAACGTTCGCCCGCTTTTCCGTCGAGTTCGCGAGACGTTCGACCGCCGCCATAATCGCCGCGATTCCCGCTTTGTCGTCCGCGCCAAGAAGGGTCGTTCCGTCCGAAACGACGAAGCGACGCCCGACGAGCGCCTTCATTTCGTCCGTTTCCGGAATAACGTCGCCGTTTTCAAGCGAAATATCGCCCCCTTCGTAAACGAACGTCTTCGGGCGAACGTTCGCTCCGGACGCGGCGCAAGACGTGTCGAGGTGCGCGATCAGCCCGACGGTCGGAATCGGCTCGTCGGCGTTTTGCGGCTCGACGTTCGCCGGCAGGGTCGCGGTAACGTAACAATGTTCGTCGACGGCGGCGTCGGTCAACCCGATTTCGCGCAACTCGTCGACCAAAACGCGGGCCAAGTCGAACTCTTTCGGCGAACTCGGGGTCGTCGTCGCCTCTTCGTTCGACGTCGTTTCAATCGCGACGTATTTCAAAAATCGTTCGAGCGGGCTCTTCAAAGTCATCGTTTCGCCTCCTCGCCGACCGGTTTCGCGGCGGCTTTTTCTCGTTTTTGTCAATATTTTCTTTTGCGAAATCGCGCTCGTTATTTACGCGAGCGCTACATCGTGTTGTCGATATTAATTAATAAGCGGTTAAAAGCGCCGAAAACGACGCGTCGAACGGCGAAACCGGCGGCGCTTCAATCGACGCAATCGACGCAATCGCGACAACCGGCGCAATCGTCCCAATTGCCGCGACCGCTAAACTTCGCGCCGTCAACGCCGTTTCGGGTCGGACGTTTCCAAATACCGCTTCAACCGTTCGAGCGTCGTCAGCGCTTCGAGCGGCGTCATTCGGTCGACGTCCAAGCGGCGCAACTCGTCGACGACCGGGTGATCCTCCGGACCGAAGAGCGAAAATTGAACGCAGTCTCGCTCCTCGGCGCCCTTTTTTCGGCCTTTTCGCGACATGCTTCGGAGCGTTTCCCGCACCGCGTCGGTCGTTTGCCCGGCTCGCGCGGCCTCCAAACCGGCTAAAATCTCGCGAGCGCGCTCGACGACCTCCTTCGGAACGCCGGCAAGTCGAGCGACGTGAATCCCGTAACTTTTATCCGCGGCGCCCGGCGCAATCTTGTGCAAAAACGCGATTTCATCTCGCCATTCCCGAACCGCGACGTTAAGATTATTAATGCCGTCGTAAAGGTCGGCCAAGTCGGTCAGCTCGTGATAGTGCGTCGCGAAAAAAGTACGACATTTAATTTTCTTCGCAATAAATTCCGCCAACGCCCAAGCCAACGAAACGCCGTCGTAAGTGCTGGTGCCGCGGCCAATTTCGTCCAACACGACGAGACTGCGCGGCGTCGCGTTGTTCAGAATGCGAGCCGTTTCGATCATCTCGACCATAAAGGTGCTTTGACCGCGCGTCAGTTCGTCGGAGGCGCCGACCCGAGCGAAAATCCGGTCGACGACGCCGATCGTCGCCTCCCGCGCCGGGATGAATGAGCCGACCTGCGCCATCAGCGTCAAGAGCGCCGTTTGGCGAATGAAGGTGCTTTTCCCCGCCATATTCGGGCCGGTGATGAGGTGCAAAAAGCCGTTTTTCTCGTCGCAAAACGCGCTGTTCGGGACGAATTCGCCCGCCGGGAGGGTCGCGTCGAGCGACGGGTGCCGCCCGTCTTCGATGCGCAAAATCGGCTCGTCGACCATCTCCGGACGGCAGTAATTCCCCTGTTCGGCCAACGTCGCGAGCCCGGCCAAGACGTCGAAATGCGCCAAGACGTTCGCCGCGCGCTGAATGTCGGCCCGCACGTCCGCGACCTTGCGCCGGAGCGTCGAAAAAATCTCGAATTCGAGTTCCTTCGCGAGTTCCTCGGCGCCGAGCGTTTTTTCCTCGTACTCCTTCAACTCCGGCGTTACGTACCGTTCGGCGTTTTTGAGCGTTTGCTTTCGAACGTAATTTTCCGGAACTTTATCGGCGACCGAACGCGACAATTCGATATAATAACCGAAAACGTTATTAAAGCCGATTTTCAACCCCGTCAGCCCGGTGCGGCGGACTTCGGCGGCTTGATACGCGGTCAACCATTCTTTCCCGCCGCGTTGAAGGCGACGGTATTCGTCGAGTTTTTCGTTATAACCGTCGCAAACGAACCCGCCGTCGCGGTAATTGAGCGGAGCTTCGTCGCCGAGCGCGCGCTCGATCTCGTCGCAAAGCTCGTTCTTCAGTTCGAGGTGGTCGCCGAGCGTCTTCAAGAGGCGGCTCGACGACGTTTCGAGGAACACTTTAAAAATCGGAAACGACCGAATCGTCTTCCCGACCCCGATCAAATCGCGCGGCGTCGCCCGCTCCTGCACGATGCGGGAAATGATCCGCTCCAAGTCGAAAACGCCGGCGAACGCGTCGCGAATCGGGCCCATTTCGGCGCCGCGCTCGATGATTTCGGCGACCGCGTCTTGCCGAATCCCGATGAGGTCGCATTCGGTCAGCGGGTACGAGACCCACTCGGCCAGCAGGCGGCTCCCCATCGACGTAACGCAGCGGTCCATCGTCGCCAGGAGCGAACCTTCGCGGCGTCCGTCGCGGTAAGTGCGGACAATCTCAAGACTTCTGCGCGTCGCTTCGTCGATTTCGAGCCGTTTTCCGCGACGGTAAGGGACGAGCGCGTCGATGTGTTCGAGCGATTGTTTCTGCGTTTCGAGCAAATAATCGATAACGCCCCCCGCCGCCTGCAACGCGCAAACGTCGTCTTTTTCGTTAAAACCGAACCCTTCGAATGTCGACAGGCGGAAGTGCTTCGAGAGCGCGTCGAACGCCGTCCGTTTCGCGAAAACCCAGCCGGGCCGAGTCGTCAGCGTCGTTTGTTCGAGCGTCCATTCGGGAAAGATGTAACGAAATTCTTCCTGAATAAGGCATTCGGACGGTCGCACCCGCGCCAGTTGGTCGAAAAGACTCGAAAACGGTATCGTCGTCGCCGAAAAATGCCCCGTCGACGTTTCGACCCAAGCGAGCCCGACAAGTTTCGTCGGCGGAATATCGGAAGCGCCGATTTTACCGAATTTGCGGGCCGCGTCCGAACCGCCGTTCGCCGCCGCGCGCCGCTCCTCGTCCTGCTCGGCGCGGTCGAGCGTCCGCATAAACTCTTCGGAGCGCTCGTCTTCGTCGTCGCAAAAATCGGCGCTCGACGTTCCCGACTTCGCGCAACGCCGTTTCTTCTCCGGAATATAGATCGCCGCCAAATAGTTGCTCCGACGCGGGTCGAGCATCGACTCGTCCATCACCGTCCCGGGCGTTACGATGCGGGTAACTTCGCGCTTGACGATCGTTTTCGCCTTTTTCGGGTCCTCCATCTGCTCGCAAACCGCCACCTTGTGCCCGGCGGCGACGAGGCGCGCTAAATAAGCGTCCAGATGTTGGTGCGGGAACCCGGCCATCGGCGTCGCTTCCGACGCGGGCTTGTTGCGGTCGCGGGTCGTAACGGTAACGCCGAGCGTTTCGGCGGCCTTGTACGCGTCGTCAAAGAACATCTCGTAAAAGTCGCCCATCCGGAAAAGCAACAGGGCGCCCTTCGAAGCCTCTTTGGCGTCGTAATATTGTTTC
>JAZNJF010000169.1:0-1751 GCA_045577885.1 Thermoguttaceae bacterium | reverse complement strand
CAAACGTCTCAAACGCCCCAAACCCCGCGACGCGCCCAAGACTCCCAAGCGCCCCGACGTTCGGACCGTCCTCAACGCCCGTCGACGCTTCCGCCGCCGAAAAAAAACGACGCGACGTTCGAAACGCCGCGCCGTTTTCGCCGTCGCCGTCCTTAATAAAGGTTCGCGGGAACGGCGACCGCGTCGCTCAATTTTTCGCCGTGCAACACGATCCAAAGACGCTCGTCGTCTTGGCGCAAGATAACAAATTCGGCGTCGATTTCAACGACGTCCGCGTCGACGGAACCGATTTGCATTCGGTCGCCGGCTTTCAGGGTGATCGTTCGATCTTCGGTCTCGACGCGCCAACGCGAAAATCGGGTTACGTTCCCCTTTTCGTCGGTAACTTCCGGCGTCCCGGTCAAACGAGCGAAGTCGGCGGAATCGATCCCGGCGCGAACGGCGCGGAAAAGCTCGGTTTCGGCGAAAGGACGATACGCGGCCAACGGCCCGGACGCGAGGACGCGCGTCGGCGTCGTTTCGACCGGCAGTTTGTCCGCTTTAGGATAACGGGCGAATTTCGCCAACGCTTGCGCGAGCGCCGTTTCCGTTTCGTTCGTCGCGGCCGCCAAATCGCGCCGTTCTTTATATCCGACCCTCATCGTCTCGATCGTCATTCGAACGTCGAGCAAGTCGGAACTTTCGACCGGCTTCAAATCGAGCGCGGTAATTCGGTGCAAAAACGGCGTCCAATAAAATTCAAACAAAAATTGCGTCAAGTCGGCGGTCGAACACCGCGCCTGCACGGAGAATTCTTGAGTCGCGGTTCGAGTCGCGTTATTCGGAACGTAACGCCCGGCTTTCGTTTGCGGTTCGCTCAAATTGCAGAACTCGAGCATTTGTTCGAGCCAAATTTGGTATTCGATCCGCGCGTTTTGCGGATTGAGCGGCATCGAAAGCGAGTAAACCGGAGCGAAATTCGCCGCCGTTCGGTCGAAATTTTCGCCGTTTTTCTTACAAGTTTCGATATACGTTTCAAACTGTAATTTCTGCTGCGCAATCTCGGCGCGCGGTTTTTGATACGCCTTTTTATAAAACGCGTACGCTCCGCCGGCGGCGCCGACGCTCAAAGCCGTTAACAAGACGCAGATTTTTCCAAGATTACCCATCGATCAAGCCTCCGTCCCAACGGTTTGCGAACGATCCAACGCGGCGCTCGGCGCGCCTTCCGATTGCGGTTGTTCCGAGGCCGGAGCCGGGGCGGCCGGTTGTTCCGGGGCCGGAGCCGGGGTCGCCGGTTGTTCCGGGGCCGGAGCCGGAGTCGCCGGTTGTTCCGGGGCCGGGGCCGGGGTCGCCGGTTGTTCCGGGGCTGGAGCCGGGGTCGCCGGTTGTTCCGGAGCCGGGGCCGGGGTCGCCGGTTGCGCGTTTTGATTCGCGTTCTGATTATTTTGCGCGTTTTGGGCTTGCGCTTTCTTACGTTGTTCGTTCCAAAGTTCGTTCGCCTTAGCGCGGGCCGCTTCCGGCAAAGCGCTCCAACGCGTCATAACGGCGTTCGTCGCCGTTCGGTATTGAGCGAAGGTTTGTTGATATTGCGCTTGGTTCATTCGCCCTTGACGCAACATATTTTGCGCGTTTCGCAGTTGGAAATCCAACTGGTTCTTCCGTTGCATCAACTGGAACCCAAATTGCGCCTGCTGTTCGAGCGTCGGTTGTTGCGCCGCGTCGGCCGGTTGTTCCGGAGTCGGGGCCGGGGCCGCCGGTTGTTCCGGAGC
>JAZNJF010000168.1:0-6873 GCA_045577885.1 Thermoguttaceae bacterium | reverse complement strand
CTTGGGAACGCCGAACGCCGACGCCGTTTCGAAAGGCTTTGCGAACCTCAAGCGACACGTCGAAAACGTCCGCAAATTCGGCGTTCCGGTCGTCGTCGCGATTAATAAATTCGACGGCGATACGGACGAAGAACTCGCCGTCCTCCGCGAACGCTGCGCCGAAATCGGCGTCGAAGCCGCCTGCGCGACGCACTGGGCCAACGGCGGTCAAGGCGCGGTCGAACTCGCCGAAACGGTCTTGCGAACGATCGACGCAAACCCGAATCCGGCCTTTAAACCGTTGTACGCGGACGACTTGCCGCTCGAGCAAAAACTCGAAACGCTCGCTCGCGAAATTTACGGCGCTCGCGGAATCGTCCTCTCGAAACAAGCGCGCCGTCAACTCGACGAACTCGTCGCGCTCGGTTGCGACAATTTGCCGGTTTGCGTCGCGAAAACGCAATATTCGTTCTCGGCCGACCCGAAACTTCTCGGCGCCCCGACCAATTTCGACCTTGAAGTCCGCGAACTCCGCTGGAGCGCGGGCGCCGGTTTCGTCGTCGCCTTGACGGGCGAAATCGTTACCGCGCCGGGACTTCCGCGCGTTCCGGCGGCGGAGGCGATCGACCTCGACGAAAACGGCGACACGGTCGGCCTTTTCTAAACGCGCCTTTCGCTTCCGTTTTAACGCCTTACGAACGAACGGCTTAACGTTTGTTCAACCGTTCGTTCGCGGCGTTTTCCTTCCTCTTTCTTTCTCCGTTTTCCGCGCCGTTTCGGGCGTTTTGGCGTTATGCAACTTCAACTCATCGCGACGTCGACGACAGGTCTTGAAGCCGTTGTCGCGCAAGAACTTAAAGACCTCGGCCTTTCGCCGCGCAACTCCGATTTCGCGATCGGCCGCACTCTCTTTGAGGGCGGCGTTTCCGACTTAATTAAGGCGAATCTTTGGTGCCGTTGCGCCGGAAAAATCCTCGTTCAGCTTGCCGAATTTGACGTTTCTAACGATTTTGACGTCATTTTCGACGCGGTTAAGGCGATTGAATGGGAAAACTGGGCGCCCCGCAACGCCAACTTTCACGTCGAAGGTCGGTCGGTTCGCTCGAAAATTACGAGCGTTCCGGCGTTGCAACGAACGGTCAAAAAGGCGATCGTCGACCGACTTTGCGGCGTTTGGGGCTTGACGACGCTTCCGGAAACGGGACCGACGTATACCGTTGAAATTTCGTTGCTTAAAGACCGCGCGACGATCACGCTCGACTCGACCGGTCGCGGCCTTCACCGTCGGGGATACCGCTTGATGAACGTCGTCGCGCCGCTTCGCGAAACCCTTGCGGCGGCGTTGGTTAAACTCTCCGTTTGGCGCCCGGGTCGTCCGCTGATCGACCCGTTTTGCGCGTCCGGAACGATTCCGATCGAAGCTGCTCTCATCGGTCGCAACATCGCGCCCGGTTTGAAACGCTCCTTCGACGCCGAAGGTTGGCCCCTTATCCCGCGCAACCTTTGGGACGAGGCCCGCGAAGAGGCCCGCGCCGCGATTCGCCCGACCTTAAGCGAGAAGATTTACGGCTCCGATATCGACGAGACGTCGTTAAAGTTTGCGCGACGCCACGCCGTCGACGCCGGCGTCGACGAAGACGTCGTCTTCAAACGCCGCGACTTTCGCGACCTAACCGACGACCGCGAATACGGTTGCGTTATTTGCAATCCGCCTTACGGCGAACGGCTCGGCGACGTCGCGCAACTCCGCCCGCTTTACGAGTCGATTCCGGCGGTTCTCTCGAAGTTGCCGACTTGGAGTCATTACATTATTACGTCTTGGCGCGATTTCGAAAAGACCGTCGGCCAAGAAGCGACGCGGCGCCGCAAACTTTACAACAGCCGCGTCGAATGCGTTTATTATCAGTTTTTGGGCCCGAAACCGCCGCGAGATTTCGATTTCGCCGCCGCGTCCGGCGCCGAGTTTGAAAACGGAGAAAATCGCTCAAAAATCGATTCCTCCGTCGAAGACGCTCCGCGAAACGCCGATTTTTCCAACGCGTTTGAAAACCCCACTACTGAAACTAAAATCCAAAAGAACGCCGATTCCTCCGACGTCGCCGCTCGCTCCGAACATTCCGAGCGTTCCGCGAACGCGCCCGCTTTCGCCGGGCTCGACGCTTACGCCGACCGCGTCGCGGAGGAATTTGGGCGTTGTTTGGCGAACCGCGCTCGACATTTGCGCCGTTGGCCGTCGCGCGGAATCACTTGTTATCGTTTGTACGACAAGGACTTGCCGGAAGTTCCGCTCGCGATCGACGTCTTCGAAGGGCGTTGGCTCCATATCGCCGAATACGACCGACACGACGAGCGAACGGTCGGGCAAAAGCGTCTTTGGATCGACAAGATGGTCGCGAAAGCGGCGGAAATTTTGAAAATCGAACCCGAAAACGTCTTTTTCAAACGTCGCGCTCGTCAACGCGGTTCGGCGCAATACGAAAAGCTCGACGAAACCGGGCGCGTCGTTAAGGTTAACGAAGGCGGGCTCTCTTTCCTTTGCAACTTAACGGATTACCTCGACGTCGGGCTCTTCCTCGACCATCGCGAAACCCGTCGAATGGCGCGCAACGAGGCGAAGGGAAAACGATTTTTGAACCTATTTTGTTATTCCGGCGCTTTTACCAGTTACGCGGCGGACGGCGGCGCCTCGTCCCTTGTTTCGGTCGACCTTTCGCCGACCTACCTCGACTGGTGCGAGGCGAATATGGAGGAAAACGGCTTTTACGTTCCGTCGCGAGCCGCCGAAGCCCGACGCGCCGGTTTCGACGTAAAACAAACGGTCGATTCGCTTTACGTCAAGTCGGACGTTCTCCGTTTCTTGCGCGCGATTCCTCCGGCGTCCGACCGCAACCGCGATATTGTTCGGCTGATCGAGGAAACGGCGGCGGAAGTCGGCGACGTTCGAACGGTCGGGCGACGCGACGGCGGCGGGCGTTTCGGACGTTCGAACGGCGGAGCGTCTCAACTCGGCGACCGCGCTAAGTACTTTAAAAATAAGACGAAAGACGGGCGAGCGGAACGCGGTTCCCTTCCCGAGCGACCGTTCGGCCTCGACCGTTCCGACTTCGAGCTTTGCGTTTGCGACCCGCCGACCTTCTCAAACAGCAAGTCGACCGACGCCGACTGGGACGTTCAACGTCGACACGTCGAGCTGTTGCGCCTCCTCGCGACGCGGATGAAGCCGGGCGGCGTCGTCTATTTCTCGAACAACTATCGGCGTTTTAAGTTGGACGAGGAGAGTTTAACGGATTTATATGATTTTCGGGAAATATCGAATCGAACGGTTCCTGAAGATTTTCGGAATAAACGGATTCACCGATGTTGGCGAATGATCGCGAAATAACGATTTTAACGGCGACGAAATCGTCGTTTTTGAAAAACGGCGGCGCGTCCGATTGACGAAACTTTTCGCGTCCCTTATAATAAAGGGGAAGAATTACCGTTCAACCGCGTCGGGCGGCGTTCGTTCCGCTTCTTTCGCTCGTCATAATCGCCGCGCGAAATCGGAAGCGTTTCGCGTTTTAACGTTTGTCGTTAAACGCTTTAACGTTTTTGCGTTGTTCCCGTCCGTTTTCCGACGCGTTTCAAGAGGAATCGAAAAATGGCGCTCACCATCACTACCGAAGACGTCGCGCGTTTCGGCGTCGTCGGCGCGGGCGGCGCGGGCTTCCCGACGCACGTCAAACTTTCCGGCAAAGCGGATACGGTCGTTTTGAACGCGGCCGAGTGCGAACCGTTGTTGCATAAAGACAAAGAGCTGATTCTGCGCGACGCCGCGGCGATCGTCGAAGGGTTGGCGCGCGCGGTCGAGTTCGTCGGCGCGAAAGAAGCGGTCGTCGGGATTAAGGAAAAATACGCCAAGGTGATCGCCGCGATGAAGGCCGCGCTTCGCCCGAATATGCGAATCGTTCCGCTTCCGGACGTTTACCCGTCCGGCGACGAGTTCGTTCTCGTTTATTTGACGCTCGGACGAGTCATCGCGCCGGGAGCGATTCCATTGTCGGTCGGCGCGGTCGTTATGAACGTCGAAACGGCCCTCAACCTCTCGAACGTCGGCCAAACGCCGGTCGTCGACAAATACGTTTCGGTCGCGGGCGCGGTCAAAAACCCGTCGACCGTTTGCGTTCCGCTCGGAACGACGCTCGCCGAATGCCTCGAACTGGCCGGCGGCGCGACGATTTCCGACCCGGCGTTCGTCGTCGGCGGCGCGATGATGGGACGGCTCGTTCCGAATCTCGACATTCCGGTAACGAAAACGACCGGCGGCGTCATCGTCTTGCCGCGCGACCATTTCATCGTCGACCGCAAAAGTTGGGATTGGGACAAAACGGCTCGCGTCGGGCGCGCCGCTTGCGACCAATGCTCGCGTTGCACCGAGCTTTGTCCGCGTTACCTCCTCGGACACCCGATCGAGCCGCACCGCGCGATGCGGAGTCTTGGCTTCAATATGTCGCGGGAAGCGGACGTCGCCGGAACGCTATTCTGTTCCGACTGCAACCTCTGCAGTTACTGCTCTTGCCCGGAAGGGCTCGACCCGCGCGGCGTCAACCGGCAAAATAAAGGGCGCATTCTCGCCGAGAACCGCCGTTGGCAAAACCCGCCGTTTAATCCGGAACGCGCCGACGCTTTGCTCGCGTTCCGCCAAACGCCGACTTCCCGCTTAATGCAACGAATCGGGCTCGACGGTTTCGTCAACAAGGGCCCGCTCCTCGCCGGCGTTTACCAACCGAAATCGGTCGAAATTCCGTTGAAGCAACACATCGGCGCGCCTTGCGTCGCGGTCGTTGCGGTCGGCGAGACGGTTCGACGCGGCCAAACGATCGGAACGCGCCCGGTAACCGACGGCAAAACGGCCCTCGGCGCCGACGTTCACGCGTCGATCGACGGAACGGTCGTCGCCGTTTCGCCGGAAAGCGTCAAAATCGCCGCGTTGTAATCGGCGAAAGCGTTAAAATCGCCGCGCAATAATCGGCAAAGTCGACAAAACCGTTAAATCTTTTGCTTAAAGACGTTAAAAACCGCGCCGTCGGAACGTTTCTTTCGACGACGCGGTTTCCTTTTGCGCTTTTGCCGCCCGTCTCGACTCCGTTTTTCCCCCTTTTTCGCCGCCGCGATTCGAGTTCTTCTCTTTTTCGCCGCCGACGCGTTCCCTCTTTGCAACAATTTATTAAAAAACGGACGGAAAACGACTCGCCGTCGCCTCCGTCCGCCGTTATTTTCCGCTTTTTCGTTTTAATCCGAACGCGCCGGGACAATTAGAAGTCGTCTTCTTCGTCTTCGTCGCCGTCTTCCAGTTCGTCGTCGAGTTCGTCCGGCTCTTCGTCGTCTTGGTTCGGGCCCGGCGCGACGCCGTCTTCGTCCGCGACGACCAGCGTCGACATAATCTCTTCTTTCAGCGTTTCCAAGAGTTCCGGGTCTTGTTGCAACGCGGCGCGCACCTTTTCGCGACCTTGCCCAAGCTGTTGGTCGCCGTATCGGAACCAAGCGCCCGACTTGACGACGATCTTCTTCGCGATCGCCAAGTCGAGAACGTCGCCCTCGTAACTGATTCCGCCCGCGTGCATCATGTCGAATTCGGCGACGCGGAACGGCGGCGCGACTTTGTTCTTGACGATCTTCGCCTTAACCCGTTGCCCGACGACGTTTTCGCCCTCTTTAATTTGGCCGATGCGACGCACGTCAATGCGGCAAGAGCAGTAAAATTTCAACGCTTTCCCGCCCGGCGTCGTCTCCGGCGAACCGAACATAACGCCGATTTTTTCGCGGATTTGGTTGATGAAGATGACCGCCGTTTTGCTTTTCGCGATCGCGCCGGTCAGTTTGCGGAGCGATTGACTCATCAGGCGCGCTTGCAAACCGACGTGCGAGTCGCCGATTTCCCCCTGCAGTTCCTTTTCCGGAACGAGCGCCGCGACCGAGTCGACGACGATAACGTCGACCGCGTTCGTCTTCACCAACATTTCGGTGATGCGCATCGCCTCTTCTCCGCTGCTCGGTTGACTGACGAGAAGCGACTCCAAGTCGACTCCGAGACGCTTCGCCCAACTCGGGTCGAACGCGTGTTCCGCGTCGACGAACGCCGCGACGCCGCCGGTCTTTTGCGCTTGCGCGACGATGTGCAGGGTCAACGTCGTTTTCCCGCTCGATTCCGGGCCGAAAATTTCGACGATGCGACCGCGCGGAATTCCCCGCCCGCCGAGCGCGATATCGAGCGAAAGGGAGCCGGTCGAAATGCCGTCGAGCCCCGGCGCCGCGTCGAGCCCGAGCGGCATAATCGCGCCTTGGCCGTACATCTTTTCAATTTGGTCGACCGCCGATTTCAGTTCCGGGTTTTGGTCGTACAGCGCTTGAATTTTCGAGATTTTTTTCGCGCTCTTCGCGGCCGCGCTTTCCGATTTCGCGCTTCGTTTCGCCATTTTTAAGTCCTTATATTCAGTTAGCGCGACGTTAAACGCCGCGAATCGCCGTTAAAAATCGTTTAATCGTTAAAATTTGTCGCGCTCTCGACGCTTTTTCTTCGCTCTTTACCGATTTTAGTCGATTTTAGCGAAAAATCGCTCGCCTCGCCGACGACAAAACCGGCGCGACCGTTAAAGTTACTCAAACCGACGCGACCGGCCAAGAGTCGCCGCCCAAACCGACGCGACCGGCCAAACGCCGCCGCTCAAACCGACGCGACCGGTCAAGCGCCGCCGCTCAAACCGACGCGACCGGCCAAGCGTCGACGCTAAAATTGTTGGCGCCCGGAAATCGCGTCCGAAAGCATTTCCTTGTTCGCGAACTCGAGCGAACTCCCGGTCGTAACGCCGCGCGCGAGCCGGGTGATCTTAATCGCGGCGCCGTCCAAGCGGTTGG
>JAZNJF010000167.1:0-6136 GCA_045577885.1 Thermoguttaceae bacterium | reverse complement strand
CAACTCCTTGGCTCACAGAACGACATGGCTACGATCCGACTTCCCCGGGTTCGCTCTCGCAAGACGCGCCGCAAACGCTCGAAAAAGCGACGCATCCTTCTTCCCGTCGGTAAAAAAGCGTCGACCTTTAGCGCTTCGCCGCCCGCCCGCGTCTCGACGTCGGCGCCGTCGCAACGGAGCCGACGCAAAAAAACGGAGGCGACGCCGCCCCTTAAAGAACGTCGTCGCCTCCGCTAAATTAAGTCTTTTCAACCGCTCTAAACGGTTCGAACGCTAACGTTAAACGCGATTATTATTGAACGTCGGTTTCGCCGCCGGCGATCGTTCCCATCGCGCCCCAAACGCCGAACGGGCTCTTGCCGGTCGGATCTTTGCCGGTCCATTCGGTGCTGTTCAGGTTCGAACCGCAGTCGATCGTTTCGCTAATGAACGCGACCGAACCGTCGGCGCGCAACGCGTTGACGCCGCCCGAGTGATTGCTCGACGCGCTCATGTAACCCCAACCCCAACCCGGGTTAGAAATGTCGCTCGCGCAGGTCGGCGAGTTCGGCGGAAGAACCGTCGTAACCGCCAAAATCCGCGGACGACCGTCGGTGTGGCGTTGACCGCGCGGTTCCGAAGCGATTTCGCCGTTAAGCGACGTCCTGTCGTCGTTCTTCACCAACGCCAAGCAGGACGCCGGGGAGCCGCCGCCCATCTTCACAATGCCGCCCTTGACGCGGTCGGAACCGGCTTGCGCGCCGCAAACCGATTCGACGATGGCGATCGTGTTCGAAGAACCGTCGGTAAGCGTCGCAAACGTATTGCATTTAACGCCGCCGTAAACTTCCGGACGACAACCGATCCCGCCGGGGAAGAACCCGCGTTTGTTGACCGACGCTTCGCCGGTGTTGACCGTCGCGTCGCCGAGCGAACCGCAGTAGCTCCCGCGTTGCGCGTTGTTGCTGTGCGACGGAGCGGTCGCCGCGCCGTCCGACGGGCAACCGAGCATCGGAATCGGCGCTTGCAACGACGCGATCGAGCAGTTCCAAGCGTCGGTCCAACCGCTAAAGCTATGCGACTCGTCGCCGCGCGAAATGACCTCTTGCCAACGGTTCCCCTGCTCGATAAACGGGTACATCGCGACGTAAAAACTGACGCAACCCCAAGCCGCCGCCAAGTTGCGTTGGTCGTCGCTCGGCGAGGTGCGCATCGGCGGGAACGCGTTGTTGACGTCGTGATAGTTTTGCAAGCCGAGCCCGATTTGCTTCAGGTTGTTCGTGCATTGCATCCGGCGCGCCGCTTCGCGAGCCGCTTGGACGGCCGGAAGGAGCAAACCGATCAAAATCCCAATGATGGCGATAACGACGAGAAGTTCGACCAACGTAAAACCGCGTCGTTTGTTCGTAAAACGTTGCATAAAAACACTCCTCAAAAAAACCTTAAAAATAAGGTAAAAAGAAAAAAACGTTATCTTCAACGCGTTCGAATTTCAATTTTTTTTCAAACGTCCGATTTTTTCGCCGACTTCCAGCGTTAAAATCAACGCGTTCGTTAAAACTCGCGCGTTCCAATCCTATTTACTCAAAACGCGTCGAGCGTTTTACTCGAGGCCGCCAAGCTCCGCGACGTCGAACGTAACTTCGCCGCCGCCCGCCGAAACGGTCGCGGAGAGCGGAGTGCGGTCGAAATCTTTCCAAACTTCCGGAATTTCGCGAGGCATTTCGGCGCGTTTCGCTTCGTATTCGGCGTGATATTCGCTTTGTTCGCCGACCGACATCGCCGCGAGTTCCGCCGGAGTCTTCCAGTGTTCCGGTTGCGGGTCCTTCGTGCAAGTGATCTTATAATCGCCCGCCGGGGCGCCGTCGGCGGTATAGCCTTGCAGCGTCGACGTAATCTCCGCGACGCCGTTTTTGTCGGTTTTGCCGCTGATCGAAACGCTTCCGCTCGTCGCGATAAAGAAAACGTCGACGTCGGCGATCGCTTCCGAACCGTTGACAACCTTCACCTTAAACGGGTGCGTTTCCGGCATGTCGGCGGGAGCTTTCGGCCCGCAACCGACCGCGACGACGCATAACGCCGCCGTCGCCAACGCAAAAAAGCAAGACAATTTCCTCATTATCGTCTCCTTAACCGATTAACGCGTCGCCAACCGCCGTCGACGGCGCACAATTTCGCGCCGTTCGCCAAACTGTAGGACGCCCCAACGTAAAAAAAGTTCCCGAAAAACGTCGACGCGCAAACGCCGCCCGCGTTTTCGGCTTATCCGTTTTTTCGACTTAATCGTTATCGACGTCGACGCGCGTCCAACTTCGAAACACTTCCGCCGCCAACGTTAAACCGATTTTACCGTCGCGTTTGCGCAAAGTCAAGAAATTAACGCGGAAATTTTAAAAAAACTTCAAAATTTACCGCGTCGGTCGCGAATCGTCCCGCGTTTCCCTTATGAATCGACCCGCCGACGAATAAATCTTATCCAATCTATTAATATTAATGTCAAACGCTCAAGAAAGAGAAACGGCGACGCTCGCAAGGATCGCCGCCGCTAAAATCGCTAATCTTTTCCTTTTCTTTTCTTTTTACTTCCCTTCTATTTCAATTCTATTTTGCGACGTTTCCTCGACTTCCCCTTTCAACCGTCGCGCCCGAGTCGCAACCTTCTCCAAAACGCGTTCCGACGAATGTCGCCGCAGTGCAAAACTATTTCCGTTTTCAAAAATTCAAAGGCTTCTGTTTCGCCGCGTCGTCAACGCTCGTCGCAAGGCGACGTTCTTAAATATCAATTCTTTTTCAAAAAATCAAACCCTTACTTTTCCGCGCCGTCGTTCTTAACTTTTCGACTCCTCGGCGCGCAAGTCGTCGCGAAGTTTCATCAAGATTTTTCCCAACTCGTTGCGTCCGCGTCCGGTCTCCAAGTCGACGCCCCAAAACATATCGCGCCAAGTATTCCCTTCCCGCAACTCCGCGTCGCCGGTCGCCAAGAGCAACCGCCGCAACTCCGCGTTTTGATTAAACTTAGCGCGGACGACGCCTTCCATAATCCCGATTCGAACCTCGTCCCAGTCGGGGCGAAGTTTGACGCGGCGTCCCAACCGCTTCGCTTCGCCCGGCTCGAGCGTCGTAAAACGCTTCTTTTCCTCCTCGGTCAAACACTTTTGCGCTTGAAACGCCGCTTCGTTGTTCGTGTAACGCAAACCGTCGTATCGAACCGGAGCTTCGTAAAAGTTGCTCAAAAAATAAAAATCGCCCCGAAACCGCTTAACGACCTCGGTATTTCCGTCGCGCAAATTTTCCGTCTCGCATTTCATATTTTCAAAACCGCCGATTTCTTCCAAGATTTCCCAAACTTTCGGATGAAGCGACGCTCGCGCTTCGTTGGTTCCGCCGCTTCGATAAAGTTGGCGAACCGCCGTCGAGCTAACCCCCTCGACTCCGTCGGGCGCGTCGACAAACGTAAAGCGTTGCGCGTACATGCTTAAAAACTTATTCCGGCGCAACCGCGACTCCGGATCGTCGCCGTCGCGTTTTACGATCAAAAATCGAAACCGCCGCAAAAATTCCTCGATCGACCGCCAACGCGCGATCTGTTCGATTTTATCGCCGCCGGCTAAAAAGTAAACCGTCGCGTTCGGATTTTGCGCCTGAATCGACGCGGTCAGTTCGAACGAACTCGTTTTTTCGCGACGATATTCGCCGTCGTCGACGTAAAAGCGCGGGTCGTCCTCCGCGATCGCTTGCAACATTTTTAGCCGCGTCGCTTCCGAAAGCGTTTCATCGGGCCGTTTAGCGCGGCGCATTTTTGCGCGAACGTAAGCGTCGGAGGAGGGCGCGAAGTACCCGCGATCGGCCCCCAATGCGTCGAGAGCCGCCGTCATCAACCGCTGATGCGCAATCGTCGGCGGATTGAAGGAGCCGCCCAATACAATATATTTCTCTCTTTTCATTTTATCAACCGAAACCCCAATATCGCTCGTTTATAGTCTTTTTCAAAAACGTCCTTCTCGGCGTCGGCCCTCGACATCCGTCGGCGCCGACCCGGCGTTATCTCATTTTTATCTTTAGAGTCGACTTTTCGCAAATTTTACTCAAAAAAAATAAAATTTTCAAAAAACTTCCGCCGTCGTTTCCAACCGTCTTCGCAGAAGCGAAAGTTTCGACTTGTTTTCCCTTAATTTTCCCCAAAATCGCGCCTAGTTCCAAGTCGGCGCTGGAAACCGCCGACGTCTCGTATATAATTGTATATTATCGACGCGCCTTATCGGCAAAATTGGCTTGGCAAAATTGGCGAACCGCCGCCGCGACCGCCGTTTTGCAACCGCCGGGTCAAGCCGACGCAAACCGCGTCGCGCCCTTTCCCTTTTATCCGTTCCTTTTATTTTACGCAACTTACGCCGGAGCATTATTTTATGTCGCCGTTCCTTTCCTCCGATTCCCCCGTTTCCGCTCCTCCCCGAATCGTCGCGTTCGGCGAAATCCTTTGGGATCTCTTGCCGACCGGCAAAAAACTCGGCGGCGCTCCGGTCAACTTCCTTTATCATTCGCAAACGCTCGGCGCCGACGTCCGCGCGCTGACGCGAATCGGAGACGACCCGCTCGGCGCGGAGATTCGCGAACGCCTCGACGCGCTTGCCCTTTCGCCCCAGTTTCTCCAAATTTCGCCCGACGCCCCGACCGGGACGGTCGCCGTTTCGCTCGACGCCGCCGGAACGCCGACTTACCGCATCGTCGAAAACGTCGCTTGGGACGAAATCGCCGTCGACGCGGCGACCGCCGACGCGCTCGCCCTTTTTTTAACGGAGAAAAACGCCGCGTCCGCGTTCTATTTCGGCAGCCTCGCGCTCCGTTCAGCGACGAATCGACGCTCGCTAACTCGAATGTTGGAGCGACTTCCGCGTTCCGTTCTCCGCGTTTGCGACCTGAACCTGCGCGCGCCCTTTTACTCCCGCGACGTCGTCGAGTCGACGCTGAACGCCGCCGACGTTTTCAAACTCAACGACGCGGAAGCGGTCGAGTTGGACGCGCTGTTCGCCGACCTCGAACCGCCGACGTTGAGCCGTTTCGCCGACGCCGCCGGGTCGTTAACCGCGCCCAATTCGCCGGAAATCGCCGCCGCGCTCGCCGATTGGGCCGCTCGTTGGCGACGCCGTTTCAACTTGCGAACGCTCGTTCTAACTTGCGGCGGCAGCGGCGCTTGGATCTTTGACGAAACCGGTTCCGCGTTCGCCCCCGCCGCTCCGGTCGAGCGAATCGCCGATACCGTCGGAGCCGGCGATTCCTTCGCGGCGGTTTGCGTCGTCGGTCTTTTGTCCGGTCGACCGATCGCCGAAATCGTCGCCGCCGCGTCGCGCCGCGCTTCGTTCGTTTGCGGTCAAGAAGGCGGAACCCCGTCGATTCCGCCCGAAGCCGCCGACCCGTTCGCTTCCGTTTGATTTTCATCAACCGGAAACCTTTTTCAAAAAATCAAACGCCGCCTGTTTTCCTCGCGACGTTTCTTCGCTTCGCCCTTTAAGAAAGAATTCGCTATGTCGCGCTTTTTCAACGTTTGCGGTCCCTCCGCTTTGCTCGTCGCCCTCCTTTTCCCGCCGATTTCCTCTTCTTCGACGTTCGCGATTTCCGCCCCGAGCGACGCGACGCCCGAAACCGTCGAAACCGACGACGCTTCCTCTAACGTCGCGCTCGAACAGGCGCGTTTGATTTCCGTCGCGTTTCGTCAAGCGGCGCAAAAAACGCTCCCCGCGACCGTCAATATCGTCGTCAAACGCGGCGTCGACGCGCCAAACGCCGCAAAATCGAAACTTCCGTTCGCCGAACTTCTCCCCGACCTGCCGGAAAAAAACCTAATCGAAGGCGCCGGTTCCGGGCTGATCGTCGATCCGAGCGGAATCGTCCTCACCAACTGTCACGTCGTCGCGGCGAGCGAAATCGGCAAGAGCGTTTCGGTCGAGCTGCACGACGGACGGCGTTTCCCGGCGAAAAAAATCGTTAAAGACGAAAAATCCGACCTCGCCATCGTCTTTATCGAATCGTCGGAACCGTTGCCGTTCTTGACGTTCGCCGACAGCGACGCGGTCGAAATCGGCGATTGGGCGCTCGCGATCGGCAACCCGTTTATGCTCGGCTCGTCGGTCAGCGCGGGCGTCGTCAGCGCGAAGGGGCG
>JAZNJF010000166.1:0-29506 GCA_045577885.1 Thermoguttaceae bacterium | reverse complement strand
CGGCGCGAACCTCTACTCGATTCTCGCGGTCGACCAAGTCAAGGTCAAGCGCGAATCCGGTCGCGGCGACGACTCGATCGAAGAAGCGGAAACGCTCGATAACCTCTTCTCGACCGAGAACTGGGACTTCTGAGCGGCGCGAAATTGACCGTTCGACGGAGCGTTCGGCGTTTGCCGGGCGCTTTCGAGCGGTCGAAATCGGCTAAAAAATGAGAAAAACGCGGCGTCGAACCCTCGGCGTCGCGTTTTTTTTAGTCGAAAATTAGGAAGACGCCGGATTTATCGAAACGAGACCTTGACCTTTGCGCCTAAAAAAGGTAAAATTATTAAAGTTTTTTCTCTTTTTGGACGGAGCCGAAAATTCGCGGCAAAATTTCCGTTGAAAGAGAGCGCGCTCGCGAACGGCGGGAACGGCGAAAAACGTTCCGCGTCGGCGTCGTCGAGCGCGTCGGCGACCTTTTGATAATTTGACGCCCGACGGCGGTTTCGGCGACGTTGCGAGTTCTTCGAACGTCCGACGACGGCGCGCGTCGGAAGACAGCGAAAATCGGTTTAATATGGATTTGCAAGATTCCCTTGAGGGCGTCGGCGATTTTTTCGGCGGCGTCTCGCGTTGGATGGAAAATAGAATCACGTCGTTGTTCGGTTCGTCGAACGCGCGGGCGCTGAAGAAAATTCAGCCGCGCGTCGAGGCGATCAACGGGCTCGAGCCGAAATATCAAGCGATGAGCGACGAGGAGTTGCGCGAGCAAACGTTCCTCTTCCGCAAACGTCTCGCGGCTGGAGAAACGCTCGACGACCTGCTCGAAGAAGCGTTCGCCGTCTGCCGCGAAGCCGGGCGTCGCGTGTTGGGCTTGCGCCACTACGACGTGCAAATGATCGGCGGTTGCGCGCTTCACGAAGGCAAGATCGCCGAAATGATGACCGGGGAAGGGAAAACGCTCGTCGCGACCCTTCCGGCGTACCTCAACGCGCTCGAAGGGAAGGGCGTTCACGTCGTTACGGTCAACGACTATTTGGCGCGCCGCGACATGGAGTGGATGGGGCCGCTCTACATGTCGCTTGGATTGACGGTCGGCTCGATTCAGAGCAACATGTCGACCGCCGACCGCCAAAAGGCTTATTCTTGCGACATTACGTACGGCACGAACAACGAGTTCGGGTTCGACTACCTGCGCGACAACATGCGTTACGCCCGTCGCGCCGACTCGAACTTCCCGCCGGACGCGCAACAATCGCAAGGCCGCCTGCACTACGCCATTATCGACGAAGTCGACAATATTCTTATCGACGAAGCGCGGACGCCGCTCATCATCGCCGGTTCGGCGCGCGACGACTTGTCGAAATACATCGCCGCCGACCGCCTCGCGGCGCAGCTGGTGAAAGACGTCGACTTTAAGGTCGACGAAAAAGACCATACGACGAACCTGACCGACGAAGGCGTCCGCCGCGCCGAGCGTTTGGCCGGCGTCGAGAGCTTCTACACGGTCGGGAACATGCACTGGCCGCACTTGATCGACAACGCTTTGAAAGCGCGTTACCTCTACAAGCGCGACGTCAACTACGTCGTCAAAGACGGCGAAATCGTCATCGTCGACGACTTCACCGGGCGCTTGATGGAAGGGCGCACCTGGAGCGACGGTCTGCACCAAGCGGTCGAAGCGAAGGAAGGCGTTCGCGTTAAGGAAGAGAACCGCACGTTGGCGACGATCACGCTGCAAAACTTCTTCAAGCTGTACGACAAAATCGGCGGGATGACCGGGACCGCGATGACCGAAGCGAGCGAGTTCTGGAAAATTTACAAACTCGACGTGCTCGCGATTCCGCCGAACCGCCCGGTTCAACGCATTTGCAAGCCGGACTTGATTTACCGCACCGAAGCGGAAAAATACAAGGCCGTCGTCGACGAAATCGAACGCGTTCACAAGTGGGACGTCCTTATCCTCAAAAACGGCGAGGAAGCGTTCGGGACGATCCAGAAGGAGTCGGACGATATCGTCGAGTTCGTCGCCAAAGGAACGAAGGACGTTCTGAAAGTTCCGCGCGCCGAAATCGTCGATATCGAATATAAGGGGCGCCCGATCCTCGTCGGGACGGTCTCGATTCAAAAGAGCGAACTCATTTCCGGCATGTTGAACCGTCGCGGCGTCAAGCACCAAGTCTTGAACGCTCGACCGGAGAACATCGGGCGCGAAGCGGAAATCGTCGCGCAAGCCGGCCGCATGAACGCCGTTACGATCGCGACGAACATGGCCGGGCGCGGGACCGACATCATCCTCGGCGGGAACCCGGAAACCCTCGCTTGGTCGATCTTCCAAACGAAGTACCCGACGCGTCTCGACGTGCCGCAAGACGAATGGGTCGCGCTCGTTAACGAAATCGAAAACCGCGAGCAAATGAAAGCCGAAGGGCAAAAAGTTCGCGAACTCGGCGGTTTGCACATTATCGGCACCGAACGACACGAAGCGCGCCGCATCGACTTGCAGCTCGTCGGGCGTTGCGGTCGTCAGGGCGACCCCGGGATCGCGCGCTTCTTCCTGTCGCTCGAAGACGACTTGGTGCGCATCTTCGCCGGCGATTGGGTCAAAAATATGTTGACCCGTCTCGGAATGGAGGACGGCCAAGCGATCGAAAGCAAGATGGTTACGCGTCGCATCGAAGGCGCGCAAAAGAAGATCGAAGAACGCCACTTCGACACGCGCAAAAGCCTCCTCGAGTACGACGAAGTGATGGACATGCAGCGCAAGCGCGTCTACTCGTACCGTCAACGCATCCTCGACGGCGGGAACACGAAGGACTTCGTCGAAGAAATGATCGACGCGCAACTCGATCGTTACCTGTCGGAATTCTTGGCGCCGACTTACGGGGCCGCCGCGTACGCCGCTTACGTTTCGCACGTCTTGAACGTCGAGTTCGAAGCGAAACAGTTCCGCGGAATGGACGCGAAAATGGCGAGCGAATACGCGATCGACAGCGCGCGCCGCATGTCGGAAACGCACGCTCTCGACGCGGTCGAAGAAAACCTCTCCGACGACGCGCCGGAAGAAGAATGGAACTGGCAAGCGTTGGCGAAAGCCGCGAACGCGCGCTGGAACGCCGGGGTCCGCGACGTCGATTTGAAGAAAATCGGACGCGACGGCGCCGCCGAATTCCTCATCGAAAAAGCGAACAAATTTTACGACGTCGCGAATATCGACGCCGGAGATCCGCTCCTCGACGCGAATTACGGCGTCCGAACGGCTTGCCGTTGGCTTCGCGAGAAATTCGGCGTCGAAATCGACGAAAACGAAGCGACGAAGCTCGAAACGGCCGACTTCCGCAAACTGGCGCGCGACAAAGCGATTCAAGGGTACCGCGAACGCGAAGCGCGTTTCCCGGTTTTGGCCGGTTTGACGCACTTTACCGTTCAAGATCAAAACGGCAAGCGGTACGACCGCGAAGGCGTCGCCGAGTGGGCCGCGCGTCGGTTCGGCGTCGCGCTCGACGTCGAAGAGCTGAAAAACAAACAGCGCCGCGAGATCGAAGAAACGCTCTTCGCGATCAGCCGCGCCGCGTCGGAAAAAGCGGAGCCGTACCGCGTCGAAATGCGAAAGCGTTTGGAAAAACTCTTCGCCGACGAAAGCGTCGACGTCGAGAAAATCCGCGAAAAGCGCGAAGAGAAAATCGCTCGCAACGAGCGGATTACGTCGAGCGATATTCGCAAGATTCGCCGCGACGCGCCGGAGTTGAAGTCGCTCTGCGATTGGCTCGACGGCGAACTCGGCCAAGCGTTGACCGTCGAAGAACTCGCCGATTGGGACGTGTTGCTCTTGGAGAACCGCGTCGAGTCGATCATCGAAAACGAGTTCAACCCGGAAATGCGCAAGGTCGAACGCTCGTTGATTCTCGGCATTTTGGACGCGGCTTGGAAAGACCACCTGATGGCGATGGACCACCTCAAGGCGAGCGTCGGGTTCCGCGGATACGCGCAGGTCGACCCGAAAGTCGAGTACAAGCGCGAGGGGATGCGCGTCTTCGACGCGATGTGGAACGGCGTCTTCGAACGCGTTACCGATTACGTGTACCGCGTCGAACAGCTCGACGAGAACTTCATCGGTTCCGTTTGGTCCGCCGGGACGACGATGCGCGCGACCCAGCCCGCCGCGCAGTCGGCGACCGCCGAGATCGACGCCGAACGCGCCGCGCAAGAGGAAGCGATCGAAGCGAGCAAAAACCAAAAGGTCGAGACGATTCGCAACAAAGAACCGCGCGTCGGACGCAACGAACCGTGCCCGTGCGGCAGCGGGAAAAAGTACAAGAACTGCTGCGGCAAATACAACTGACGCGACTTGCGCGCGGCCTTTGACGGCGGCGCGGAGAAGCGGCGGTAAGAGCGCGTTCCGACGGAGCGCGAGCCGTTAAACGAAACGCCGTCGTTCGAGGTTTTCGAGCGGCGGCGTTTTTGAACATTTTTGGGGCGACGTTTTGTCGCGGAAACGGCGGCGCCCCCGGTTGCGAGTTTGCGTCGGCGCGGTATAATGACGTTTAACTTCGACGCGGCTATCTTTAGCGGCCCGTTCGCGTCGAAGCGGAGAAAATATCGCAAAATTTCGCAAAATGTCGCGACGTCGGAACTTTTAGACTCCGCCGAGCGTATAATAGACGTAAACCGCTTGACGCGAACGTTTAAGCGCGGTAAGATAGGCGGTTTGGCAAAGCCGCGTCGATAAAACCGGCGCGGCGCGATATTGTTTTTTTTATCGGTTGCGCGAAAAGCGCGAAAATTGGGGAAATAGGTAAAATGAGCGTTTCCAAAACGAACAAAAGCGGCTTCACTCTCGTCGAGTTGTTGGTCGTCATCGCGATCATCGGGATTTTGATCGGGCTTCTTCTCCCGGCGGTTCAAGCGGCGCGCGAAGCGGCTCGTCGCATGCAATGCACGAACCAACTGAAACAACTGCAACTGTCGTGCCAAATGTACCACGACGCGCACAACTCGTTCCCGCCGGCGCGCGGCGGCGGTTCGGTCGTTTGCTACAACTACGCGAGCCACTTGTTCTGGCTGATGCCGTACACGGAACAATCGGCGTTCTACAACGACATCGTTTCGAAGGGCGTTCCGAACGCGCAACATAACGACGGACAAGCGTACAACGCGACCTTCACGCACCTCCTTTGCCCGTCCGACGGGAACTCGAAACAAACGTCGAGCTGGGTCGGCAACGTTTCGAAAACGAACTACGTCGGCTCTTGGGGCGACTCCATTTGCCAATCGGACGAATCGGCGATGACGTCGCGCGGCTTCTATCCGGGCGGTATTTTCGTTCCGACGAGCTACAACGACGCGGCCAAACGCACGGTCGTTACGCGCACGATGAGTTCGATCACCGACGGCACGTCGAACACGGTCGCCTATTCGGAAACGGTTTGCGGCGCGACGCAAGGGACGAACAAAGTTAAGGGCGGCGTTATGGTTCTCGGCAGCGCCGAAGTCGTCGTTCCGCGCAACATTTTGAACAAAGTCAACGCGACCGACCGCACGATCTTCGACGGAACCGCCGCGACGTTCGAACGCGGTCAAAACTTCGCCGACGGGAACGTCAGCGTTACCGGTTTCCAAACGATTATGCCGCCGAACTCGCCGAACGCTCGCAACTACGGGAGCGGCAACGGTCAAAGCGGCTGGGGCTTCGGGATTTGCTCCGCGTCGAGCAACCACAGCGGCGGCGTCAACGCGGCGATGGTCGACGGTTCCGTTCGCTTCGTTAGCGAAACGATCGACTGCGGCGATATGGACGCGGACGTCAACGGCTCCGCTTACTCGACGACGAGCGCGTCGCACGGGAAAGAATTCAGCGGCAAGAGCCCGTTCGGCGTTTGGGGCGCGATGGGAACCGTCCAAGCCGGCGAAACCGACCTCCAATAACGGCGTTTTGAAAGCTCGCGACGCGGCGACGGTTTGACGAAGCGCGTCGCGGGGCGATAAACGCTCGACGAAAGCCGCTCGGATTCGGGCGGCGTTTCTTTTTTAACCAAACGAAAAACGAGTAAAAAGGAAATAAGCGATGAAAAATCTTTATTGCGCGGCGGCGGTTCTTCTTTCGTTGGCGGTCGTCGTCGGTTGCTCCGGGAAACCGAAGGGTTTTCCGAAGGTTTCGAAGTGCGAAATCGTCGTCGTCGACGGCGGCGCTCCGATCGAGGGCGTCGAAGTCGCCTTGATTCCGGAAACGCCGATTAGCGGCGTTATCGTCGGCGGAAAGACGGACGCGTCCGGCAAGTGCGTCGTTCAAACGACGTTCGCGAACTTCGTCGCGCCGGGCGCTCCCGAAGGTTCGTTCGTCGTTACGCTCCGGAAAGACCCGGTTCCGACGATGCCGGAGCTGACGATCGAGGAAATGGCCGACATGTCGCAAAAGGAAATTTCGGATTACCGCGCCGAACGCGACGCGGAAATCGCCAATATGCCGCAAATTATCCCGGTCGCGTTGAAGACGAAAGACTCGTCGCCGCTGAAAGTCGCCGTCCCGGGCGAAAAAACGACGACGGTCGACGTCGCCGAATACGCCGAATGACGCTTTCGCGTTCGCTTCGTTAAGCGTCCGATTTTGAAACGCGCCGTCGAGTCTTTTTCTCGGCGGCTTTTTTTCTTAAAGGTTTTCTATTTTTGCGTTTTTTACGCGTCGAATCGGGGCAATTTTCGAATTTAGGCGGCCCCGTCCGTTGAAATTTCGGCGGTTTCCGGTATAATTGAAGAGTCGACTTGCCGTTTTTTCGGGGCCCTTGCGTTCCTTAAACGAGAACGGCTTTTTCGGTCGACGCGACGACGTTCGGTTCCGTTTCGACGCGTCGCTTTCGTCGAACGGTCGAGCGTCGGAATTTGGGCGCTTTGCGGGATTTGGGCGGTTTTCGAAGACGGGCGACGCTCGCCAACGTTCGAAAACGCCGGTTTCGCCGAACCGGGTTCGACGCAAGCGCCCGTCCGACCCCATCAGCGAGGAGACTTTCCCTTGTCCGACGACAATCAAAACAACGACGACGCGGATTTCCGCGAAAATTCGGAAAACGAAGAGCGCCCGAACGACGACGAACGTTCCGACGCGGAGAACTCGAACGCCGAAAATAACGTCGACGCCGATTCGTTCGACGACGAAAACGGCTCCGAAACGCCGTCGACGCCGTTGCGTCCGCTCCGCCCGATTCGAAACGCCAACGGTCAGCTCGTTCTGCCGGACGGTTCGAAGCTCGTTCAGCTCGCCATCGAAGACGAGTTGAAAGGAAGTTACCTGACGTACGCGATGAGCGTTATCGTCAGCCGCGCGATTCCGGACGTTCGAGACGGTTTGAAACCGTCGCAGCGCCGCATTTTGGTCGCGATGAACGACCTCGGGCTCGGCCCGCATTCGCAACGCGTCAAATGCGCGAAGATTTCCGGCGACGCCAGCGGGAACTACCACCCGCACGGGGAACAGGTCGTTTACCCGACGCTCGCTCGGATGGCGCAAGAATGGAACATGCGGCACGTCCTCATCGACAAACAGGGGAACTTCGGGTCGATCGCCGGTCTTCCCCCCGCCGCGATGCGTTATACCGAAGCGCGCCTCTCCGGAATGGCGATGACCCTTCTCGAAGACTTGAACCTCGACACCGTCGACTTCGTCCCGACTTACGACGAAACGCGAATGGAGCCGACCGTCTTGCCGTCGAAGGCGCCGAACCTTCTCGTCAACGGCGCGAACGGTATCGCCGTCGGGATGGCGACGAGCATTCCGCCGCACAACCTCGGCGAAGTCTGCGACGCCGCGATCGCGACGATCGACGACCCCGATATTTCGCCGTTCGAGTTGCTTCGCATCTGCCCGGGCCCGGACTTCCCGACCGGCGGCGTTATCTGCGGAACCCGCGGGATTCGTCGCGGCTACCTGACCGGACGCGGCAACATCGTCGTTCGCGCTCGCGCTCGCATCGAAGAAAACGGGAAACGAAGCCGGATTATCGTTTCGGAAATCCCGTACCAACAGGCCCGCGACCGCGTCGAAGAAAAGATCGCCGAAATGGTCAACGAAGGGCGCATCGTCGGGATTTCGTCGATTCGCAACGAATCCGACCTGAAGGAGCCGGTGCGTCTCGTCCTCGACTTGAAGAAAGACGCCGACCCGCACGTCGTCCTGAACCAACTTTACCAATACACCCCGCTGCAAGACTCGTTCTCGATCATTTTGCTCGCGTTGGTCGACGGCAAACCGCGCGTCATGACGTTCAAAGAGTTGATCGTCGAGTTCCTGCGACACCGCGTCTCGGTCATTCGCCGACGAACGCAATTCCTTTTGAATAAAGCGATTAAGCGTCAACACACCGTCGAGGGCTTGCTGATCGCGCACGCCAACATCGACGAAGTAATCCGCGTCATTCGCACGTCGGCGACGCAGTTCGAAGCGAAACAGCGCTTGATGCAAATCGAGTGCCCGGCCGCGCTCCTGAATCGAGCGCTCGGCGACGAAGGCTTCGAGTCGTTCCAGTCGACGCGCGGCGTCAAGGAGTCGTACACGCTCACGCCGGTGCAAGCGGACGCGATTCTCCGTATGACGCTCGGTCAATTGGTCAACCTCGAACAGCAAAAATTGGCCGACGAATATAACGCGCTTCTCGCCGATATCGCGGAGTTCCGCCGCATTTTGTCGGACGAAAAGAACATTTTGGCGATCGTCCGTCAAGACTTGGAAGAGGTCAAAAACAAGTTCGCCGACAAACGCCGCACCGAAATCGCGTTCGAGGAAGTCGGAAACGTCGCGGACGAAGACCTCATCAACGAAGAGACGATGGTCGTTTCGATCACGACGAACGGTTACGTCAAGCGAACCGCGCTCGACGAGTACCGAGCGCAACGTCGCGGCGGCAAAGGACTTAAAGGCGCGAAAACCGACGAGGAAGACCCGGTGCGCCACCTCTTCGTCGCCAGCACGCACTCCTATTTGCTCTTCTTCACGAACAAGGGCAAGTGCTATTGGCAAAAGGTTTACGGCATTCCGCAACTCGCCCGCGACGCGAAGGGCCGCAACCTCGTCAACCTGTTGAACCTCGACGCCGACGAAAAGGTCGCCGACTGCCGCGCGATTCGCGACTTCGACCGACCGGGCGCGTTCCTCGTCATGGCGACGAAAAACGGTCTCGTCAAGAAGACCGATTTGAGCGCGTACAGCCGCCCGAACAAAGCGGGCCTCATCGCGATCAAACTCCGCGAAGGGGACGAACTCGTCGACGTCGCGGTCGTCGAACCGGGGGACGAAATCGTTTTGGCGACCGCCAAGGGGAAAGCGATTCGCTTCAAACAGTCGGACGCTCGACCGATGGGGCGCGCGGCCAGCGGCGTCAAGGGGATTTCGCTCCGCGCCGGCGACTACGTCGTCGGGATGGCGATCGCCGACGAAAACGCTTTCCTCTTAACGGTTTGCGAAAACGGTTACGGGAAGCGCACGCCGTTCGGTCCGAACGCCGCGGCGACGAGCGCCGAAGAGTTGGAAGCGTTGGGCGACGCGCTCGAAATGACCGCCGCCGGAGCCGATCCGGGCGACGCGGTCGACGACGCCGAACTCGAAGCGACGGAAACCGCCGAAAACGCGGAAACGGAAGCGGAAGACGGCGACGAAAGCGCCGACGGCTCCTCGAACCGTCGTTACCGAACGCAACGGCGCGGGGGCGGCGGCCTCCTCGACGTCAAGACGACCAAGCGCAACGGCAAAGTCGTCGACGTCTTGCGAGTCGACGCCGGCGACGAAGTGATGACGATCACCGCGCGCGGCAAAATCCAACGTTTCGCGATCGACGAAATCCGCGAAACCGGCCGCAACACGCAGGGCGTCCGCTTGATGAACGTCGACGTCGACGACGCGATCGTCGCGATCAACCGCATTCCGCGCGACGAAGTCGACGCGACGCCGAAAACGACGCTCGGCGCCTCGACTTTCGCCGGAGAAGAAACGGCGGCGCCGGAACCGACGGTCGAAATCGATTCGGACGCGGACGACGCGAACGATTCGACGGAAGAATAATCCGTTAAAGCGCGTCGAGCGGAAACGTTTTCGCTCGGCGCGCCCTTGTTTTTTTCGTTATTTTTTCGGAAGCGACCGGCGTTTGTCGCGGCGGTCGAACGTCCTTTTTACTTGAGGCGGCAACATGAGTCTTTGGAAAATCGCTTGGAAAAGCATTCGGCACCGTTCGTTGGCGTCGGCGTTGACGGCGTTCTCGATGGCGCTCGGCGTCGCGCTCGTCGTTACGGTTCTCGTTATTAACGGCGTCGTCGGGAAGTCGTTCCAACAGGGCGCGCAGGGGTACGACTTGATCGTCGGCGCCAAGGGGAGCAAACTGCAACTCGTTCTTAGCACGGTCTTTTACAACCAAGACCCGGTCGGGTTGATTCCTTACGAGTATTACGACCTGATGCGTTCGTCGCGCTACTCGGCGGAAGTGAAAACGGCGATTCCGATCGCTCGCGGCGACAACTACCAAGGTTCGCCGGTCATCGCGACGACGCCGGAATATTTCAGCTCCGTTACGAAGTCGGACGGCAAACCTTACACGCTTCAAGAAGGCGAATTCTTCAAATACGCCGACTATACCGGCGCCGTCGTCGGTTACGCGGTCGCGAAGAAGAACAAGCTGCAAGTCGGGCAAGAAATCCGCTTCGGGCATGCGAACTCGGCGCGCGACGAAGACCTGCACGAACCGTTTAAAATCGTCGGGATTTTGGATCACACCGGCAGCCCGAACGACCGCGCCGTTTTCGTCAACCTCGAAGGCTTTTATCGCGAACACGAACACGGACACGCCGGAGTCGAAACGATCAATTACGACCTCCGCGAAGACGAGCTGGCCCGCAAACGCGCCGAACTCGGCGTCGAGGAACGCGAAGGCGAAGGCGAAGAACACGCGGAACATGAACACGCCGAACATAAGCGCCGTTTGACCGCGATTCTCCTTATTACTAAAGACGCCGAAGTCGAAGTAACCGCGACCGCCGCCGCCGTCGAAGCCGCGACCGAAAGCCGACCGGGCCTCGAAATCGAAGAGCAAGATTTGGTTCAAACGGAGCGTCGCCAAGTGATCGACACGGCCGTTACCGCGCTTCCGGCGAAGATCGAGGGCGAGCTTCTCGAAGCGCAGGCGGTCGCGCCGGTTCAAGAGATCGCGGCGTTCTTCCAAGACGTGATCGGGAACATTCAAAGCGTTTTGATTATTTTCGCGATTCAAGTCGTTATCGTCGCCGGCGTCGGGATGATGGTCAGCATTTACAACTCGATGAACGAGCGCCGCCAAGAAATCGCGATCATGCGGGCGCTCGGCGCGCGGCGTTCGACCGTTATGTCGATTATTTTGCTCGAGTCGATTTTGCTTTCGCTCGGCGGCGGCCTCTTCGGGGCGTTGATCGGGCACTTGGCGATCGGGGCGCTCGCGCCGCTGATTATGGCGTATTCGAACGTGATGGTGCGGCCTTGGGACTTCCAAGCGGTCGAGTTGGCGTTGATTCCGGGGCTGATCGGCTTGGCGTCGATCGTCGGTTACTTGCCGGCGGTGATCGCGTACCGCACCGACGTCGCGCAATCGTTGCAAACCTGATTCGCGGCTTTTCGGAACGTCTTTCGAAACGCGTTTTCGACGTCCGCTCGCGGCGGTTCGAGACGCGTTTCGAACGTTCGCGCTTTTCTTAAACTTAGCAAAGACCGCGCGTTGAGCGCGGCGGAGCGAAACCGATGAAAGCTGTTTTTGACGACGCGCTCAAAGGCGTTTATCGCGACGTCGAGGCGGTCGCGCCGACCGAGGAAACGGTCGACTACAAACAAATCGCGACGTTGGGCGTCGGCTCGTTGGTCGCGGCGATCGTTTCGATTTTGGGCTTTTTTTGGACGCCGTTCATTTTGGTCGCGGTCGCCGGAGCCGTTCTCGGGGTTTTAGGCTTGCGGAAGATTATGCGGGCGCCGGAGGAGATCGGCGGTTTCGCGCTGACGTCGACCGCGACCGCGTTGAGCGTTTTGCTGGCGATTTCGGCGACGTGTTGGCGCGTTTACTATTTTTATCACAACGCGCCGCCCGGATACGAAGTCGTCGCGTTCGACTCGATGGCGCTGACGAAAGACGGCTCCGTGGCGCCGGAAATCGCCGCGTTGAACGGGCGCCGCGTTTATATCGAAGGGTACATGTACCCGACGAAGCGGCACGCGGGAATTACCGATTTCAACCTCGTTCGCACGCTCGGCCACTGCCAATTTTGTTCGCCCGGCACGAACGCGGCGGACATGATCGCCGTCTCGATGGAACGCGGACATGAAGTGAATTACCGCGCGAATAAACTCGTCGGCGTCGGCGGCGTCCTTTACGTTAACGAAAACTTCCGTCCCGGCGAACTGCCGTACTCGATGAAAGCGGACGTTTTCCGTTGAGAAACGTCGAAGCCGCCGAACGGCGCGTTTTAACGCTCGCTTTGCCGAACGCAAGGCGGGCGTTTTTCGTTAAATTCGGGCGAAGCGGCGCTCCGTCGGGGGCGATTGACGAAACGGCGCTTTCGGGTAAAATGGAGGCAAGCGGCTTGCCGACGCGGCGCGTATCGAAACGGGGTTCGCGGCGCTCGGCGGGCGATGTTGAGAATTGCGAACGAACGTTCGAACGAAAGGAACGAAAATGGCTTACGAAGTTACGCTCATCACCGGCGACGGCGTCGGTCCGGAATTGGCCGAAGCGGCTCGCAAATGCGTCGACGCGACCGGCGTCGCGATTAATTGGGACGTCCAAGAGGCGGGAATCGACGTGATGGAAAAGACCGGCAACCCGTTGCCGCCGGAAGTTTTGGAAAGCATTCGCCGCACCCGTTGCGCGTTGAAGGCGCCGATCACGACTCCGGTCGGAACCGGCTTCCGCAGCCTGAACGTTCACCTCCGCCAAGAACTCGATCTCTTCGCTTGCGTTCGTCCGTGCAAATATTACCCGGGCGTCCGTTCGTACTTCAGTTCGGTTCCGGTCGACCTCGTCATTTTCCGCGAAAACACCGAAGACCTTTACGCCGGTATCGAATTCGAAAAGGGTTCGGAAGTTACGAAGGAAATCGTCGACGAAATCAACCGTTTGGCGCCGGGCCGCAAAATCGCGACGAAGTACGACGAAACCGGCGTTTCGATCAAGCCGATCAGCGTTTCCGGGACGGATCGCTTGGTTCGCGCCGCGTTCGAATACGCTCGCGAAAACGGCCGCAAAAAGGTTACGGCGGTTCACAAAGCGAACATCATGAAGTTTTCGGACGGTCTTTTCCTCGAAACGGCGCGCAACGTCGCTAAAGACTTCCCGGAAATCGAGTTCGAAGACCGCATCGTCGACAACATGTGCATGCAGCTCGTCCAAAAGCCGGAGCTTTACGACGTCGTCGCGCTCCCGAACCTTTACGGCGACATCTTGAGCGACCTCTGCGCCGGGTTGATCGGCGGTCTCGGCGTCGCTCCGGGCGCGAACATCGGGCACAACGGCGCCGTTTTCGAAGCGACGCACGGCAGCGCGCCGAAATACAAGGGCTTGAACAAAGTCAACCCGTGCGCGTTGATTTTGTCCGGCGTCTTGATGCTCCGCCACCTGAAAGAAACCGACGCCGCGAACCGCCTCGAAGCCGCGGTCGCCGAAGTCATTCGCGAAGGCAAAGACGTTACTTACGACATGAAGCCGAACCGCGACGACCCGACCGCCGTCGGCACGCAAGAGATGGCCGAAGCGATCTGCCGCAAACTCGCCTGATTTTAGCGAAAGCCCCGAAACGCTTGAAAAAGCGTTGAAATGTTGAACCCCGCCGCGACAAAACGCTTGTCGCGGCGTTTTTTTTTGTTAAAATAGTGAAAAAGTCGGCTTGCTTTAATGAAAAACGGCGATTTTGATAAAGAGTCGGCTTGCTTTTAATGAAAAACGGCGATTTTGATGAAGAGTCAAAAGTTGTTTGACTATTTTAACGTTGCGTTTGCGCTTGGAAATTTATAATGAAAAGTCGGCCTTGGTTTTCTTTACTTCCCGACGCGATTCGCGACGTCGATTTCAATACCGTTAAGGTGTTGAAAAAATTGAATCAAGCGTCGCGAGCGTTAGGCAATTTAAACGGTTCGCTTGCTTCGGTTCCTAATTCCGCCGTCTTAATTACGACGCTGACGTTGCAAGAAGCGCAATTAAGTTCGGAAATTGAAAATATTGTAACGACGCAAGACGAACTTTTTGAGGCGAACATCGATTTGGGCCCGACGTCGCCGGAAGTAAAGGAAGTTAACGGATACGCCGCCGCGTTGACGGCGGGATTCGAACGGGCGCGGCGGGATAAAATTATTCGGCGCAACGATTTGTTAGAGATTCAACGAAGTATCGTCGGAAACAGTCAAGGGTTGCGGACGACGCCCGGAACGCGTATTCAAAATGTCGCGACGAACGAAATTGTTCATACGCCGCCGCAAAATATAGACGATATCAAAAAATTACTCGACAACTTTTTGACTTTTTTTAACGACGTCGAGCGATTAGATTACGATCCTTTAATTCAACTGGCAATTTTACATTACCAATTTGAAGCGATTCATCCGTTCTACGACGGCAACGGAAGAACCGGCAGAATCCTTAACGTTTTGTATTTAACGAACAACGAATTGCTCGACGCGCCGGTTCTTTATTTAAGTCGATATATTATCGAAAACAAAAGCGAATATTATCGATTAATGAAAGAACTGGGCGATAATCGCGAGTGGGAAAACTGGGTTCTTTTTATTTTAGAAGCGATTGAAACCACCGCTAAGCAAACGCAGCGAACGGTAACGCGTCTTCGAGAGTTAATGCGGAAAAAAAAGGAGGCGATTCGCGCGACGTTGCCTAAACTTTATAGCCAAGATTTGATAAATCATCTTTTTAAGAATCCGTATACTAAGGTAAAAATTTACGCTAAAGACTTGGGAAAAACGGAAGCGGTGGCGCGTCAACATCTTAATACGTTGGAAGAGAACGGCTTTTTAACGGCGAACAAAAAAGGGACGACGAAATATTATATCAATCAAGAATTGCTCGAACTTTTAGCGGAACGCGATTAAATCGATTGAATTTTCAAACCCCGCCGCGACAAAACGCTTGCCGCGGCGGGTTTTTTGCGTTACAATGAGGAGCGACGGCGGACGAATAACGAAAATTTTTGCAAAAATAACGGAAACTTTTCGCGAAACGCGCTCTTAAGAATAATAAGAAAGGAAACGCGGCGCCGACGAAACAACGCGTCGCGAACAAGAAAAAAGAACGAAAATGACGACCGGGCGAAAATGCCAAGTTTGCGGACTTCAACTAAAAGCCGACGATACCTTTTGCGGCGCGTGCCGAACGACCTTTTGTCCGCGTTGCAAGCGAGCGGTCGACGCGGACGGCGGGCTCTTTTGCGCCGTCTGCGGAGCGTCGTTGAAGGCGACGCGCAAAACGGAGAGCCAAAAACGCGCCGAAGAACGAGCGAAAAATTGGCGCGCCGGGAAATACGAAGACGCGTTCGAACCGTCGGAGTTCATCCCGACGGACGAGGACGACGCGCGGTATTGGGCTTGGGCTCAAATCGCGAATTTTCAAGGACGCGGAAGCGGAATCGGCTTTTGGCTTTTCCTCGGCGCCGCTTGGGGGAGCTATTGCTATTTCGCGGAGCGCGGTTTTACCGGGCTCGGCGTCGTCGCGGGGTTGATTTCGTTGATTCCGGCGCCCGCGTCGGCGGTGCGACGCTTGCACGACGTCGGTTTGTCCGGGCGTTGGTTGGGGCTCGCGCTGATTCCGGTCGTCGGTTGGGCGGTTCTCGCGGTCATGCTGTTCCTGCCGGGCCAAAAAGAGCCGAACCAATACGGCTTCCCGACGCGACGTTGGCAAAGGAAAGTTTACCAAAACGCGGACGGCGAAGACCGGTACGACGCGCGCCTCGTTAACGACGGCAAAGTTTACGACGGGCGGTTCGGTTGGCGGAGCGTCAACGCCGTCGACGAAGAAAACGCCCGAAACGGCAAGGGGTAGCGAATAACGCTTTAACGGAGTAAAACGAAATGCGCGCCGAAAACGAATTGAACGAAGCGACCGCCGCCGACGAGCGCAACCCGTTCGCGACGCCGGAACGCGTCGCCGAAAGCGCCGACGGTTGGGAGTTCGCCGACGCGCCGCCGACGGTCGGGCCGAGTTTTTTCGGGGCGTTTTGGCATTGCCTGCGCCGTCCGTTCGACTTTAAAAGCCGAGCGAACCGAACGGAGTATTTCGGTTGGCTCGCGGGGCTTTTCGTCGCGCTCTTTGCGTTGGGGTTCGTCGCCGGATTGGGAACGTTGATTCCGTTCGCTTGGACGCTCGCGACGAAGGGAATACCGTTTGTTTTTTTAGGAGCCGGTTTGGCGTTCGGCTTGGCGGCGTCGGTTCCGGACGCGGCGGTTTGGACGCGTCGTTTGCGAGATCGGAACGTCGTCGCGAGTTGGAAGACGGCGCTGGGCGGATACGTCGCGATTTTAGCGGCGGCGGGCGGCGTCGCGTTTGGCGCTTATTTATTCGACTCGCGCGGCGCGGCGCCGAACGAAATAACGGGCGTCGTTATCGTCGCGGCGGCGGGGGCGACGTTCTTCTTAGTAACGTCGTCGCCGTTAGGCTGGGGAACGGCGATTTGGGCGACGGGATTCGTCGTCGCGACGCGGATAACGACGCCGGAGTTCGCGGAGACGGCGGCGTTGCTGATTGTCGTCGGATGCGCCGTCGTAACGTTGGGGATTTTAGTCCGCGTTTTGACGGGCTTTCGCGTCGGGACGCCGGGGCCGAACCGTTTCGGAGCGGAGCGTCTAACGCCGAAAGAGGCGGCGCGTCGCGAACGGGACAAAAACGCGGAAGACGCGTTAAGCGTCGAAAACGAAACGGTTTGAACGGCGAAAATTTCTTTTGCAAAAAACTTGATTTTCCGTCGGCGGCGCGCTAAAATAATGTTGCGCGGCGTCGCGGTTCGAACGGGAACCCGAGCGGCGCGGAATTTTGGCGAAAACGATTTATGGAGAAAGTAAAATGGCGAACTTTTGCCCTCGTTGCAACGTCGCGACCGACCCGGACGTCGCGTTTTGCGCCGCTTGCGGAACCCGGTTGACCGGTCGCTTCAAGAAGAACGGCGGAAGCGCGGGGCGTCGCGGCGCGGACGCTTCGGAAACGGCGCGCTACCTTCAACCGACGGTCGGGCCGAGTTTTTGGGGGGCGCCCTTGCACTGTTTGAAGAAGTATTGCGTTTTTCGCGGTCGAGCGACGCGAACCGAGTTTTGGGGCTGGTTCGTTCCTTGGGCGGCGGTCGTTTTTGTCGCGGCGCCGACGGTCGCGAACGCCTTGACGGCGAATCTCGAGAGCGCGTCGGCGCGGTTGAACGAGTTTCATTGTTTCTGGTTTGGGACGACGCTCCTTCCGAGCCTCGCAGTTTTCGCGCGGCGTTTGCACGACGTCGGCAAGTCGGCGAAACGTTGGCTCGCCTCGGTCGTTTGGGGCGGCGTCGGCGTCGCGCTTTGGGGCGTCTGGGCGGAGGGCGGCGAACTTCGGACGGCTTGGCTTGTTTTGGCGTTTTTCATTCCGGCGGGGATTGCGCAATTTCGGGCGGCGATTACCGCGGGATTCGGCGACGGAATGCGCGAGCCGAACCGTTGGGGCGGGCGGCGGTCGAATCCGGCGTAAAATTGACGCGGAAAAACGGCGTTGATCGGCGTTAAAGCGAAACGTTGGAGCGGGTTGCGGCGTCGCGAAAAAGAAATTTTGGACGCGAAACTTGATTTTTCGACGTCGACGGAGTAAAATAAATAACGACGGCGGAGCTTCGAACGCGAAACGGAGCGGCGTCGAATTTTGAGCGAAATTATTTTAGGAGAACGAACAATGGCGAACTTTTGTCCTCGTTGCGGCGGAACGACCGGCCCGAACGACGCGTTTTGCGGCGCTTGCGGAACGCCTTTGACCGGCGGCGAATACGATAACGTCGGAAGCGCGAACCCTTACGACGCGGGCGCTCCGGTCGACGACGGCGCGGCGTATTGCCTCGACGGCGAAGCGACCGTCGGGCCGAGTTTTTGGGGCGCGTTCGGACATTGTATGAAGAATTACTGCAATTTCCGAGGCCGCGCGACGCGAACCGAGTACTGGGGCTGGGTCGTCGTTAACGGATTGATCGGCGGAGCGTTGCAATTTGTCGCGAGCGTCGCGACGTTGGGGAGCGGAGCGGACGTTTACGCGGCGGAGGCGACGTCGAACGTCGTCGATTCGCTCTGGAGTTTGGCGGTAATGCTTCCGGCGCTCGCGGTGATGGGACGGCGTCTGCACGACGTCGGCTGGTCGGCGAAACAGATGCTCGGCCCGATCGTTTTGGGGCTTGTCGGCTTGACGCTTATTATTTTCGGCGTCGGGCTGGAAGATTTCGAGACGAACGACGATACGGTCGCTTCGGCGGGGATGATATTCGTCGGGGCGGCGTTGGTTATTCCGGCGGCGATTTGGCAGCTCGTTTTGGGGATTGCGTCGGCGTTTGTTCGCGGAACGGACGGTCCGAACCGTTTCGGCGGCAAACGTTGGAACCCGGCGGACGTCGGACGCTAAACCGTCGCTTTGACGCAAAAAAAAAGAAAACGAAGAGAAGGGGAGGCTAACTTTCCGCCTTTCGACGCGATCGCGCGGCGGAAACGCGATCGGCAAAAATATTTTTTTGTCGCGACAAAAGAAAAGTCGAAACGCGTTTGACTTCGTGTTTTCTCGGAGAAGAACGCGGACGCGGGGAACGCCGCCCGTTCGAGCGAAAGAAAAAACTTCTTTTTCGAGAAGAAATTTAACGACGAAGCGCGTAAAATTGGAACGTTCCGAACGACGGCTCGCCAAGCGTTCGGAACGCCGAACCGGCGGTCGCGTTCGCGCGGTTTCGGACGAGCGATAGAAAAAACGGCGAGAATAAGGAGAACGTCGCCAAATTTAAGTTGTTGATAAAAAATGCGTTAGACTGGGTTTTGGTTGTTGGCGTAACGCCATTAAGAACAAAAGTTAAAAAGGAGAGACGACGATGAGCTTTGACGCGGCGTTTGAATACTTTAGCAACGAAGGTTTTCGCCCGAAAGGCGACAAGTTGCGGCAAACGATCGAGTTCCGTAAGGACGGCGAGCGCTTTCATTTGCAATTCGACAAGGACGATCCGGATTTTTATCGGCTGAATTTGCCGGACTTTTGGCTGATGGCCGACCAAGACGAGTGGCGCAACGCAAAGCTCGCCGCGCTGCAGGTGAATCGAACGATCAAGTGCGCTTGCGTCGACATTAGCGAACAATACGATCCGGACGCGAAAGCGTCGATCAAAGCGGAACTGTTTTGCGATAACGTCGACTCGTTCTTGGAAGTTTGGGAACGCGCCGCCAACTCGATTCAAGCGGCGCGTCGCGAGTTCGTGAAGCGTATGCGCGAAACGCAAGACGCCGACTAAACGCAAAAAATCAAACGCCGCCGCGTTTTCGGCGCGGCGTCCTAACGCAATTAAGGAGAAAAAATGACGTTCTCGACTCCTAACAGTGCGAACGAAAAGGTTTTCGAATATCTCTGCGACGAAGGGTTTCGCCCGAAATACGACGAAGACGGCGATATTGTCGTCAAGCGCGAGGGCAAAACGTACGTCGTTATTTTCGAGGAGAGCGATCCGATTTATTTTCGGGTCGTCTATCCGAACTTCTGGTCGTTGGACGACGAGGAGGAGTACGAACAAGCGTTGATCGCGTCCGCTCGCGTCAACACGAAGATGAAGTGCGCTAAAGTCTTGCCCAGCGTGGAGTTCAGCGACGAAGCGAACGTTAGCGTGTCCGTCGAGCTTTACGCCGCCGACGTCGACGCTTTTATCGCCGTGTTGGAGCGCGCTTTTAGGGCTTCCGAAGCCGCCGGGCTCGCGTTTGTGCAAGAAATGCGCGCGTTGCGCGCGAAGGACGACGAAGACGAAGAATAAAAACGAAGCGCGCGAGCGCCGAAAGAGAAAGAACCCCGTCGCTCTAGTTTTGCGCTAAGGCGGCGGGGTTTTGGCGTTTTCTGGGCGCTAAGTTGAGCGGTAAAGCGAAAAAACGCGGCGTTTACGGCGTTTCGAAGTCGCAGTCCGGCTCCGGGCCGAGCGGGTCGCCGCAGACGGCGTAAGCGCGAGCGCGGCTTCCTCCGCAAACGTGCCGATAATTGCACTTGCCGCAGACGCCTTTGTAGTTGTCCGGGTTTTGAAGCGCGTTGAAGAGCGGGTGGTTTTGGTAAACGTCGACGACCGAATCCTCCGGGAACCGTCCGCAAACGACCGGGAGGAAACCCGCCGGGAAAATTTCGCCGTTGTGCCCGACGAACATAATCCCGCGCCCGTCGGTGATTCCGAGCGGCGCTCGCGAACGATGCGAACGTCCGATTTTCGCGGCGGCGGCCTCCGCTTTTTCGTCGAGCGGCGCGGCCTGCGGATTCACCTTCATCGACGCGGCGAAGCGAGAGTTTGGGAAGTTCGGTCGGTTTTTCGGCGCCGCGAGCGGATCGCCCCCTTGCTCCAAGACGTAGCGGCGGTAGTGCGGCGCTTCCGTCGTCTTGACCGAGAACGGTTTCGTCAGCGAATGACGGTAAAGTTTCGCGAAAACCTCCCGATATTCCGGCGCGGAAATACGGATCTCCTCGACGCCGCGACCGACCGGAACGAGGAAAAAGACCGACCACATCATGACGCCGGTTTCTTCGAGTAGGTCGGCGATTTCGTCGATCAAATGCGCGTTGCGGCGGGTGATCGACGTGTTCACTTGGACCGGAAGCTCGAGGTCGCGGGCGTATTTCATCATATCGAGGGCTTTTTGGAAGCTGCCTTCGAAACCGCGGAACGAGTCGTGAACCTCCGGATTCGGGCCGTCGAGGCTGATTCCGATCGCGGAGACGCCCGCTTCTTTCGCTTTTTTGAACGCGTCGAACGTCGCGAGCGGCGTCGCGCTCGGAGTTAAAGCGGAGCCGATACCGAGGTCGGTCGCGCGGCGGATCAAGTCGAAGAGGTCGGCGCGCTTGAGCGGGTCGCCGCCGGTGAAGCAGATCGTCGGTTTGCGCGGGAAACGGGCGACGTCTTCGATCAGCGCGAGCGCTTGTTCGGTCGAAAGTTCGTCCGGGGCCGCCGACTCTTGCGCCGACGCGCGGCAGTGTTTGCAAACGAGATCGCAAGCGCGGGTAACTTCGTAATAAAACATCAGCGGATTCCGACCGAAATCGGAAACGTCGTAAGGTTCGCGACGCATCGGCGAAGACTCTCTTTCTAGCGTAAAAAAGGAAAGGAAAAAACGGACAAAACGAAGCAAACGACGAAAGCGCCGCTCGGGCGGAAAATCGAACTCCGGAGAGCGGATTTTGCCGACCGAACGGCGCGTTTCGGAAGCGTAAACAGTTAAAACAAAACGGTTAATCGGTTACGCGATTAAAAACCGCGGTTGCGCGGGTAAACGCCGGCGCCGCCCGCTCCGGGATAACCGCCGTACCCGCCCATTCCGGGGTAAACGCCCGTCATGCCACCGTACCCGCCCATCGCGGGATAGCGCCCCATCGCGCCGCGTCCGAAGTTTTGACGCGGCATAAACGGCGTCGTCGAGCCGACGTAAGGGGTCGACAACATCGTCGCGGTCGTTTGGCGCGAGCGCAAATTTTGCAGGTATTGCGTCAACACGGTCGAGTTCATCGACTTGAGTTCGACGACGCGCACCTTGCGGATGTTTTCCTCGAGGATTTCGCGGTCGACTTCCTTGACGTATTCTTCGATTTCCTTCGCCAAATTTTCCGGCGCGTAGACTTCGAGGTTTCCGGTCGTTACGTTCGGGAAAATGCGCGGCGATTGGTTGCCCGGCATCAACGTCGTTTGGAACTTGCGGGAAAACGCGTTCAGCACTTGTTGCGCCATTCGCGTCGGCGACGTGTTGGCGACTTTAATTTTGTGCGGCTTCGTGATCGGTTGCGGGAACAGATCGACGGAGTCGAGGTGAACGATGAGCGCCCCGGCGACGTCGCGGTCGGCTTTGGAACCGTAAACGGCGATCGTGTTGAGCGCCGCGTCCGGTTGGAACGAAAGCTGAACGCTTTGTTGCATATTGGCGATGCTGACGCCGGACGATTGGTAGTAGTAATACGGCGACGCGTTTTGGACGCGGTCGGCCATATACGACTGCAAACGCGGCAACAGTTGTTGGACGCCGACGTTTTCGACGCGGTACACCGTGTAGTTTCGGCTTTCCATCAAAATGCGTTCGCGGGCTTTTTCGCGGTTTTCCGGCGTCATGTACGACAGATAACCGAGAGAGCGCGGGTCGGTCGGGTCGTCGACTTGCGGCGCGTCTTCTTCCGCTTTGTCTTCGACGGCGGCGACCGGGGCCGCGTCGACGTTTTCGGTCGCGACGGCGGGCGTTTCGACCGTTTCCGTTTGCGCGGTTTCCGTTTGCGCCGTCGTTTTCATTTCGTCGACGACGGCGGTCAAGCGGCGTTGAAATTCGTCGAGCGCTTCTTCGTCGCTCGAGTAGAGCGTCGCGGTGCCGTCCGGATTGACGACGACGTAGACGCCCGGGACGTCGGTCGCGACGGCGTTTTCCGGAACCGGTTGCGAAGCGGTTTCCGTTTCCGGCGCGTTTTCCGTTTCGGCGGTCGAGGCGCCGTCGGCGACGAGCGCGCCGAACGCGACGTTTTTCAGGAGCGCGCGGCTAGCCGAAAAAAAAAGGGAGGAAACGACGGACGCCGTTTTCGGCGCGGCTTCCGCCGGAGCGGTTTCGACCGGTTTTTCCGGAGCCGGAGCCGGTTGCGGCGCTTCCGCCGGAGCGGGGGCCGGAGCCGGTTGCGCGGCTTTTTCGGCGGCGGCTTTTTCGGCGGCGGCCTTTTCAGCGGCGGCTTTTTCGGCGGCGGCCTTTTCGGCGGCGGCTTTTTCTTCCGCCGTCGGTTCGACCGGTTGAGTCGGAGCGGCTTCCGGAGTCGGTTGCGCGGTTTCGGTCGACGGTTTCTCTTGAACGAGACCGCCGTCGCCGACGAGCACTTTCACTTGGTTGTCGCGCGTCCAACGTTTGACCGCTTCGCCGACGACCGTCGCGGCGTCCGCGCCTTGAATCGTAACGACGCGACCGGCGGGAGTCGCTTCGACCTTAACGCTCGGTTCGACCGTCGGTTGCGCCGGGGCGACCGGTTGCGCCGGAGCGGCTTCCGGTTGAGCCGGAGCGGGCGCCGGCGCCGGAGTCGGTTCGACCGCTTGCGCGGCGTCGGCGGCGCTTTCGATCGGCTTCAAGTTTTTGAGGTCGATACGTTCGTCGGACGGCGCGGCGGCCTTTTGCTCGGCGCGTTCGCGGAGATAAACTCGGCGTTCTTGCGACGAGGAACTCGAAGGCTCGTTCGGATCGACGAACGGCTTCATCTTTTCGAGTCCTTTTTCGCCCATTTGAATCAACGTTTGACGCATCTTTTCGAGGAGCGCCGGCGTCGAACGAGCGAACAAGCGGTTCGTGTTCGCGTCGTAACGGACGTCGTGATAGGCGCCTTCCGTTTCGATCATCGCGAACGCTTGTTGCGCGGTCGCCGAATCGACGTAAAGCAGGTCGAAAATCGCGAGTTGCGTTTTTTCTTCTTCCGGTTCGAGAACGTTAAGAACGTCGAGAACCATTTGATGTTCTTCCGGACGTCCGACGACGATCAACTTGCCGGTCGTATAGTCGCGGTACATGTTGACGTCGCGGCCTTGCTCGTAGAAAATCGAGTAAAGCGACGTCGTAACCGACGAGTTTTTAATCGTATACGACTGCATGTACGATTCCGGGTCGGCGAGACCGCCGTTGCGCGCCTCTTCGATCAACTGCGCGACCGTCGCGTGTTGCTCGGCCGTCCCGCGAACGATGAGGTTCTTTTGGTCGTCGTCGAAGTACGCGCGGAACGCGACGTCGTTTCCGTAAAAGTTGTTCAGCGGACGGAGCAAACGGTTGAAGTCGAGCGAGCCGACGTTGAAAATCTTGAACGACGTGTTCCGTTCCGGGTCGCGTTCGTCCATTTCTTGAACGAGTTGCGCGATTTTCGCGTGGTCGCTTTCGTAAGCCTTGACCAAGAGCGAACGCGAGTAGGCGTCGAGCGTGATGACGGCTTGCGGGTACATTTGCAAAATCGCGCGGCGGACGACGTCTTGTTGCGAGTTTTTGACGCGGTAGACGCGAGCGGTCGTGCCGTCGTCGTCGACGTCGAGCGTTTCGATCATCGCGGCGATTTTCGGTTGGTCGCCGGGGACGGTCTTGACGGTCAGCGTGCGGGCGACCGACGACGCAAGGAGCTCCGCGCTCGGCGGGTTGGCGATAATCGTCGCGGTCGGGTAGGCCGCGATAATCGCCGCGCGAGCGGTCGACGGAATCGCGTATTTCAGGCGGTAAACTTTCGTTTCGAGACCGTCTTCGGTATTGTCGATTTCCTTAATGAATTCGGCGATTTTCGGTTGGTCTTCGGGACGCGTTTTGACGGTCAGCGTTTTGCCGACGACGTCCGGAACGACCGTCGCGGTCGGGAAAACCGCGAGAACCGAAGCGCGGGCGACCGACGGCGTCGCGTATTGCAGGCGGTAAACTTCCGTCGTGAACTCGCCGTCGAGCGCTTTGATCATTTCGGCGATTTTCGCTTGATCGTCGGGGTAAGCCTTAACGGTCAACGTTCCGGCCAGCGGGTCGGCGATAATCGTCGCGACCGTCGCGGGGTAAACCGCGTGAATCGCGAGGCGCGCTTGCGCCGGAACCGCGTATTGCAGTTTGTAAATAACGGTCGATTGGCCGTCGGTCGAGTTTTCGAGTTGTTCGATAATCGACGCGATAACCTCGTGTTCGTCCGCTTTCGCGAGGATAACGACTTGGTTCGGAAGCGTTCCGGCGCCGAATTTAACGTTCGGGTAGAGCGGCAAAATCAACGCGCTCAATTGCGTCGGCGTCGCGCGGCGCAGCGTGTAGGCGACGAGCGTTTTGTTCGCGTTCGGACGTTCCTTAATCATTTCGGCGACGAGTTCCGCGATCTTCTCGTGAACCGACGGGCGCGCCGCGACGACGAGGAAACCGGGCGTCGACGTCGGAAGTTGAACCGCTTCCGGCGCCATTCGAACCAACGCCGAAGCGACGTATTGGTGCGACGGGGCAGGAATGTCGCTAATGTCGTAGGCGCGCGGAACGATTTTCGATTCCGGAGCGTCTTCGACGTCGAGCGATTTAAGGAGTTCGACGACTTGCGCTTGAACGACTTCCGCCGCTTGGCACATCAGCGAACCGTCGGACGACGGGTAAAAATACGCTTCGTTCGTCGGGAAACGCGTCCGCAGGAAGCCGACGATATCGTCGAAACGGAGGTGGACGACCGGGTATTTTTTCAGCGTAACGTTCGGGAACGCTTCGCCGACGACTTCGAGCGCCTTCGCGACGCGTTCGTGGTCGGAGACGGAGCCCCAAACGACGAGGCGCGAACCGCTAAGCGCGTACATAACCGCGCCCGGGATTTGCGGCGTCAACAGGTCGATCGCCGTCGCGGCGCCTTGCGCGCTGACTTGGTAAATTTTCGGTTCGATTCCGTCGACGTCGGCGCCTTCCGGAATCGTTTCGAGACGCGTCAACGTTTCGAGGAATTTTTCGTGGTTGATTTCCGTCGCGACGACGAAGACTTCGTTCGAGCCTTTGCCCGGGTAAATCGCGACGCCCGGGACGACCGTCGGCGCGATTTGGACGAGCTTCGTGAAGTTGACGCGGGTCAGGTAGTAGGCCTTAAGGGACGGCGCCTTTTTCTCGGCTTCGACGCGGCGCGCTTCAATGTAAGCGGCGACCTTCGCTTGGACTTCTTCGGTCGCGGTAACGATAATTTCCGAGAAGTCCGTGCTTTGCGACATAATCGCCTGCGGATACGGGAAGGTCGCGGAGACTTCCGAATAGGTCTTCCAGAAGGAGCCGGCGTAGGGCCAAGTATAGCCGCGGACGACGCGTTGAACCGACGCGTCGGTCGGAACGTCGAGCGCTTTCAACGCGTTTTCGACGGCGGTCAGTTGTTCGGGCGAACCGTAAACGACGATTTGGTTGCGCGCCGGTTCCGGCGTGATTTCGGCGTTCGGGCAAACTTTGGCGAGGAACGCGACGGCGGCCGGAACGGTCGTGTGGACGACCGGGAACGTTTTATACGCCGATTCGTCCGGCGTTTTGCAAATATCGGCGACGAATTGTTCGAGGCGTTCGAAGATTCCTTCCGGGCCCCAAACGATCAGTTGGTCGGAGTTCGCGCCCGGGTAAACGGCGATTCCCTTCGAAGCGAAGTTCGAGGCGATGATGCCAAGCATTCGGTCGCGCAGGTAACGGCTTTCGGCGGGGAGCGTGATCAGCTTCATGCGGTCGGGGCTGTCGGAGAACCCGTCGAAAAACGCGTCGGTTTTCGCGATTTCCGCCGCCGGGCCGTAAAGGATCAACTCGCGAGAATTCGTCGGCGTCGCCGTAACGGCGGGGGCGATTTGCGCGAGCGCGGGCCCGAGTTGGTAAGCGATCGGCGCGCCGAGTTGCCGCACTTTCGACGTAACCTTCGCGTCGTCGCCGGCCAACGTCGCGAGTTTGCCGACGGCGTCCTTAACCGCTTCGTGGTCTTCCGCGTTGGCGAAAAGGGCGAGGGTTTTGTCGGTCGGGTCGACGCGGTAGAACGGTTGCGCTTCGCCGTTCGCGCCGCCGCGTCGCATCCAAGGCGAGCGGTTTTGACGCGACATACGGTAGTTGGCCGTCGCCGCCGCTCCGACCGGAGCCGGAATGTAAACGGCGGTCGGAATTAAGTTTTCGACGAGCGATTCGACCGTTTCCGGCGCGACGTTTCCGAACGGATAGACGGCGAATTCAAGTTTCGCGTCTTCGCCGGGCGCGGACAGCTCTTCGACGATCTTCGCGATCGTTTTTTGTTCGCGACCGTTCGCGAGAACGACGACTTTTTGCTCGGTCGCGACGGGGCCGTAACCGCCGCCGGTTATGAAGATTTCCGCTTTCGGGAAAAACTCTTGAACGACGCCGCGAAGTTGAGCGGCGGTTTGCGGCGTCTTCACCGAGTAAACGGAGACGCGCGGGCCCGGAACGAACGCGGCGTCCGGATTGTCGGCGTCGACTTCCGACGCGTTGATCTTTTCGATTTCTTCCGAAATTTTGACGTGGTCGTCGAGCGTGGCGCGAACGATGACGCGGCTTCCCCGTTCGTCGGCTTCGACGGTCGCGGTCGGGTAGGCTTCGGTCAGCGAATCGACGAGCGCGTCGATTTCCATTCCGTAAACCGGGTAGGGAACCATTCGCTTGTCGGACGAGCCGTAGGTTTTCGCGAGGTTCGCGACGTTCGCGGCGACGATTTTATGTTCCGCCGGTTTCGCGATGACGAGGAGCTGCTTGTTTTTTTCGTCGATTTCGACGCGGGCCGCGTTCGGAACGAGTTCTTCGAGCGCGTCGACGAGTTCGTCGGACGGGTTCGCGCCGACGTCGTAGTAGCTCAAAATCGGGTCGAAGTCGGAAACTTCCTCGGGGTCGAGGAGTTCGAGAAGTTCGCGAACTTCGTCGAGCGTTTCCTTATTCTTCGCGCTGATAATGATCGACTTCGACGCGGACTCGTAGGTAACGGTCGCGCCCGGGACGGTCGAGCGAATCGACGAAAGGAGGGTCGAGTACGCCGCGCGGCGCACTTGCCAACGCGACATACGGTTGTCGAGCCCGTCTTTTTTCATCAGGTTCGAGACGGCTTCTTGAATGAGCGCGTGTTCTTCTTCCGTGCCCCAAACGACGAGCGCTTGGTTGTAATAGTCGTACGTAACCTTCGCGGCCGGGACGAGCGCCGTCAGTTCGCGGAGGTAATACGTCGGCGAGTAGTAGTTGCCGACGCCGTCGTAGTTGTAAAAACCTTTGATCGGGTACGACTTGTACGTGCGGACGAGACCGTCTTCGTTCTTGACGTCGATCGCGGCCAAGGTCGCTTGCGCTTCTTCGAGGTCGGCGGGTTTGCCGCGCAACATCAAACGACGGTTGACCGTGTCGTTCGTAACCGTAACGTCTTTATGCAGGTCTTTTAACAACGCGACGAGCGTCGCGGCGTCGACGTGCTTCGGACGGTAAAGCGCGGCGGTCGGCTTGACCGGGTCTTCGAGCGAGCCGAGTTCGCCGAGGAGTTTTTTCAACGCGGCGTGCTGCGACGGAAGCGCCCAAACGGACATAACGTCGGCGTTGTCGTCGGTCAAAATGCGAATCGAACCGTTCGTTTTGACGAAATCGTCGCGAACTTGGTCGAAGCGAGCGCGAACTTCGTCCGTAATCGGGTACGAAACGAACGTGTTTTCGTCGGCGAACGGGTACTCGGCCTTGACCTTTTCGATCGCGGCGGCGAACTCTTCGTGTTGGAACGGTTTCGCGACGACGCGCAAAACGGCGGAATTGTTATCGTCGCGAGCGATTTCTTTAACGCCCTTGACGCGTTCGCGGAGCATGTCGATCATCCGTTCCGGAACTTGCGTTTCGAAGCGGTAGTAGCGCGTTTCGTCTTCCGCCGGAAGGTTCGCGACCGCGTCGACGAGGATTTTCGTCGCCGCGAGCTGTTCCGTCGGCGTGCCGATAATCGTGAAGCGACGGGAGGCGGAATCAAACGTAATTTCCGCGCCCGGAACCGCTTTGCGAGCGTAGTCTTGGAGTTCGCCCGGGACGTTGCGTTCGACGTCGAGGTAGTAAACGCCGTCGACTTCGTCGGTCGTCGCCGTTTGAATTTGCGCGAGATACGCCTTCAAGCGCGCGACGTCGGCGGGACGTCCGTAAAGAAGGAAGCGTTTGTTCGCTTTGTCGTAGGTCGCCGTAACGCGGGGCTCGATGCGCGGAAGCGCCGTAACGACTTCCGCCGGGAGTTCCTTCGCGACGTCGACGATTTCAAGGACGACGTCGAGGTTCTTTTCCATCCGTTCGACGAGCGCGATCGCGGCTTCGACGTTCGTTTTCGAGCCGTAAATAATCAGCGACGACGTCGAGGAGTCGACGGTGACGTCGACGCCCGGAACGGAGGCGTAAAGGAGCGTTTGCGCCGTCCAAGCGGAGAATTTTTTCATCGGGACGACGGACATGTAGGCGCCGGAGTCTCCGACGGCGAAACGACGCGCTTCTTCGGCGGCTTTCGCGGCTTTTTCCGCGTCCGCTTTCGCGGCGGCGGCTTTCGCGGCGGCCTCTTGCGCGGCTTTTTCGGCGGCGGCTTTTTCCGCGGCGGCCTTTTCGGCGGCGGCTTTTTCTCCGGCGGCCTTTTCGGCGGCGGCTTTTTCTTCCGCGGCTTTCTTCGCGGCGGCTTCTTGCGCGGCCTTTTCTGCGGCGGCTTTTTCTGCGGCGGCTTTCTCGGCGGCGGCTTTTTCTGCGGCGGCCTTTTCGGCGGCGGCTTTTTCCGCGGCGGCCTTATCGGCGGCGGCCTTGTCGGCGGCGGCTTTCGCGGCGGCGGCTTCTTGCGCGGGCTTATCGGCGGCGGCTTTTTTCGCGGCGGC
>JAZNJF010000165.1:0-6111 GCA_045577885.1 Thermoguttaceae bacterium | reverse complement strand
GATGTTTAAAATTTTTCGGGCGTTTGGGGGCAATTTTCGCAAAATTTAACGTCGGCGCGGTGTCTCATTTTGGACGCGAAACGACGGGCGCGAAAGTCGGGGCGATTCGAAGCCTGCGCCGCTTGCGCAAACGTTGATTTCCGTTAAAATGTCAAGAAAATTGTCGCGGCGTTTTTTCGCGGCGACGTTTTTCGACGGAGAGCGTAAAATACGCGGAACGAGCGAACGAGAAAATAGATAAAATGCAAAAAAGAAATCGAAAATTAGCGGCGGCGCTCGGCGTCGTCGCGGCGACCGGCGCTTGCGGAGCGTTCGGAACCTTCGCGACGTTCGAAAATCGCGCGCTTTTCGGCGAGGAAACGTCGGCGTCGTCGACGGCGACGGCGGTTAAACGCGAGCTTGTCGCGGAACCGAAAGACGGAACGCTCGCGACGCCGACCGGGTTCAAGGCGTTTCTCGTCGCGGCCGACGATTACGGCGACGCGGCGACGGCGCTCGCCTGCACGAAGAACGACGTCGAAGCGTTGGCGGCCCGACTCGTCGAAATCGGCTTCGACGCGAACGACGTCGTCGTCTTGAAAACCGGCGGGTCGTTCCGCGACTATCCGACGAAAGCGAACGTCGAAGCGCGCTTCGCGGCGTTCGTTAAAAGCTTGCGGCCCGGCGACTTCGCGATCGTCTACCTCAGCGGGCACGGCGTCCAGCCGACCGACTCGAAGGAAGCGTTTTTCGCGCCGATCGACGTCGACCCGAGCGATATTTACGGCTCCGCGGTCTCGATCAACGGCATGCTCGACGCGCTCGAAAAAAGCGACGCGAACTTCCGTTGGACGATCGTCGACGCTTGCCGGAACGATCCGACCGGTTCGGCGAGCGCGATTTTCAAAACGCAAACGAGCGGCGCCGCGAAAACGTTGACCGAAATAACGGACGCGCCGAGTTCCGTCGCGCTGCTGCAAAGTTGCCAACCGGGCCGCGTTTCGTTCGAAGGGGACGACGACCTGAAAAACGGGCTTTTTACGCTCGGGCTTTTGGAAGCGCTCGACCCAAACGGAACGAAAGCCGACGTCGACCAAAACGGCGCGCTGACCTTTACGGAGGTCTTGAAGTACGTTTCGGAGCGGACTAACGAACTGGCGGGCGAGCGTTACGGGGTATCGCTGGTTCCTTGTTGGAGCGGGAGTTTTACGGATTTCGCGATTTTGACGGACTTGCGGCGCGACGGAGTGGCGCGCGAAGATTGGGAGCGGGCCGAGGCGCTTTATCGCGAGGCGGCGTTATCGCGAAGCGGCGGAAAAGCTCGACTTAGCGACGGCGATTAACAAGGATAACGAGGAGTACGCGGCGGCGCGAGCGGAGCTCGCGGAACTGCTCGAAAGTCGGGCGGCGTTGGAAGAGGCGCGGCGAGCGGCGGAAACGGCGGCGCGCGAGGCGGTCGACGAAGCGAACGCGGCGGAAAAAGCGGAAGCGGAGCGCAAAGCGCGAGAAGCGGCGGAGGCGAAACGTCGAGCGGAGGAAGCGGCGCGGCGAGCGTCGTCGGCGTCGACGAACGGCGAAAGGGGCGCCGACGTCGCTTGGGACGCGAATCCGGGAACGCGCAAAACGCTTGAAATCGACGGCGTCGAGTACGCGTTTCGATACTGCCCGCCGGGAATCTTTACGATGGGCGACGGAGAAAAATCGCGAAAAGTAACGCTGACGCGCGGCTTTTGGACGCTCGAAACCGAAGTAACGCAACGGATGTGGACGGCGGTAGCGGGAACGAATCCGAGTTATTTTACCGCGGAGAAATTGAAAACGTTCGAACAATTTGAAAAGGAACAAAGGAGAGAAACAAGGAAGAATAGAGGAAAGACAAAGAAAATTGGGCGCGGCGAATACGACGCGTCGGAGTTTCCGGTCGAAAACGTTTCTTGGGACGACTGTCAAGCGTTTCTCGAAGCGTTGAACGAGAAGGCTAGTTTGCCGTCGGGGTTCGTCTTCCGCCTTCCAACCGACGCCGAGTGGGAATACGCGTGTCGCGCCGGAACGACGACAAAATTCTTTTGGGGCGACGACGCAAGCGAGAAGAAGGCGAATACCTCCGGCGAAGAGAGCGAAGCGTGGTGGCCGGACGCCGAAGGAAAGTGGGCGCTAAGGGACGGCGCGTAGGGGCGTCCGAGACGCGTCGGGTCGTATCCGGCGAATCCTTGGGGGATATTCGACGCGCACGGGAATGTTTACGAGTATTGCGTCGACGGATTTACTTTTTTGAGCGACGGGCGCGCCGCGGTCGACCCTGTCGCTCCGGAGGATAAAAACGACTGCGTAATTCGCGGCGGTTCTTGGAAAATGGACGCGAATTTTGCTTGTTCGGCCGGGCGTTTTCGCGGCGGGTCAACTTCGTATCGTAACGACGGAAGGGGTTTTCGTTTCGTTGTCGCGCCGGAGTTGAAGACAAACGCGGAGTAAGGGCGCGGTCGGTTCCGCGAAACGGCGAGCGGAAAACGGTCGGTCCGCCGTTCTTGCGGGAAAGGTCGGGCGACCGTTGGGGCCGGTCGTCGACGGCGTTCGAGCTTGGCGGCTTCGCTCGTCGACGGCGGAAACGGCGGCGTTTTTTTAATCGTCGAGCGTCAAGAGACCGCAAAAAAGCGCGACGTTCCCAACGCGGAACGCCGCGCGATAAGACGAACGGTTGGCGGCAAACGCCGGGCGTTTAAAGGCGCGGTTCGGCGGCGCCGTCGGGCGAGTTTGCCGAGTTTGCCGGTTGGAACGGCGGCGCGAGACGACCGACCGTCGTTTCGGCGGCGAGGGCGGATTAGAGGCGACCGACCGTCGTTTCGGCGGCTAAGGCGGCGATCATGTCGCGGGTCGACGCTTCGACCGCTTCTTCCCAACGCGCTTCGCCGAAGCGGTCTTTGTACGCGTCCGAACGGTAAGCGAAGATAATGCCGCGCGAGTTGTTGACGATCGCGCCGAGTCCGTCGGCGTCGAAAGCGCCCGCGACGTCTTTAGCGCCGCCCCCTTGGCTCCCGTAACCCGGAACCAAGAACCAAACGTTCGGAAGCGCCGCGCGAAGCTCCGTCAGTTGCGCCGGCCAGGTCGCGCCGACGACGCCGCCGACGTTCCCGTATCCGCAAGAACAACCGGTCTTTTCGATACTTTCCGCCGCGAGCGTTTGGACGTATTCGCCGACCCGACGGTAAAGCGTCTTGCCCTCGAACGCTAAGTCTTGGAACTGCGCGCCGCCCGGATTCGACGTCTTCACCAAGACGAAAATGCCGCCGTCGCGCTCGTTCGCGACGTCGACGAACGGCGTCAGGCTGTCGTCGCCGAGATACGGGCCGACCGTTAACGCGTCCGCGCCCCAAGGACTCGAAGCGCCGATCATCCCGCGAGCGTAAGCGGTCGCCGTCGAGCCGATGTCGTGTCGCTTCGCGTCCAACACGACGAGAAGACCTTTGCTCGACGCGTATCGGATAATCGACGCGAGCGCCGCCGAACCGGCCGGGCCGTATTGCTCGAAGAACGCCGCTTGAGGCTTCACCGCCGGAACCAACGGCGCGACGACGTCGACGATCTTGCGGCAGAACGTTTCGAAAACTTCGGCGACGTCCGCCGGGTTCGACTCCGATTTGCCGCTCTTGAGCGCGTCCGGAATCTGCGCCCAACGCGGGTCGAGACCGACGAGAACCGGCGTTTTCTTTTGACGGATTTGAGTCGCTAAACGATCGGAGAAAGTAGGCAAGGTTCGCTCCTTTAAAATGGGGAAGGCGGGAAGATTGGGGAAATGGGAAACGGCGAGCGAACGCTTGCGCTAACGCGGCGGCGCTCTATAGTATATTGACAAATCGGCGAAACGCGTCGCGTTTTTTAACGCTTTTCGGCGTTTTTGGCCGGAAAGTCGGCGGGTTGGGCAGGTTGGCGAAATAGGGCGGTTGGGGCGGTCGGGCGGAGCGAACGTTAAGGGCGCGACTCGAACGACGCGGCGCCGGTTTCCGCCGATTTGCGGCTGTTCCAGTTGACGACGTCGAGGAGCGAAACGGGACGGCGGCGCCCGGTTTCGTCGACGATTTCCGGAGCGGACGACGTTTCGACGGCGTTTTCGGCGGTCGCGCTTGCGTCGTCGGCGTTTTTAGCGTCGCGTTTTTTGCCGAGCGCGAGGAGCGCTTCGAGTTCGGCCCATTTCGGGTTGTCGGCGGAACCCGGTTCGAGAACAAAGCCGCTCTCCGCGACCCATTGCACCGCCGAAAGTTCGAATTGCGTCGGGTAAATCAAACGAACGCGGTCGACCGCCGCCTTTCCTTGGAGCGCCTTGCGTTGGTCGGCGTTCTCGAATCGAGCGAGCGCGCTTTGAACGTTTAAAGCGCAGTTGCCGAGTAAAAGCGCCGCGACGTAAAAAGCGATCGTCGATTGCATGTGCTTGTAGTCGATGAGTTTAAGCGCGGTGCCAAACGAGTTTTTCAGGTAAATCGTTCGACCGCCGCTTCGCGACCTGCCTGCCCGCTTCCCGGACGTTTCGACGCTGTAAACTTCGTCGAGCGTTAGGTGAACGAGGACGCCGAAGAAGATCGACGCGGATTTGAAGAGGCGAAGCTGCGTGTCGCCGGACGATAAAATAAAGACGATCTCCGCCGCGATCAGCCCGAAAACGAGGCTGTGACACATGCCGCGGTGAACCGTGCAGGCTTTGACGATTTTGCCGCCGACGTAAAAAATAAGGAAATACGCGGTCGCGCCGATCATGACGACCGATTCCGCCGTCAAGGCAAAGTCGCGCAAACGACTCGCGAGAATAAGGGAAAACGTTCCGGCGACCGTCGAAAGGCAACGTTGGAAAGAGCGGCTCGAGTCGCTGTCGACGTCCGGAAGGACGCCGCCGAGAGCGCAAAGCGCGCCCGCGAACGTCGCCTGCGGAAGCGAAACGTCGTAAAATAAATGCGCGACCGAAGCCAAACCGACTCCGACGGCGGAACTCCAACCGATGTGCGTTTGATAACCGGGCATTGACGAGGAAATATGGGTAAAATGGGGAAAGCGCGTGAGAGAAAGAACCGAGCGCCGAACGTCGCCGTCGAACGAACGGCGCGCGAAGCGACGGATTTTCGGTTTCTTTTATTTTAAGCGGTTTTGCCGATTTTTGCAATCGGGGCGGCGTTTTTTTTATTGACGATTGACGGAAAGGTCGATTAGACATATAATTATCAATGCGGCGGAGGACGGACGCGACGCGGGCGACGAGCGCGAACTTCGACGAGCGCGATAAAACGAAAGGCGAAGGAAGAAAGGAACGGTTAGATAAAATGGGAAATATAAGCGTTTTCGATTTGGTCGTAACGGTTCTTTTAGCGACGACGACGTTTTGGGGCGGGTTTCGCGGCGTCGTTTCGCAAATTTCGGCGATCGCGACTTGGATTTTGAGCGGTTTGGCGGCGGCGCGTTTCGGCTCCGTCGTCGGCGAGATCGTTTCGATTCCGGAACCTTGGAGCGCGCCGGTTTCGGCGTTGATCGTTTTTTGCGTTTCGTTGTTGGCGCTGAACGTCGCGACGCGGTTCGTGCAGCAGGCGGTTTCGTTGGCCGGGTTGAAAGAGTTCGACCGGCAAGCGGGCGCGCTTTTCGGTTTTTTTAAGGGGTGCGCAATTTGCGTCGTGTTGACTTTCTTTTGCGTCTTGACGACGGAAAAGACGCGAGATTTGGTTGAAAATTCGAAAACCGGGCCTTATATAGCGTCGGTTGCGCTTCTTCTGAAAGGCGCGTTTCCGGAATCCGAAACGATGACGCGTTTTGAGACGCTCGTCGCGGCGATGGGGGCGGAGTCGAAACGGGGCGCCGAGACGCCGTCGTTGAACTCGGATATCGTCGACTTGGAGACGTATTTGAAAGATAGCGTTTTATCGCGGGAAGCGGCGGACGTCGTCGAAGAGGCGGAATCGGGCGCGGCGCAAAAAGGCGGCGCTTCGGCGGGATGGTCGCGATTTTGGGCCGATTTGCGCGGCGGGAAGAAAACGGAAGAGACCGTCGGCGACGAGGCGCGGAACGCCGACGATTGGATTTTGAACGGCGTCAACGAAGAAACAAACGCGGAAAGCAAAGGGACAAGTCGGAGGCCAAGCGGTCTTAGGAAGACAAATT
>JAZNJF010000164.1:0-11906 GCA_045577885.1 Thermoguttaceae bacterium | reverse complement strand
GCGTTTGCGCCCAACCGTCGCAACCGTCGCGGAGGGCTTTGTCGAGCGACGCCGCGAAGCGTTCGGCGGCGTCGAGCGAAAGTTCGGCGCTTTTTTGCGCGACGGCGGCGTTCGCTTCGCTCCAAAGCGCGGTTTGTTTTCGGGTCGTTTCCTCGAACGATTCGGCGACGGTCGCGAGAACGCGTCGCGTCGCGTCGAGCTCCGTTTGGCGCGCGTCGACGGAGGCTTGCGTTTCGTCGGCGATAAAGCGGCCCTTCAACTCCGCGTCGACCAAGCGGGAAACGTCGGCGCCGAGCGCGGCGTCCTGACGGCGCGAAAAGTAAAGGAGAAAGTAAAGGACGAAAACGAGCCCGAGCGCGAGCGCCGTCGTGTCGAACGCGATTTTAAGGCCCGCCGCCAACATTTCGCCGGTCGTTTCAAGTCGCGTTAAGTCGAGACTTCCGAGCGCGACGGTGATGCCGAGAACGGTGCCTAAAAAGCCGAGAATCGGGATCGCCCAAATGAACGCTTTGACGAGGCCGTACTCCGTTTCGCGGCGGTCGAACGCGTCGTCGGCGAGGAAGCGCAACTCTTGGTCGAGGTCGTCCGGGGAACCGCCGTATTTGAGGAAGTCGAGCGCGTCGCGCAATCGGCGAAGGAACGTCGAATCGCCCCGGACGGCGCGCGCTTTGTCGAGCGTTTTCAGGTAAGCGTCGACGTTGGCGATCGGTTCTTTTTCGGCGCGTTTCGGAGGGAAGAGGCCGCCGTCGAGCGCGCGGCGTTCGCGAACCGAGCGGAAGAGCTTGAAACTCAAATCGCAAAGCCCGACGCAAAACATCGCGACCGTCGCGTATTCGACCGGGTGTCCGGCGCAGTAACGGACGAGCGTCGCGTTGGCGATCAGTCCGCCGTTTAACGCGAAGTAAAAGGCGAACGTCGCGCCGAGCCCCCAAAGGATCGGCGAAGCGAGAAAACCGAGGAGTTGTTTCTTCATATCGCTGAAAAAACGCCGTTAACGCGGCGAAAATAAACGGTTAAGCGGAAGCTGTTAAGCGGGTAATCGGTTAAGTTGTTAGTCGGGTAATCGGTTAAACGACTAAGCGATTGGCCGGAAAGGGGGAAAAAGCGACCGGCGATTAAAAGTCGTACCAAAAGCCGAAGCCGTATTTGCGTTGGTGGTTATGGTGGAATTGGTACAAGTCGTCGCCGCCGTTGAAATATTCGAAACCGACGCGCATTAGGGCGTTCGTCGCGCTTCGCCATTGGAGCCCGAGTTGCGCGGTAAAGTAGCCGCCGAAATCGCGTTCTTCGTAAAGATGCGCGTGCGTCGCGAGGAACGGAAGCGCGGCCCAGTTCGACATATTCGGGTTAAATTGCGGCGAATACTCGAATCCGAATTGGAATTCGAGCGGTTCGGTCGTTTCGCCGGTGTGAAACGCTAAGTCGGCTTCGGCGTACATGCGGACGGCGTCGGTCGGCGTGAAGGCGAAGCCGAAGAGGACGGAGTCGCGGGAGTAGTGGACGCGCGGTCGGAAATCGTCCATTAGGTAGTTGTCGCCGAGGTGCGAACTGACGTGATAGTAACCGGTTTTGAACTGCCAACGTTTCGTTCCGTAAACGAGCGGGACGCCGGCGCGGTAGTCGGTCGCGGCTAAGTTGCGGTCGCGTTCCCAGTCGAGGCGCAAGAGCGCGGCGCCTTCGATTTCGAGTTCCCAACCCTCCGGCCGAACGACTTCGGTCGTTCCGTATCGGAAGATCGGCGCGCGTCCGCCGAGCGTAATATCCCAAAGCGTTCCGTAATCGTCGTCGTAAGTAATAATACTTTGCAAGCGCGGCTCTTTGCGTCCGGCCAAGTACGACGGGTACATCAGCCCTTGCGGAAGGAGTTGCGGAATCCAAGTTTGCGAGTCGGAGTCGGTCGCGAGCCAACGTTCGCGGAACGTGTCGCCGTCTTTCGCGGCGGTTTCGACCGGATAACCGAAGAGCCCGGTCGATTGTTTGCGGGCTTTTTCCGCGCGAGCCCTTTCGCGTCGAGCGAAGACGTCGGCGGTCGCGGCGTCGAGGAACGCGTCGGAGCCGACGTCGGCGCCGGACGGGGGCGCGAAGACGGCGGCGCTCGTTTCCGGGACGTAAGCGTCGTCGGCGTAATATTCCTCTTCGTAAATTTCGTCTTCGTAAGGCGTTTCGTCGTAAGTTGCGTCGTCGTAGTACTCGGCGTCGCTCGAGACGGCGTCGAAATCGTCGATTTCCGTTCGCGGCGTCGCGAACGCGGTCGACGCGAGGAGAGCGCCGGCGACGGCGAACGAAAGCGCCGACGCAACGGGACGGCGCCGTCGCGGAGTCCGTTGGAAAACGTTGAATTTCAACATGTTAAACTCGTGTTGCCGCGTTGGGCGAAGGGAAGCGCGGCGCGTTCCGCTCCGACGTTGAAACAATCGCGGACGTTAAGTTAAGGGAAACGGGAAAAAGATACCGGCGCAAGATAACAAATTTTGCCGGAAAGCGCAACGGCAATTTTTCGCGGCGTTTTCGCAACGAGAAGCGCAAGGCGGAGGAGGGAAAAGCGAAAAAAGCCGCGCTTCTTCCGAACGGTCGGAGTCGGCGCGGCGGGAAATCGGGTCGACGGTCGAACATCGACGCTTTTAGATAAAGACGTTTGAAGCGGCTCGCGGCGGCGCCGCGTCCGGAGCGTCAAGCTCGCGGCGCTTTAGAAAAGGCATTTGAAGCGGCTCGCGGCGGCGCGTTTGTCCGGAGCGTTCAAGATCGCGGCGCCGACGGCCAACCGCTCGAACCCGGAGTCGAACGCTTCGTCGCAGTTTTGGAAGTCGACGCCGCCGAACGCGAAGAGCGGAATCGACGGCTCGCCTTCGACGCGGTCGACGATCGTCCGCAAGAGCGCGGTTCCGGTCGGCTCGCCGGTTTGCGCCGCGAAAACCGGGCCGACTTCGAGGAAGTCGAGAACGCCGAGTTCTCCGGCGCGCAAGCCCGCCTCCGCTTCTTCGAGCGTCGAAACGGTCGCGCCGAGGAGCGCGTCCGGGCCGAGCGTTTCGCGAGCGACGTTCCAATCGAACCCGCGGTCGACCGTCGCGCCGTCGAAGGAGAGCGCGGCGGCCCAATCGACGTAATCGCGGAGGAAGAGGAGCGGGCGCGACTCGACGTCGCGGGTTTGCGAGCCGGTTTCGCGCCAACGTTTGAAAAAGCGTTCCGTTTGGGCGTCCGGCGCGTCGGGCGAGTTCGGGTCGACGACGATTTGGAAAACGTCGATATCGGCGCGCAGGAGGTCGCGGAGTTCGCCGTCCGGGCGCGCCGGGTCGACGTAAACGCAAAGAGACGCGGTTTCGAGGCGGGCGCGGCGCGCTTCGCGGGCGGTTTTCGGTCGAGGGGCGCCGCCGAAGATAAAGGGCGCGGCGACCGTTTCGACCGGCGTTTCGAGCGGTTCCGGCGCGGGCGTCGGCTCCGGCTCCGACGGGAGCGGCTCCGGCTCGACGGGCGCTTCGACCGGTTGCGGCGCGACCGTCGGTTCCGGAGAGGAAACCGATTCGGCGGGGGCGGCGAACTCGGCGGCGAGCTCTTCGAACGGGTCGGAACCGCGTCGGGCCAACGCGTCGAAGGCGATCTTTTCGAGCGAATACGCGGCGTATCGGATTTGCTCCCAATCGCGAGCGACTTCCGGCGCGACGATTTTCGAGTACTCTTCGAGACTGCGCGCCGCTTCTTGGAGACGCGCGAAGTTCGCGGCTAAAACGTCGGCCAACGACGTTCGGCGGTACTCGTCTTCCGTTTCGACGCGGGTCCCGACGTCGGCGACGACGTCGCGAGCGTCGAGGCGTTCGCGGCGGTCGAAGCGGTTTTGCGCGGCGGCGAAGCGGTGTCGCGTTTCTTTGAGGCGCGCGGTCAACTCGGCGTCGTCTTCCAAAAATCGGGCCGCGTCCTCGACGACGCGGAGCGCTTCGCGACCTCGGTTGGCGGCGGCGTCCAATATGCGGTAAATTTCTCGTTTCGACATCGGGGCGACTTTCGACGAATCAAGAAGCGACGGGAAATGCGGGAATTAAGGAAAACGAAACGAACGTGAGCGCGAGAAGCGAAACGTCCGCTCCCCTTTATTTTGCCCTTTTCGAGCGCGTCGGAAAGGGGGGAGGAGGCGTTTTTCCCCGTTTTACTCGACGACGCGAAGGATTCCGCGTCGGATTTCGGGGCGAGGCAAAGGAGGCAAAGGAGGCGGTTTGCGGGAACGGCGCGGTTTAGGAGAGAGCGTTAAAAAAGAAAAGCGCCGAAACGCCCCCGTCGTCTTCCGCTCGAACGACGCGGCGTCGAACGGAAGACGCGGGGACGAACGGAAGATTTTACGCGACGCTCGCCGCGCTCGCGCAGAGCGAATTCCAGTCGTTTTCGAGGCGACTAAGGGCTTCGTCGAGCGGAACGGCGCGGTAGAGGACTTCGCCGTCTTTTTCGCAACGCTCGACCAAGCGTTTTTCGAGGAGTTTGCGAATCGCGTCGTCCGATTCGAAGTCGACGTCGAGCTTAAAGCGGTCGGCGAGCCAAGCTTCGGCGACGTCGTCGATTTCTTTTTCGGTCGCCCAATCGTCGAATTGCGACGCGGCGAAGTAGCCGAGGACGATTTCCTTGACCTCTTGGTCTTCCGCGAGCGCGACGAGGAGCGAAATCGCGGCGCGGTTCGAGGCGAGCGTTTGCGAATAAAGGGAACTCAAATGACGACGCTGATATTTCGTTCGGCAGTTGATAAAACCCAACGCGCTTTTGATCGTTTGAGCGACCATCGTCGACGCCAAGGTAAAGAAACCGGCGACAAAACTTGTCGCAAATAGGCAAAATCTAACGATGGCGGCGGTTAATATCGCGGCGCCGACGCCGGCGAGTTTTAGCGCGTCGGACAGCGGAAGTTTTAACTCGGTGTTCGGCAGAACTTGCTTTAAGTCTTCCAGCAACAGATGCTTGAAAAGTTTAAGGACGACGATGCTTTCCTGTTCGCTTCCGTCGTCGGCGAATATTTTCTTGCGCGTTACGACGCAAACGCGGCTCAATATTTCGCTCTCGACGGTAACGACGCGGCCCAAACTTTTTCGGCGCGGATAAACGAACGGATCCGTTTTCACGACCCCGCGAACGAAGACGCGGTATTCTTCGAAACCGTCGTAGTCGGCTTTAATCGTTAGGGACGCGGGGCGGCGCAAGTTGATAAGACGCGTTATTTCGTTGCGCGGGAGTTCGACAAAGTTGCAGTCCTTTAAGATTTTGAGAACGTCGACGAAAAATTTATCGCAGAACGCTTGCTTTTCTTCGAGCGGGATTTCCGGTTCGTACTGCGCTTCGGAGTCGGGGTCGAATATGGCGAACGCGTTGTTCAAGCTGGTCGTGTCGCGAAAAAATTCGACGCGATAACGCTTCGCGCACCATCGAGCGAGGCGGCGCCATTTTTCGCTTTCTTCCGTCGTTTTTCCGTCGGCGGCGATTCGGTCGACGATCGTTTGAAAGCGAACCGGCAAAAAATGTTCGCGTTGGTCGACCTTGCCGAAAATCTTATGGTTCAGCTCGAAGGTTAAAGTTTGGGGGCGGAAACAGGGAAAATAGCGCTCCAAATAACCTAAAATACGATCGCCGCATATAAGGCAAGGAGCGAATAGGCGTTCGCAGTTGATATTGTTGAGAAAACGTTTCGCAAGTTCGCGGGTTTGGACGAACCAAGATTGCGGTTCCGTTTCCGTTTTGGCGAGCAACTCGGCGAGCGGTTCGAGATTTTGGTCGTCGACGGCGGGGGACGAAATCTTTTTCATAACGCGTCTTAATTTAAAATAAAACGGCGTCCGAGCAAGGCGAGCGCGTTCAAGGATTTAACGGCGAAAAAAAACGACGGTTCGCGACGGCGGAGTCTCCGACGCGACGCCCGAAAACGCGTTTCGGCGCGTCGCGCGACGAGAACCGACTTCGCGTTATTCGGCGTCGGGTTCGATCGTAATGTCGTACGTCATGGAGCCTTTAACGTCGATCGTCAAGCCGCTTTGCTCCGGATTCGAGTATTTCGGCGGAACGTCGTTCGTCGTGCCGAGCATCGTCGCGGTCGCTTCGCCGGTCGCGGTTTCTCGTTCGACGTCGCCGAAGCGCATCGTTTCGGTGAGGTAAACTTTGTAGGAGCCTTTCGGGACGCCGTCGCCCGGTTTGAGCGTGCGCATCTCGAAGGTTCCGTCGTCTTTGATCGAGCCTTTGCAGATGATTTTGTCGTCGGTGAAGTTGACCGTGCCGACCGTCAGCGGGGAACCGTCGGCGAACGTAACTTTGCCGGTTACCTTGGGCTTGCCGCAACCGGTCGCGACGACCGCGACGGCGAACAAAAGCGCGCAAAGGGTTAAATAGCGAGGGGTTTTCATCGGCGGGCCTTTCCGTCGGTTGAGGTTTTAACGGGAATTTAAAGAAAGGGATAAGGAAAGGGAAAGGAAGGAAAACAGAAAGCGAACGCGCTCGGAGCGGAAAGCGGCGAACGCGTTCGTTTTCAACGGTTGAACGAGAATCAGTCGGCTTCCGGGGTTTGACCGTCGTCGACCGTGGCGTAGCGACCGAGAATCGTATGCGCGGTCGTCGCGGCGAAGTAGCGGACGGAACCGTCGGCGAGGAGGAAGTTCGCGCCGCCCGGGTGCCAAGAGCCGAAACCGCAGTTGATCGACGCGTGATTGTCGGCGGCGAGGTTGTCCCAAGGCCCGGCCAAGCCGTTTTGGAGCGTGCTATACGGTTTGCCGCCTTCCCAATAGTTGACCAAGCAACGGGCGAAGCTGGCGGAGCCGGTCGATTCCGCGCCGCAAAGATACGAACAGTCGTGGCATTGCGACCAGTTGTTCGTCGACGGAGCGGTCGTGTTGCAGACGCCGAGACCGTCGATCGGGATGTGTTTTTCGCCGATGAAGAATTGGTTGCTCGTGCCGTCGGTGATGCGGGCCATTGTGTCGCGCGGTTGCCAACGTCCGAACTGTTCGTCTTGGCATTTCGAGCCGCGGAACGGGCCGCGTTGGTACGTTTGACGGTTGTCGTTGCGGATTTCGACGACGCGAACGTAATAGTGCCCGTCGTGGTTCGACGCGGACGATTTGCCGTTTTGACCGGAGTTCGAGTCGGTCGACATAACGATGGCGTAGTCGGTGCAAGGGCCCGCGGCGCAGTCGCCGGTCGACGTGCTAACGTAATCGATGGCGGCCGGAGAGGAGCGGCGCGTCGGGCAGACCATATACGGAACGGCGGCGAACCCTTTTTTCTCTTCTTCGGTCAGCGTAACGCCGTTCCAGTTGCCGCCGGTGTTCCAGAAGTATTGGCCGAGCGTAACGAAGCCGCCGGAGCCGGTTTGGTCTTTGCAGAAGCAGTCGTACAACGCTTGTTGTTCGGCGAACGGGTAAATCAGGCCCCAAAACGTCGCGCGGTGCCAAGCGACCGCCGCCGGCGGGAGCCCGCCTCGAGCGTCGTTGAAGTTGTGAATCGCGAGACCCATTTGTTTCATATTGTTCGTGCATTGCATCCGACGCGCGGCTTCGCGGGCCGCTTGAACCGCCGGCAAGAGCAAGCCGATCAAAATCCCGATGATGGCGATGACGACGAGGAGTTCGACGAGCGTGAAGCCGCGTCGGTATAATCGGTTTTTCCCCCCTATATTAACAAGTTGGAACGTCATAAGTAACCTTTCGCGTTAAAATATAAAGTAATAAACGGTAATTACGATAATTGCCGAATCGGTTGAAAAGTGAAAATAGGTATGCCGAATCGAAGCGCGTCCGCTTGCCGAGCGTTCGGGGCGTTATTCAACGTCGGAACGTTAATTGTTAACGCGTCGAAGGCGGCGAGGTTCCGCGTTTCGAGGAAATTTTCGAAAAATGTAACGAAAAGGGCGGTTGAGGTTGCGACGGTCGGGGCGGCCAACGGTTCGGGCGGCGGCGATCGCGGTGAAAAGTTTGGAGAAAGAAAAAACGAGACGAAAACGGCGGGAGAAGCGGATCGCGCTAAATTTCCCGTCGCTTCAGCTTTATTTTAACGGAGTTGAAAAGCGATTGCAAGTTTTTTTTTAGTCTTTTTAAAATTTTTCGAGAAATTTTTTGAAAAGCGAAAGGAGCGCCGGATTTTATGATTCGGGATTGAAATAAAGATAAAAGAAACGTGTTTTTGGCAAGCAAGGTAAGAAAAAACGAGAAAATGGGCGCGATTCGGAAAACTAGGGAAGGAAAAACGCGCCGAGGGGTTGACAAAATAGCGAATACCGCGAATAATAACGGCGTACGCGTTTGCGCAAACGCCGAGCGGCGATTTTTTGCGCAAGAAGCGTTTCTGTTTCCGACGGAGCGAGTCGCCGTCGATTTTTTCGGCTGTTGCTTTCGGTTCGCCTCTTTTGATTTGAAGCGGAAAAGTCGCGCGTTGCGCGAAGCCGTTCGCGTCGGAAATATAAGTCAAAATTTAGGAGGTTTTCTGTTATGAAAATCAATAAAAATTTAGCGAAAGGGCTGACTTGCGCGTTCCTCGCGTCGCTCGTTTTCGGGGCGGTCGCTCCGAGTTTCGCGCAAGAAGCGGCTCAAGTCGCCGCGGACGCCGCCGTCGCCGCTCCCGCGGAAGCGGTCGAAACCGTCGCCGATTCGGATCGCGTCGGGTTCTTTAGCCTTTTCGGGTTTCTTTGGATTCTCTCGTTGGCCGGAGCGATCGCCGCGCTGGTTTTCGCGGTCAAGTTCTTCAAGACGATGATGAAGGCCGACGAAGGGAACGAAGAAATGATCAAGATCGCGGCGGCGGTTCGCAAGGGCGCCAACGCGTATCTGAAGCAACAATATAAAGTCGTCGCGATTTTCTTCGTCGTGATTTGGGCGTTCCTGATGTACTTGGCTTGGGGGCCGGGCGTTCAAAACAAGATCGTTCCTTGGGCGTTCCTTACCGGCGGTTTCTTCTCCGGTTTGGCCGGTTGGTTCGGGATGAAAACGGCGACTTGGGCTTCGTCGCGCACCGCGGCGGGCGCTCAAAAATCGTTGAACGAAGGCTTGCAAGTCGCGTTCCGTTCGGGCGCGGTCATGGGCTTGACGGTCGTCGGTCTCGGTCTTCTCGACGTCGTCCTTTGGTTCGGCGCGCTGTACTGGATTTTCCCGATGTTCAACTGGACGATGGACTTGACGGAAATTACGGTCGTTATGCTCTGCTTCGGGATGGGCGCCTCTTCGCAAGCGTTGTTCGCTCGCGTCGGCGGCGGCATTTACACGAAGGCCGCGGACGTCGGCGCCGACTTGGTCGGTAAAGTCGAAGCCGGGATTCCGGAAGACGACCGCCGCAACCCGGCCACCATCGCGGACAACGTCGGCGACAACGTCGGCGACGTCGCGGGGATGGGCGCCGACTTGTACGAATCGTACTGCGGTTCGATTCTCTCCAGCGCCGCGCTCGGCGTCGCCGCTTACGCTTCGATGAACGCGCCGGTTTCGACGCAAATGAGCGCGCTCTTCCTGCCGATTCTTTTGGCGGCGGTTGGGATCGCGCTGTCGATTTACGGCGTTTTCCTCGTTCGCACGGACGAAAAAGCGGACCAAGGCACGCTCTTGAAGGCGCTCGGCAAGGGCGTCAATATGCCGTCGATTATCATCGCGATTCTCTCGATTCTCATTTCGGCGGCGCTCCTTCCGGGCACGGCGAAGTGGGCGGGCGTTTCGGTCGTCGTCGGTTTGGCCGCCGGTTGGTTGATCGGCAAATGGACGGAATACCGCACCGCGTACGAATACGAACCGACGAAGCGCATCGCGCGCCAAGGGAAAACGGGCCCGGCGACGGTCATTATCGCCGGTATCGCCGAAGGTATGTTCAGCGTTTGGGCTCCGGTCGTCATCGTCGGCGTCGCGACGATTCTCGCGTTCGGCTGCACGACCGGTTTCGACTTCTCGAACGTTAAGACGTTCTCGCTCGGTCTTTACGGCGTCGGCGTCGCGGCGGTCGGGATGCTCTCGACGCTCGGCGTTACGCTCGCGACCGACGCTTACGGCCCGATCGCCGACAACGCCGGCGGCAACGCCGAAATGGCCGGTCTTCCGGAAGAAGTTCGCCAACGCACCGACGCGCTCGACTCGCTCGGCAACACGACCGCCGCGACCGGGAAAGGTTTCGCGATCGGTTCGGCCGCTCTGACCGCGCTCGCGTTGTTGGCCGCTTACGTCGAAGAAGTCCGCGTCGGTTTCGAACGCTGGGGCGCTTCCGCGGTCGAAAAGATCGAAGCGACCGAAGGCGCGCAAGCCGGTTATTACAAGGTTTCGGACGAGTTCGCCGTTTACTACGCCGGTAAAGAAGCCGTCGAAGCGGAAAAAGCCGAATACGCGAAGACGGGCCGCGAATGGTTCCCGAAATCGTTCTTGGTTCTCCCGGAACAAGTCAACAACCCGAATCCGGAAAACCCGATTTATCGCGGCGCCGACAAAACTTGGGCCGACTCCAACGCGGCTTGGGCCGGTCTGACGACCGAAAACGGCCCGGCGTTCATTAACGCCGAAGTCGCGGAGGCCTGCCCGTTCGTTCCGGCGAAAGCGGACGACCCGGTCGAAATGGTTCCGGTCAAGACGGCGACGATGATGGACTGGATGAACTACTATTCCTGCAACCTGTTGAACCCGAAAGTTCTCGTCGGTATCTTTATGGGCGCGATGGCGGTCTTCGTCTTCGGCGCGATGACGATGATGGCGGTCGGGCGCGCGGCGTCCGGGATGGTCGAAGAAGTTCGTCGTCAATTCCGCGAAATTCCGGGGATTATGGAATACAAAGCCGAGCCGGACTATGAAAAGCCGGTCGCGATTTCGACGAAAGCGGCGCAAAAAGAAATGATCGCTCCGTCGTTGTTGGGCTTGGTTCTCCCGATCGTCGTCGGTTTGGCGCTTGGCGTTACCGGCGTTATCGGCCTCTTGGTCGGGACGCTGACCGCCGGTTTCTGCGTCGCCGTTTATATGGCGAACGCGGGCGGCGCTTGGGACAACGCGAAGAAATTCGTCGAAGCGAACGTCGAATCCGATCTCGGCGGCAAACGCTCGGAATGCCATAAAGCGACCGTCGTCGGCGACACCGTCGGCGACCCCTTCAAAGACACGACGGGCCCGTCGCTCAATATCATTATCAAGTTGATGAGCATGGTTTCGGTCGTCGCGGCGGGTTTCATCGTGATGTACGGCGGTTGGTTCTGATTTTCGGAACCGACGACTTAACGGCGAGAGCCGTTAGTTGAAAGGCGCGAGCCGACGAAAACGTTTTTCGCCGGTTTGCGATTGAATCGAAAAAGCGCGGCGTTTGGAGAGGTTTTCTCTTCGGACGCCGCGTTTTTTATTTCTTGGCGCGACGCAAAATTTCTCCTTTGTTAATGGGGGGCGGAGCGTCGCGTCGGCGGCGGGCGTTTTCGTTAAATTTTGTCGCTTTTCTCCGAAATTTGCTTGACGCCGCGTCGCCGCTTCGCTAAAATAACGTCAAACGGCGGCGACGCTAAGTCGCGGCGCGACGGTCGGCGTCGTCGGAAACGTTGAAAAATAAGGAGAAAAGACGATGAAACGGCAAACGAAGAAACGGCGCGTCGCGACGCTAGCGGCGGCGCTTGCGATTCCGGCGGCGCTCCTTTCGACGGCGGAAACGTTCGTCGCGGCGCAAGAGACGGCGGCGGTCGCGCCGAGCGACGCGGAAACGTCGTTCGCTTGGGACGACGTCGCGAATCTGAAAGCGGGCGACCGCAAAACGCTCGAAATCGGCGGCGTCGAGTTCGCGTTTCGGTACTGTCCGCCCGGGGCGTATCCGGCGTCGAAGAAGAACGCTTCGACGCGTCGCGTCGAATTTGCCGTCTCGGAGGCGTTTTGGATCGCCGAGACCGAAACGACGCAGCGGCAATGGACGGCGATTATGGGGACGAACCCGAGCGCTTACGCGATTGCCGGCGTTTT
>JAZNJF010000163.1:0-4254 GCA_045577885.1 Thermoguttaceae bacterium | reverse complement strand
GGAAATTTTTCAAGGACGTCGCCGACGCGATTTTTCGAGTCGGCGCGATTTGGCAAATTCGGCGGGCGGGGGGGAGCGCGGCGTTTGGGGGAAGCGCGGCGTTTGAGAAAAAAACGACGTCGGGGCAAGGCGGTCGACTTGCGTTGTTTGGGCGTTTAGGCGTTTGGGCGTTATTTCGGCGTTTCGGTCGCGTCGAGCGTTTCGTCGAGGAAGGCGAACGCGTCGAAAGCGGCGACGCGACCGTCGGACGTTTCGACGACGAACCGCGTTCGGAGCGAATCGGCGTTCGGCGGAAGGCGCGTCGGATCGAAAACGACCGGAACGACGAGAACGAACGGCGCGGCGGACTCGGCGGCGTCGGGGACGGGATCGACCGTCGGGTTCGGCGCGGGCGCGTCGGGGATTCGGGCCGAAAACGCGGCGTCCGGCGACTCGACCCGAGCGAGCGCGAACGGTCGGCTCGACGCGACGACGACGTTCTTAACGACCGGCGCGCCGGAGCGGAACGCCGAGAAATTCAGCGTCGACGGCGAAACGGAAAGGCCCGGGCGAACCGTTCCTTCGACCGAAAGAGTCGTCGGCGCGCGCCGATTCGAACCGTCCGACCAAAGGGAAACGACCGCGTCGAACGGCCCGACCGGCGCGCTTTCGCCGACCGAAACGAGAAGGGGCGTCGCTCGCTCCGCTCCGATTTGGCGCGGCGTTTCGAGTCGAACCGAAACGAACGGCGTCGACGATTCGGCGCGAACGATTCGCTCGCCGAGGGGCGCGAAAACGACCGCTCGACGACTCCGTTTCGGGGCGTTTTCCGGCGTCGCGAGCTCGTCGACGAGGAAACGCAAGCGCGGCGGCTCGACTCGAACGTCGTCGACGATAAGAGCGCGAACGCGGAGCGGGATTTCGATTCGCTCCGGTCGGCTTTCGGCGGCGAAGTAAACGAAAACGGTCGCGTCGCGAACGCCGGTGAAACGAACCGCGTCGAGCTCGACGACGACCGACGCGCCGTCGCCGGGAGCGAACGTCTTTTGTTTCGGAACGAAAACGCGAACGCAGCCGCAGCTCGCCCGAGCGCCGAGGAGCCGAATCGGCTCGCTCGAAACGTTGACGAACGGAAACGCTCGTCGAGCGAACGAACCGCGCGGAACGTTTTGGAAATTTTGCTCCGTTTGCGCGAAAAACGTTCGGGAAACCGCGCCGCCTTGCGCGAAACTTCGCGGAAAAACGGCGACGTCGGTAAAAATAGCGAAAACGACGAAAATAAACAAGACGGAAACGGCGGATTTTACGCGACGCATCGGACGGCCCTTTCGATTGTTGAGCGGAAAAACGAACGGTTCGGCAAAGTTTTCGGTTTTAGATTTTACGTCGTCGCCGTTGCGACCGGAAAAAACGGCAAAGTTTGCCGGGCCGGAGTCGGCGCGGCGAGAAGAACGCGACGTTGAAAAAAAGAAAAGAAAAGCGGAACGGGTGAAACGGGGCGAATGGATAAAATAGGAGGGCGGGGAAGGGGCGAGAAACGGGCGGCGAACGCGCAAGGCAATAAGGGCGAGCAAGAGGAAAACGGCGGCGACGGCGGCATTGTCGCTAAAATCGAAACAATCGTTGGCGAACCGAACGCGTTTTGGAATTTATCGTCGCGGAAGGTCAACTTTGACAACTTAAAAGGTCGACAAAACCGATAACCGCGCGTTGGCGGAGCGTCTCGTTAGTTTTTTTAGGCGAAAATCTTTAGATAACGCAAAAAAAACGGGGGCGGCTCTTGACAATTGGAGCGCGAAACGTAAAGATAATACCGACGAACTTTTTCGGTTCCGGGGAGAAGTTCCCGCGTCGCCGCTCCCGGTTGCGACGATTGGAGCGATTCGAACGATAAGACGGAACGAAAGAGACGGCGCGACGAAATTTTTGCGTTTTTGCGGAAACTTAACGGCGCGCCGGGTATCGAATAAAAAATCAGGAGGCGTCGCGGGCGTCGTTGCGTTAACGACGGCGGGCGGCGAAAGCGCGTTGAGGAACGAACGTTGTTAACGAACGCTTCTCAACGGCGAGGTCGGTTCCGTCGACGAACGACGCGGCCGCGAATTATTTTGCAAGGAGAATAGCGACGATGTCGAGAATTTTTCGAAATTTTAAGAGCGAATCCCAAAAGCGCGGCGAACGCGCTCCGATGAAACCGCGGCGCCTCGCGACGGAGACTTTGGAAGATCGCCGACTTTTGGCCGTTTCGCCGGAGATTTTGACCGCGCTCAACGGGTACGAGTCGTTCGGCGACTACTCGGCGGACGCCGTTTCGACGATTGAAATCGCGAAAAACGATTTGACGCTCGACGCGCTCAACGCCGCGATCGCGCAAGCCGCTTCGACGCCGGGCGACGACGCGATCCTTATCGTCGGCGGCGGAACGCTGACCTTCCAACCGGGCGACAAAGCGATCTCGATCGAACTCGACGACGCGACGCAAGGCGCCTTGACGATTATCGGGTACGGCGGAACGTTCGAGATCGACGCGAACAACGTCGACCGCGCGTTCTCGATCAAGAGCGGGACGGTCAAGCTCGGTTCGATCGAAATTTCGAACGGCTCGGCGGACTTCGGCGGCGCGATCGCCAACGCCGGCGACCTCTACCTCGAAGACGCGGTTCTTTCGAACAACGTCGCGAGCGTTAGCGGCGGCGCGATCGCCGACAAGGGCTGGATTTCGGTCGAAAGCTCGAAGCTCGTCGGGAACGAAGCGGCGGAAAACGGCGCGGCGATCTATCGCGGCGATTTCGAGTTCGCGACGGACGAAGTCGTCGCGCCGGAAGCGACCGGAACGATCGCCGACGTCTCCGCGGCGTTCGGCGAAACGGTCGAAATCGACCTCTCGAAATACTTCAGCGCCGGCGACTGGACGTACTCCGTCAAGCTCCCGGCCGAACTCTCCGACGCGTTGGCCGCCGAGCCGACCGTCTCCGGGAACGCGTTGACGCTGAAATTCCTCGCGAAAGAAGATTACGCGCTCGACCTCGACCTGAGCGACGTCGAACTCGTCGTTGCCGCGACGAACGCCGACGGAACCGCCTCCGCCTCGTCGAACGCCTTCAAAGTCGGTTTGACCGACCGCTATTCGGCTCGCTTGGCCGCCGTCTTGACCGATAAGACCACCGACGACGCTTACGAATACGAAAAGGGCAAAGGCAAGAATAAATATTTCGGCGACGACAAAATTCCCGCGTCCGACGCGACGACGACCAAAGGGCCGTGGAGCGTTCAACTTTGGTCCGAAGACCTCTCGGCGGCGCAGGGGATGACGCTGCAAAGCAACGTTTCGTTCGCGTTCGTCCTGAAGCTCGAAAACGCGACGCTCGACCTCGACGACGTTTATGCAGACGACGGTTATTACGGCGAATTCTTCAACGCGAACGGCACGTATATTTTCACGTCCGATAGAATCGGTTACGAAGCGTTGGGCGAAAACGAGTATTTCGTTTCCGTTCTCTACAACTATCAAGAAAAAACGCACGGCGTGCAAGCGCCCGCGATGCTTCTCGCGTCGTTGCCGGTGATCGCGAACGGCGAAGGCGCCGTTTCGGCGACCTTGCAACCTTGGAGCGACGTCCGCGACCCGCTCGTTTACCGTTGCTTCGACGGCGTCTCTTACGAAGTCGACCTGTCGCAAGTCGAATTGCTCGGCTCGACGACCGTTTCGGAATCCGCCGCGGTTCTCTCGAACGCCGAAATCGCCGCCGCCGAAACGACCGAAACCCGCGCCGCCGTCCTCCGCGACGTCTTGATCGCGAACAACGTCGCCGACGGGGAAGGCGCGATTTACGTCGCCGCTTCGTCGAGCGCCGCGCTCCTCGTCAACGCGACCGTCGTCGACAACGACGCCGCCGGCGCCGCGTTCGTCTCCGCCGCGAACGGTTCTCAAGCCGTCGACTCGATCTTCGTCGGGAACGGCGCCGCGGTCTCCGGCGTTTCGCTCCAAACCGTCTTGACCGACGACGGAGCCGAAGGCGCGCTCGCTTACGACGCGTCGAAACCGCTCTTCGCCGACGCGGAAAACGGCGACTACGCCCTCGCGAAAAACGCCCAAGTTATCGACCTCGCGACCGGAACGTCCGCGTCCGAAACCGACTTGGCGGGCGCCGCTCGCGTCTCCGGAACCGCCGCCGACCTCGGCGCTTACGAATACCAAGGCGTCGCGCCGTCCGCTCCGACCGACGTTAAGTTCGGCGCCTACGACGCCGCGAAGCAAAGCGCGACGCTGACTTG
>JAZNJF010000162.1:0-4687 GCA_045577885.1 Thermoguttaceae bacterium | reverse complement strand
CGGGGCGACTTCTGATTTCGACGGTTTTTCGGAGGGCGTTCGTCGCTTGGCGCCGCGACTTGGTCGCGTCGGCTTTTAGAAATCGGGGAGGGCGCGCGTTGGGCGTTAATTCGAGCGGCGGTTTGGAGAAGCGGAAACGCTCGCGTCGGTTCGGCGTTCGTCAATGGAAAAACGGGGCGATAAGTCGCGACGTTTCAATTAGATAGACGAGAAAGAAAGGAAAGAAGGGCCCGGGCGGCGTCGAGGCGCGACGCTGTTAAAAATCGGGTTGAAGTCGGGAAAAGGCGGGGAAAAGTCGAGGAAAGAAAAGGAGGGAACGAATTTTTAGCGCAAGAAAAAGGAAACGGCGGCGCGCGAAAGCGTCGACCGCCGTTTAAACGCCGAAAATAATTAGGTTAGACTAACGGAGGCGAACGGCGGTAACGCCGAGAAGTTCGATTTCCGGCGAAAGGAAACCGGGTTTCGCTTCCTCGACCTTCGCGTAATCGGTCGAAAGGTATTTTTTGTTGTCGTCGGTGAATACCGTAACGACCGTCGCTTTTTGCGCTTGGTCTTCCGGCATTTCGTTGAGGATTTTAAGCGCGCCGAGGAGGTTGCCGCCCGCCGAAATCCCGACCCCGAGACCGAGGTTTTTCGACAACATTTGCGCCGCCAAAATCGCGTCGCCGTCGTCGACTTTAACGACCGAGTCGAGCTGATCGAGCTTCAAAATCGCCGGGATGAACTCGTCCGAAATTCCTTGAATGCGGTGAAAACCGATCTTGTATCCGGTCGAAAGGGTCGGCGAACTCGACGGTTCGAGCGGGTGAATCGTCGCGTTCGGGAAACGGCTCTTGAGGTAACGTCCGCAACCCATCACCGTTCCGCCGGTGCCGACGCCCGCGACGAAAGCGTCCGGTTCGCGGTTAAATTGAGCGAGTTGCGCGACGATTTCCGGCCCGGTCGAAAGGAAGTGCGCCTCGCAGTTGTCCTCGTTGTCGATTTGACGCGGCAAAAAGACGTTTTCCGGGTCGTCGGCGCGCATCTTTTCGGCCAACGCGATCGAGCCTTTGAAGCCGCCTTCTTCGCGGGAAACGAGGCGAACTTCGGCGCCGTACGCCTTCATTAAGTTGATACGCTCGGCCGACATCCAGTCCGGCATAAAGATAACGACGCGGCAACCGGCGACCCGACCGAACGCGGAAAACGAAATGCCGGTGTTGCCGCTCGTCGCTTCGGCGATCGTCGCGCCGGGACGCAACTCGCCGTTTTTGAAGGCTTTACGAAGGATGTGCGCCGCCATCCGGTCTTTAATCGAGCCGGTCAAGTTGAGGTATTCCGCTTTGGCGAAGACGGAACGCGGCTTTCCTTGCCAAAGAAGGTCGATTTTCAAGAGCGGCGTCGAACCGACGAGACCGTCGATTCCTTCCAAGCGTTTGAGGACGTCCATAAAATTCCCGAATTTTTATCTAAACTGCCTAAAGCGCCGTTCGGAGGAGGTCGCGAAAGCGAGAATCGGGAACGGGCGCGTTCGAGCGGTCGCGCTGTAAAACATTTTGCCGTTAATTTTAACCGTTTTTTCGCGAAAGAAAAGGGGGGCGTTCTTTGTCGCGAGCGGCGAAGCGTCGACGGCGGCGCTTCCAATGAAATATCGGTCGAAGCGCGCCGAAACTTCATTTTTTTCGGCGTTTGACGGTTTTTATCGTGAAAATCGGCGACGAGGTCGAGGGACGGCGGGGCGTTCGGCGCGTCGCGTTGAGACGGCCGCTATACGTTATTAATAACGAGGGGAAACGGCGAGGAAAGGAGAGCGCGCGTAGGGGCGAACGGAGCCGAATGTTGAAAATCGCGTTTTGACGGCGAGCGCAAAAGATAAGATGGCGAGAATGGGGGAAATAAACGGGGAAAAAGCGCGTTTTTTTGGGGGGAAAGCGGCGAAAATAAAAAAAATGAAAATTTTTGGGTTTTGCCCGTTGACAATTCGCGAAGATCGGTTAAAATCTTTTTTGTCAGTTGGGGACAACGAGACGCAAACAAAACTAAGTCTTTTTAAGAGACAAGGTTAAGTAAGCGGTTGGAACCGGTTGGCGGTCGCTTAGGCGGCTTAAAAATTGGGGAGTTAGCTCAGTTGGGAGAGCGCAACGTTCGCAATGTTGAGGTCGTGGGTTCGACTCCCATACTCTCCACTTGAAAAGCTCGGAAACGTAAGTTTTCGAGCTTTTTTTTATTTCTTGACGCTTTGAACTTGACGCTTTTCTAAGGCGGGAGACGACGGGCGAGGAGCGAAGCCGGCGTCGCGTATTCGTTGCGGGGCTCGGCCCCAAAGGCGGGCGAGGGCGAATTTTAAACGCCCCGAAACCGACGCGAACCCGGAACGGCGTTTAGCGGCGGAGTCCGGAAGGCGACGTTCTTCGAGCGGCGGCGGGAGGCGGCGGGGAAAATTGGGCGGTCGGAACGGTTTTAGAAGCGCGTCGCCCGGAATCCGCTTGACGGGGCGAAGGCGGGGTCGAGGTTGAAACGCCGTCCGGATTTCGGCGTCGGGCGGAACGTTGGGAACGTCGAAACGCCGTCGGGGCTCCGCTTGTCGGGGAAAGACGCGTTTGATTTCTGAAACGCGCGTCGCGAAAAATCGGCGTTTGCGTCTTTTTTGAAATTTTTTCTTTTTTTGCGCTTGTCGACTTGTTTTTTGACTTGGCTTCGCCTATAATGTTAAATGAGATAATATAACGACGGCGCGCTGCGAATCGGACGTCGCCGTCGACAATCGCGAAACTGGAGGCGAAAAATGAACGAAGAATCGGCAAAAACGAAGAAAGAAATCGGCGTCGGCGGTTATTTTGTGCGAATTTTAGCGTTTTGGGTCGTTTTCGTTTTGGGGATGGGCGCGTTTCTGCTTCTCGGCGGCGTTTGCGGCGGGCTTCTCGGGGCGCCTCGGATCGCCGCGGTCGCCGGAGCGTGCTTTTTCTGGGCGGGGCTCGTCGCGCTTTGGCTTTTTCCGACGTTTTGCGTCGACGCGTTGAACCCGCGCCCGATTCTCGCGACGGCGATTTCCGCTCTCGTTTTGACGCTGTTCGGCGGCGCGTCGGTTCTTTACGGGGGCGAGGCCGCGTGCGCGCCGGGTTGGGAGAACAAAGCGCCGGCGGTCGCGGTTTTTCTTCTTTACGTCGCTTGGCTAGTTTTTAAGTTGCTCGGTAAAAGCGTTTACGCGACGACGCGGCGTTTGCGTTGGTCGATTTTTACGGCGATCGGCGTTCCGGCGGCGTTGGGCGCGCTGGCGTTCGCGATCGTTTGCGCGTCGGGCGCGGTTTCGGAGATGAACCCGGCCTCGCGAGTTTTCGGCGCGTGTTTAGGGCTGCCGACGCTCTGCCTTTATTGGTGTTCGGCGGCGGCTTACGGCGCTTTCGCTTACCTCCTTTCCATCGCCGAAGAAGCGAAGGGCGGAGCGAAAGAGGCTGAAAACGCGGACGTTTGAAAATAATGAAAAACGGCGAGATAATCAAAACGCGTCGTTTTGAAAATTTTGAAAAACGTTAAGAGAAACAACTTCGCTTAAGGGGAAAAGAGCGGCGGCGGTTTGAGGAAAAACTTGAAGCGTCGCCGTTTTTAAATTATTTTGCTTCTTTTGGTCGCATTCTTGGTTTTTCTCTTGATTTTTGACGCGGCGTCGTTTATAATCTTGTTTAGGGCAAGGAACCAAAGGACGGCGCTTCCGAAAGCGAACGCGCGCCGTCCTTTACCGCGACCAAACGGAGGTAAAAATGGGAGAAAAGCGAATAAAAGAGAAGGCGGAACTCGGAGTCGGCGGGTACTTTAAGCGAATTTTCGCGTTTTGGGGCGTCGTCGTTTTCATTGCGGCGGCCTGCGTCGGCGTCGCGGCGTCGGCGCCCGACTTGGACGCGACGGCGACGTGCGCGGCGGTTCTGGCGGCGTCCGTCGCCCTTTGGCTCTTTCCGGCGTTTTGCGTCGACGTCTTGAAGCCGCGTCCGATTCTTGCGACGATCGCGTCGTTCTTTTGCGTTTTGCTCGCGTGCTTTGCAACGACGACTTTCGGCCCTAGATGGGTTTTTGAGGTTGAGGACGGCAAGCGCTTCGTCGTCTTGAACGGTTGGACGGAAAGGGCCGTCGTTTCGGGCGTTACGCTCCTTTACGTCGCTTGGCTCGTCGCGAAATTGCGCGATAAAAAAGTTAACGCCGCGGCGCGTCGTTTGTCGAAAGCGATTTTCGCGGCGACGCTTGTTTCGGCGGTTGCGGGGCTGGTCGCTTGGGCGGCGCTGGGGATAGCTTCGGGGGCGTTGGTCGGGCCGACCGGCTTTGGCTTTGGCTTATGGCTCTTGTTTTTTTACCCGGGTTTGCTTCGCCCGGCGTTTATCGCGCTCGTAGCGGGGGCGGCGACGTTCGGCGTTTTCGCGCTTTGCGTTCGCTTGAATCGCGACAAAACGAAGCGCGAGCCGGAAGCGTTGGAAACGTCGGAAAACGTTGAAATCGCGGGAGATGAAAGCGTCGAGAAGCGCGGAATAAATTTGAAAAGCGCGTTTTGAAAACGTTGAAAAACGTTGAGGGAAACAAAGCGCATAACGAAAAAAGAAACGGCGGCGCTTCGGACGGAAAATTCGAAGAGTCGCCGTTTTTGCGTTTTGGAACGGCGAGAACGTAAACGTCGCCGTTTTTAATCTTAAGTCGGATCGTAGCCATGTCGTTCTGTGAGCCA
>JAZNJF010000161.1:0-3719 GCA_045577885.1 Thermoguttaceae bacterium | reverse complement strand
TTTCCGATTCGTTTCCGATTCGTTTCCGATTCGTTTCCGATTCGTTTCCGATTCGTTTCCGATTCGTTTCCGATTCGTTTCCGATTCGTTTCCGATTCGTTTCCGATTCGACGGACGCTGGAAAAATCGTTAAAGCCGGAAAAGTCGACGGGCGGCGTCGAGAAGCGCGGGCGCGGAAGGGCTTTGCGCGTCGGTTCGGAGCGTCGTCGTCGGCGAGTGAAGGAGTTTGTTGACGAGGCGGTCGAACGCGTACCGGATTTCGCCTTGCGTCTCCGGGTCGGCGCCGATCTTGCGCAACAGCCGCTCGACTTCGGCCTCTTTGATTTCGTTCCAACCGTCGCGGAGTTTGCGAATCGCGTCGATCGAACGGCGCGACTCGATCTCCGACATAAAGCGCGCGGCCTCTTCGTCGACGAGGCGGAGCGCTTTAGGCAGTTCGCGGTCGCGAATTTCTCGGTTGCGAACGCAGGCGGCTTCGAGGTCGTCGATCGAATAAAGGTAAACGTTCGGGCGGTCGCCGACGCTCGGCTCGACGTTGCGCGGAAGGGAAAGATCGAGAATGAAGAGAGGACGGCCCCGACGGCGCGCTTCGATTCGGCGGTAATCGTCGAGTTTGACGATCGGCTCTTGCGCTCCGGTCGCGGCGATCGCAAGGTCGGCGTCGGCCAACGCGTCGAAACGAGCGTCCCAATCGACGACGGTCGCGTTCCAAACGGCGGCGAGTTTCTCCGCTTTGTCGCGGCTTCGGTTCGAAACGACGACGGAACGCGCGCCGTAATCGGCGAGATATTTCAACGTTTCTTCCGCCATCTCCCCGGCGCCGAGCGCGAGCGTTTTCTTGTCGGTCAGCCGTTCGAAAATGTTGAGCGCGAAGTCGACGACCGCGACGCTCGGAACGCTGACGCGGCGCTTGAAGACCTCCGTCTCGACCGAAACGCGCTTCGCCGTCTTGAACGCCGTTTGAAACGCCGCGTTGAGGATCGGGCCGGTCGTTTGCGCCTTGACGGAAAGCTCGTACGCGCGCTTCGTTTGCGATAAAATTTGCGGTTCGCCGAGGATCATGCTGTCGAGACTCGACGCGACGGCGAAGAGGTGCGCGGCGGCGTCTTGTTCGCCGAACGAATGAAGCGCGTCGGCGCGTTCGACGACGAGCGTTTCGGCGTCCGCTTTCGGCATTTTAACCGAGAGAAGCGTCGACAGCGCCGTCGCGTCGTCCGGAAGCTCCGTTTTTTCCGACGCGAAATAGAGTTCCGTTCGGTTGCAGGTCGATAGAAGCGCCGCTTCGACGTTCGGGAACGCGACGCGCCAAGCGGCCAACGCCTTTTCGGCTCCGGCGGCGTCGAACGAAAAAAGTTCGCGCGCCTCGATCGACGCGGTGCGACTATTCAAGCCGACGATTCGAATCATCGCGAAAACGACTCCTTAACGAACGACGGCGCGGCGTCGACAAACGGGAACGGAGGGAAGGAAACGGGAAGGAAGGACGGCGCGACGCCGAGCGGGCGAACGCCGAAAAAACGCGCTTCTTTATTTTGACGCCGAGACGCGACGTTGGCAAGGAGGGAGGGCGCGTTTTGAGCGAATTTTGTCGAAACGTTCGGCGCCGAGAACGCCGAATCGGGCGTTTTTTCCGGTTTTTCCGGCGCGTCGACCGACGAAGGCGACGTTTGCGGTTGCGGAATTGGGGCTGCTTGGGAAGCCGGGACCGTTTCGGCGGGTTGAGTCGACGTTTGCGGTTGCGGAATTGGGGCTGCTTGGGAAGCCGGGGCCGTTTCGGCGGGGCGCGCCGCGTCGGGACGGTCGGGCAAAGCGCGCCAATGTCCGCGATCGAAAAGAGCGACGAAAAGGAGCAAAACGGCGAGGGTCGCGGAACAAACGAGCGTAAAAAACGCCGCTTCGGCGCCTTTGTCGACCGCCGTCGACCGCGCCGTCGCGACGCGGCGAACCGCCGTCGCGACGAAGAGAACGGTCGCGCCGAGGGCGAGCGGATCGCCGAAAAACGAGGCGAACGACTCGTCCGACGCGAAAATTTTCAAGCAGTGCCCGCTCGCGACGCCGACGCCGAGGAAAAGGAGCGCGCCGTTCGCCGAGAAACAAGTCGCCCGCGTCGACCATTCGAGCGTTGGAAGAATCGAGTCGGCGACGAACACTTTCCGCTTGAGACGCGAACGACGCAAGAAAAACATCGCGCCCGAGATCGAGCCGACGAGCGAAAGGAGCGTCGCCAAAAGGAGCGAAACGCCGTGCGCGCCGCGAGCCCAACGACCGGGAGCGTTCGGATCGAACGCCGCGTCCGGCGCCGCGACGCCGACGCCGCAAAGCAAAAGCGCGAGCGGAACGAGGAACAAACCGAACCGCGCCTTCGGGGAAACAAACGTCAAATAAAGGTAAACGAAAATGATCCCGAGCGCGAGCAGGTAAAACCAACCGGCGGGCGTCGATAAAAAACGACCGTGTTGCGCCAAATGGTTGTGATAAAGGAAGGCCGATTGAGCGACCGCGCCGAGAACGGCGAACGCGATCGCGCCCCAACGCAACCCGAACGACCGGCGAACGGAGCGGAAGTCGGCGATTTCTAAAACGCCGACGAGAAAATAACTCGCGATGAAACAGACGATTCCGACGCCGCTTAACATTTTTTGAAACTCTTTTAAGTTCTCGTTTGATTGTAACGCGTCAAACGACCGCTCGAAGGACGCGGACGCGCCGGAACGGCGAAGCGCGCTAAGGGAAGCGAGGATTGCCGACGTCGCAAAAAACGAACGGCGTTAATCGCTTAGCTTTTCGACGCGAAAATAATGGAAACGCGCCCATTGCGTTTTATTGTCGCGCGGACCGTTCCAACATTGAACGCCGACGCGGTCGTCGGGCCCGATTTCGAGCCGACCTTCGTAAACGCGGCGGAAGGAGGACTCGCCTTCGCAACAGAACTCGGCGACGACTTTTTGATCGGCGACCGTCAAGCGCAGTTTAACCGCTTGAGCGTCGAACGGCGTTTTATTGGGGTAAATGTACATCTTTCCGTCGACGCATTCGCAAACCAGCTTGAAGACGACGCGATCGTTTTGAAGCCAATAAAGGCCGCATTGTTGGAACTGCGCGGTCGGCTTTTCAACAAAGGAGCACATCGTTTCGACGCGGTAGGCGCCTTCCGCTTTGCCGTCGCGCCAACGGAAAAAGTTGAGCGGACGCGCCAAGGCGTTGCGCGCTTCGTTGGCGCCGAACGGTTCGAAAAGGATCTCCAAGGAATTGTTGACAAAGCGGCGGCAAGGGGCGTTTTCGCGGAGCCAAACCCAACCCGGCTTCAACGAGCCTTCGAAACGATCTTCAAAAACGATTTCCTGCGCGAGGAGAGGGGAAGTCGACGCGGCGAAAAGGAAAACGAACGTTAAAAATCGGAACATTGAGCGCGCTTTCGTTGACGGAGTCAAAGGAGGGAAGGACGGGGAAAGGGAGGCGGGAGCGCGAACGCCGAAGCGGGGCGGAGGAAGGCAAACGGGCGCGCGCCGAAAACGGCGGGCGTTTGCGTTCGGCCCTTTCGGAAAAAAACTCGCTCGACTTTACTTTATTTTACCTCATTTTATAAAATTTTCAAAAAAAAGTAAAACTTTTTTTCGACATTTTCGCGATTTTAACGTTGGGAAAAGGCGCGATTTGTCGATTTTAACGGTCGTTCCGCGCGTCGACGGGGCGTTTTTACCGCGTCGACGGCGCAAAAC
>JAZNJF010000160.1:0-8847 GCA_045577885.1 Thermoguttaceae bacterium | reverse complement strand
GTTCCGACGAACGTTTTTTCGCGCCGACGCTCGACGCCGACGCCCTCGGAACGCCGGTTTTTATCGACGCCGACGGCGGCTCCGATTCGCGACCGTTCGAAATTTACGCGCCCGACGACGCCGCGTCGTTCCCTCCGGAGCCGTCGCCCGTCGCCGACGTTCGCGACGAACGCGCTTCCAAAAAGTTAACGCTCGACCATCTAAAGCTAATGATCGCAATTGGTTGTCAAGCGGCGCTGGCGATCGAAGACGCGCAATATTACGTCGGCTTGGCCCAAGCGGAACGGCTCGCGGCGATCGGACAAACGGTCGCGGCGCTTTCGCACCACATCAAAAACATTCTGCAAGGAATCCGCGGCGGCAGCTATCTCATCGACGCGGGCCTCAAAGATCACGACGAAAACCTCGTCGCGAAGGGTTGGCGCATCGTCGAAAAAAATCAAACGAAAATCTCCGACCTCGTTCTCGATATGTTGACGTTCAGCAAAGAGCGCGTCCCCGTTTGGTCGTTCGCCGATTTTAACGAAGTGATGGAGGACGTCGTCGAACTGACGCGCGGGCGAGCGGACGATTTAGACGTCGAGCTGATCTTCGTCCCGGACGCGTCGATTCCCCGCTTTTACTTCGACAAAGAGCAGATTCACCGCGCCGTCGTCAACTTGATCGGCAACGCGATCGAAGCGTCGAAAGATTACGACCCGGACGCCCCGCCGCGCCGCCGAACGCCGTCCGATTCTGCCGCAAACGACGGCGTCGCAAGCGCTTCCGACGTTTCGCCCAACGCGAGCGAATCCGAATTTCCCCGCTTTCCCCGCGGTCGAGTCGAAGCGCGAACCCGTTTCGACGCCGACGAAAAACGCGTTTTCGTTATCGTCGACGACGTCGGCCCCGGAGTCCCGCCCGCAAGCCGCGACGCGATTTTCCGGCCCTTCGCGTCGAAAAACAAAAGCGGCGGCACCGGCCTCGGCCTCCCGGTAACGCAAAAAATCGTCCGCGAACACCAAGGAAAAATCGTCGTCGACGATTCCCCGCTCGGCGGCGCGCGCTTCGTCGTCGAACTCCCGCTCGTTCTCGAAAAGAAACCGGACGACGACTCCGACGTTTTTTAGAATCGTTCGACGCGACGCCGTTTAACGTCGCGTTTCAACGAAGAACCGCAAACCGCCGCGTCGCCGACTTTTGCGCCGACCGATTCCGTTTTTCCCCTCCCTTCAACCGCAAGGAGCCGCCAATGACGCAACCTCCGCAACCGCCCGCGCCCGTCCCCGGCGACGGAGGCGCGCGTTCGCCGATCAAAACCCTTTCGGAACTCGAAATCGGGCTCGAAGCCGACTGTTTCGTCCTTTTAGCCGAAAAGGAAAAACTTCGCACCAAAGACGGAAAGCCTTATTATAAAACGGTTTTCCGCGACAAATGGCGCGAGATTCAAACGCCGATTTGGAGCGACGCTCCGTTCTTCGACGAATGCGACAAAGATTGGCAAGCCGGCAAATTTTACAAAATCCGAGCCGTCCTGCGCGAATCCGGATTCGGATACGGTCCAAAATTCGAGTTGCGCCGCGTTCGCGAAACGATCGAAGCCGACAAACGCGACGGTTTCGACCCGAACTTTTGCCGCCCTTCGTCCGACGTCGAACCGGAAGCGCTTGCCAACGAAATACTTGCGTTCGCAAAATCGCAAATCGGCAAAGGCCCGCTGTTAACGCTGTTACAACGCGTCTTCAAGGAAAACCGCGACGTTCTCTTCGAAACCGCCGCCTCGCGCGCCCATCACCGCCCCTACCCCGGCGGCCTCCTCGAACACGCGCTTTCGGTCGCAAAAATCGCCGTCGCGCTGACCGACCATTTCCGCGCCGTTCGCCCGGAACTGAAAAAAACGCTCTCGAAACCGCTGATCGTCGCGGGCGCCATTTTACACGACGTCGGCAAAATTGTCGAAATGGAGCAACACGTCGCGGCGCCGCGTCGCACCGTCGAAGGCGAACTCCTCGGACACGCCATCTTAAGTCGCGACGTTGTCAAGCGTTACGCCGACGCGGTCGCGCTCGACGACGAAACGCGAATCCGCCTCGAACACCTCGTTCTGACGCACGCGCGCTTCCCCGATTGGGGCGCCCCGACGCCTCCCGCCAGCCTTGAAGCGATGATCCTGCATTACGCCGATTACGCCGACGCGACCTTTTTCAGTTCGCTCGCAATCCTCGACGCCGACGACGGTTCCGGCGCGTTCACCGTTCGCCGCGGCCCCTTCGGAACGCCCTTGCTGAAACCGTCGATCGACGCGACGCAACCGCCGAAAGACGGCAAGCGTCGACCTTAACTCGTCGCGTCAAAACGTTTAACAACGTCGCGATCCTAAAACCCAACCGTTAACCGGCGACGCGGCGCCGCGCCGCCGATTTTGTTTTCCGTTTTCATTTCGTCAACCTCGAACCCGTTTAACGACAAGGTTTAACCGAATGGGACTAACAACGCTCGACTATCTCGTCCTCGCCGCGTACTTCGTCGCGATGGCGCTGATCGGCCTTTGGTCGATGTTATCCGTCAAAAAACAGGAAGACTATTTCCTTGGCAGCCGCAGTTTCGGCAAGATTTTCCAAACGTTCGCCGCGTTCGGCGCCGGAACGAACGCGTCCGACCCGATCGTTACCGCTAAAACGACCTTTACCAACGGTTTAAGCGGCGTTTGGAGCGGTCTTCTTTGGCTCTTTGTAACGCCGTTTTACTGGATTTGCGGCGTTTGGTACCGTCGTATGCGCTGTCTAACGCTCGGCGATTGGTTCGAGGAGCGTTACCAAAGCAAGGCGCTCGCGTTCGCGTACATGATTTTTGGCGCCGTTTTCTATATGGTGTACCTTGGCGTCGGCATGACCGCGATCGGCAAGATGGGCGCGCCGCTCGTTGGAGCCGACACGTTGACGCTTTTCGGTTGGACGGTCGGTTTCGACCAATTCATTATCGTCTTAACCGCCGCCTGCGTCTTGTTTTACGGCGTTCTCGGCGGGCTTCGCGCGGCGTACTGGACGGACTTGATTCAAGGAATTTTTATCGTTATCCTGTCGATTATTTTGATTCCGGTCGGCTTGAACGCGCTGGTAAAAGACGAAAACGCGACGCGCGGCGCCAACGTCGCCGTCGCAACCGCTGAAACGGCAAAAGTTGCGACTGAAGCCGCGCCCGTCGAAGCCGTCGCGAACGCCGACGTCGACGCCGCGTCGTCCGCGGAAAACGCCGCGCCCCCCCAAGCCGCAACCTCCGCTCCGCGCGAGCTTTCCGGAACGCTCGACGGTTTCGAAGCGCTCCATCGCCGCGTTCCGGCCGAATACTTCGAAATTTTAACGAGTCCGAAAGGCGGCGAATTCCCGCTCCACTACATCTTGGCGATTACGCTCCTGAACCTCCTCGGCATCGTCTGCCAACCGCACTTCATCGCGACCGGCGGCGGCTCGGCGAAAACGGAGTACAACGCGCGCTTCGGCCTCGTCGCCGGCAACATCCTAAAACGTTTCTGCACCATCGGTTGGGCGTTCACCGCGCTCGTCGCGTTGGCGTATCTCGCGAACAACGTCGAGTTGGCGAGCGACCCGGACAAAGTTTGGGGCGTCGCGACCCGCGAACTTCTCGGCCCGCTGAACTGCGGTTTGGTCGGCTTGATGTTGGCTTGCCTTTTGGCGGCGCTGATGAGTTCCGCAAGTTGTTATATGTTGGTCGTTTCCGCGCTGGTCGTCCGCAACGGTTACGCGGCGTACGTCAACCCGAACGCGAGCGAAAAGACGTTCGTTTTCGCCGGGCGGCTTTGCGGCGCTCTCGTCATTATCGGCGCGACGGTCGTTTCGCTCGCGTCGATGAACGTTTTCGAGCAGCTGAAATTCGCTTGGGAGATTCCGATCGTCTTCGCCGCGCCGTTTTGGATCGGGCTGTACTGGCGCCGGGCCAACAAATGGTCGGCTTGGGGGACGATCGCGCTCACATTGACGCTCTTCTTCCTAATCCCGATGAACGTCGCGAAGCTTAAACCGTCCTTAACGACGAATCCGCAATACTTAGCGACGAACGAATTTGTCGTCGTTCGCGAGACGCGCGCCGTTTCGCCGACCGACGTCGAGCGACGCGACGCCGCGATTCAAGTTTGGAACGAACGACGCCAAAAGCTCGAAACCGAGCTTAAAAAGCAACTTCCGCAACTTAGCGACGTCGAACGCGCCGCGGCGGTTCGCGCGGAACTCGGTCCGACGCCGAAGAAAATCGCGCTCGGCGAAACGATCGTCGACGAGTTCCGCACCGGCGGCAAGGCGATCTTTTGGGGCGGCGGCGTCGCGGCGTTCGACCAAAACGGCGCCGAATTGGTCGTCGACTCGAAAGGTCAAGTTATCGCTAAAATCGTCGACGGCAAAAAGACTTACGTCGCCGCCGACGCGCCGAAACTCGAATTGTTCGACCCGAAATTCGCCCAAACCGAAGACCTCGGCGACTCCCGCGTCCGCTCGATCGACCGTTTCAAATCGGTCGACGACTTGGCGTCGCTCGGCGTTAGCTTGAAAGGCAAAGGCTCGTTCGAACTCGACTTTCTTCTTTACGAACGCTGCGGTTTCGACCTCGTTTCGGCAAGCAACGGAACCCTCGAAGCGATGCGACTTCCGACGCGCCTCGTTCTTCCGTTCGTCTTCCTGATTCTGCTAAGTTTTGTAACGCCTTGCGGCGACAAAGCTCTTCTCGACCGTTATTTCGTCAAGATGAAGACGCCGGTCGACCCGGACCCGGAACGCGACGCGGAGGAAATGCGCCTCTCGTACGAGAATCCTAACCGCTTCGACGACAAGCGTTTGTTCAAATTCGGCGGGCTCGAGTTCAACCGTCCGACCGTTTGCGACGTCGTCGGTTTCGTCGTCAGCTTCGCGATTTGCGTCGGCTTCGTCGCGCTGATCGTCGCGTTGGCCGCGTACCGTCCGCAATAACGCCGTTAAAGAGCGTCGACCGCAACCCGTTTCATCGCGGAGTTTGCGGTCGCGTCCAACAAAAAGCGAACGTCGTTTTAACGCGACGTTCGCTTTTTTTATCGTCAAAATCCGACGCGACCTCGAGAAGCGCCGGTTTCATCCGTTTCTATTTAACTCGTTTATTTCGGCGAGTTAAGATCCTAGAATTGCACTTGCGTCCAATTCCCGCCCGCGCGTTGGTCGAAGAGGAGCGCTTCGAGTTCGTCGGTCAACGTTTCGAAGCGCTTCATCGCGTCGACGATCGGCTCCGGTTTCTCCATATCGACGCCCGCCGCCTTCAAAATGTCGAGCGGATCGGCGGAACACCCGGCTTTTAAGAAGTTAAGGTAATCGTCGCGTTCTTTCGTTCCGCCGTTCAAAACGCGCTCGGCCAACGCGATCGCCGCCGACAGCCCGGTCGCGTACTTATAAACGTAAAACCCGCGATAGAAGTGCGGAATGCGGAAACATTCGAGTTCGAGCGCGTCGTCCATCGCGAAATCGGGCCCAAAATAATCGTCGAGGAGTTCGCGGTAGATCGCCCGAAACGCTTGCGCCGTAAGAGGTTCGCCCGCTTCCGCCTTCTCGTGCGTTCGCAACTCGAACTCGGCGAACATCGTTTGACGGAAGATTGTCGTTCGGATCGAATCGAGTTCGCGGTTGACGATCCAAGCGCGCGTTTTCGAGTCGGTCGATTTCTCTAAAAGCCGTCGCGCAAGGAGTTGTTCGTTGAACGTGCTGGCGATTTCCGCTAAGAAAATCGTGTAGTCGTGATATTCGTAAGGCTGCGTGCGCGCCGAATACCAGCTGTGCATCGAGTGGCCGCCCTCGTGCGCCAACGTGAAAACGCTTTCGACGACGTTCGGCTTGTAATTCATCATGATGTAAGGCGGAAAATCGTAACCGCCGTAGCTAAACGCGCCGCTTTGTTTATTTTTGTTCTGGTATTTATCGGCCCAGCGATCGGTCGTGAGGCCTTTCGTCAGCGTTTTGACGTACTCTTCTCCGAGCGGCGACAGCGCGTCGCCAATCAATTCGACCGCGGCGTCCCAAGAATAATCGACGGAAACGTCGGACAAAATCGGCGTGTAAACGTCGTAAAACCTGATATCGTCGAGGTTCATCGCGCGGCGGCGCAGGTCGTAATAGCGGTAAAGAGCCGGGGTCGCGGCGCGGACGGTTTCGACCAAATTGCGACAAACGCTCGAGGGAACCGCTTCGCTAAAGGTCGCGGCGTCGAGCGAACTTTCGAAATTTCGCGCTTTAGCGTAAAAAACGTCTTTGCGAATCGAGCCTTCGAGCGTCGAGGCCAACGTGTTTTGCCGCTTGCCGTATTCGGCGTAAAACTTCTCGAACGCCTCTTTTCGAACGCTTCTAACCGGCGAGTGCAAAAAGACTTGGAACGTTTCCGGCGTCAACGGCGTTTCGTTCCCGTTTTCGTCGGAAACCGTTCCGAAATCCATTTCGCCGTCGTTCAAGACGCGAAAGGTCTTCCCGGAGGCTCCCGCGACGTCGCCGACCGCCGCCAAGAGTTTCTCTTCCGCCGCGGAAAGCGAGTGCGGTTTGTAACGTAAAATACGTTCCAGCTTCAACTTCCAAGGCGCCAAGCGCTCGTCGCGGAGGAGTTCGGCCCAACGCTCTTCCGAAAGCGCGAGCAATTCCGGTCGAACGAAGCTCGCCGCTTCCGCCGCTTTGCTCGCGGCGAGCGAAAATTCGCCCTTCATCGTTTGCCGCGCCGGGTCGACGACGTCCTCGACCGCTTTCAAATAAGCGTAAACGCCGAGACGGTCGGCGGTTACGTCGACTTCTCGTTCGTATTCGAAAAACTTAACGAGCGTTTCGACGTCGCCCAATTTGCCGCGAAAATCCTCGACTTTTTCCGCCAATTTCTTCCAATTTTCGAACGCTTGGCGCCAAGCGTCTTCCGACGCGAACATCGGCGTCAAATCCCAAGCGTCTTCCGCCGGCACGTCTTTACGTTCTCTAAGTTCTTGCGTATAAGCCATTTAACAACTCCTATTTTACTAACGCGACGTCGTCGTTCGATAGCCGCCGACGTCCAAGATCGCCTCCGCCCAACGCAAAAACGCGGAAAAGCCCTTATAATTGTACCCGCCGCGCTCCGCAAGTCAAGCGTTTTTTGAAGCGCGGAGAAGATTTTCTCGCCGCCGCGTTTTATTTTCGTCGCAAATCGCGTTATCTATACGGTTGAGACGCGCGAAAATTCGCGAAAAATCGAACCGCCGCCGGGAAATCGTCGACGCTCACGGCACGTTTCGGCAATGCGAAATCGCGTCGCGGCCTCCGGTCCCTTCCTCTTGCGCAACCGCTGAAAGACAAGAGGATACGCATACGCCGATCGTCAAAAGCAAGGGGCGCCCCAATTTGAACCGTTTTATCCCGCGCGGAAAATTGCGCCGAACTTAACCGTTTTGCTTGCGATACATTACGTCAACAGAAACGCTTGTCGACGCGTCTCCTAAAAAACAGACGCCGTATCTGTTTTTTACCAAAGCGTCGGCAAGCGATAAAAATCCGAAGAGTCGCCAAACGCCGGGATAACAACGTTTAGCGCAGTGGAGCCAACCGGGATCGAACCGGCGACCTCCGGCTTGCAAAGCCGGCGCTCTCCCAATTGAGCTATGGCCCCAAAAGTTTTGGGCTCGTCTTTAAAAAAGCGGAGCGCGACGAGCAAAAAACTATTTATAATATTATAACTTCAATTTACGCCGCGTCAAGGGGGAAAAAACTTTTTCTTCCTTACGCCTCCCTTGCCTCGCCAAAACGCCTTCGCGAGTTCCCCTTACGCCTCCTCTGCCTCCCCAAAACGCCTTCGCGGGTTCACTCCGCGCGCTCAATCGTCGTTGGCCGACAACGTTACGAACGCAATCGCCAACGTTTTACAATGCGTCAACGAAATTTTCGCGTCGACCACGCCCAATTCGTCGGCGACTTTCTTCGCGCCGCCGGTCAAAAAAAGTTGAGGCGCGCCGTCCGGACGGTTGACCACCTCGACGTCCGTCCAAGAAATGCCCGACGCCCAACCGGTCCCCAACGCCTTCAACGTCGCCTCCTTAGCCGCCCAACGCGCCGCCAACGACTCGCCAAAGTTGCGTTTTTTGCGCAAACAATATTCGCGCTCGCGCTCCGTAAAGACCCGATTCAAAAAGGTTTCCGGAAATCGCTCGTAAAGTTTCACAACGCGGTCGATCTCCGCCGCGTCCGTTCCAATCCCGACGATTCGCATCGCTTCGCTTCCAAAGTCGCGACTTCGATCAACGACAAAGCGTCGCCAAAAGCCGCTAAACGTCAATAATTCAATCAGTTAACGCCGACAATTCAAGCGCTCGGCAAAAGGAGAAAACCAACCGCGAAAATGCCGGCGTCGATCAACCCATGACTCAACCAAGCGCCGTAAATCGAGTCGTTGCGCCGGTATATCTCCTGCCAAACAAGGCCGCCGACGAAAACGCCGAACGAACAAATCCACATCGCCGGTTCGCCAAAACCAAAATAGACGCCCAAAAGAAGAACATGATGCAACATAAAACCGGCGTTCGAAATCAACGTCGCCGCGATATAAGGCAGCCGCTCCGACAAACGCCCGAACGTAAACCACCGCCAATAATACTCTTCCAGGCCGGAATGGACGATCGAATAAAATATCGTCAACAAAATAAACGCGCCCGGCGTCGCCAGCCCTAACGGTTGCAACCGACCGAGCAGTTCTTCGCGCAAATTGTCGACAAGCGGCTTAAACGTCCCCGGCTCTTTCGTTAAATACATACCGACAAAGAAGATAAGCGCTCCAACGACGGCGCCGAAAATCGCGCCTGCCGCCAAACCGCGTCGATTCGGACGGCGCCCCCAC
>JAZNJF010000159.1:0-3392 GCA_045577885.1 Thermoguttaceae bacterium | reverse complement strand
TCGCTTTTTCGGTCGCTTTTTGGAAGTCGCCCCAAAATTTCAGGATCACTTTTCCCGATTGGAACCCTTGCGCGAAATTCTCGACGCCCGCCGCGACCGCCGAAAGGGTTCGCGCCGCGCCGCTCGCTTCGCCGTCGAGCGTCGTCAAGACCGTTCCGACCTGCGAAAACCATTGCGCGGCGCCGCCGAGCCCCTCGACCAGCCCGTCGAAAAGGTCGGTCGGGAGCGCGCTTTCGAGTTCGCCGGTCGCGTCGGCCGCTCCCTTCGCGGCGACGACGATTTCGCCGAGCCGGTCGCGAACGTTCCCCGCCTCGTCCTTAAAAAAGCCGAGCGCCTTTTGAATTTTCGTCAAGCCGTCGACGAAACCGCCGTTCGCGTCGCGGACGTTTCCGAGTTCGTCGACCCATTCGCCCGCCGCGACTTGCGACTTGTTCAGCCCGGCGACGCAACGTCCCAGCGAGTTGACGAGGAGCCCTTGCGCGTCGACCGTTGCGCCGAGCGCTTTCGCCCAACGCGGAACTTTCGCCGACGCCGACGCGACCGCGTCCGAAACTTTCGTCCAAGAATCGACGCTTTCGAGCCGAGCCCGCGTCGTCGATTCGATCGCCGCTTTCTCCGCTTGCGCCGCGTCGACGCCCGCTTGCGTTTGCTTCGCCGTCGCCTCGACGGTTTCGGCGACCGCGTTAAGCGCCGCGACTTTCCGCTTAACGCTTTCTTCGGCAACCTCGCCGAGTTCTTCAAACGCCGCGACGGTCGCGTTTTGTTCCGCTTCGACGGCGGCGGCGTCGCGCGAACGCGCCTTGGCGACCGCTTCGAACGCCGAAGTTTGCAACGCGGCGCTTTTCTCCGCCGCTCCCGCTAAGTTGTTCAACGAAGACGCTTGCGACTCGTTTAATCCTTCGGCGATTTTATTAAGTTTTTCCGCCGCGTCTTGCGCGGAATCGACGACGGGCCCAAAATTAGGCTGTTCGACTCCGATCGTAATCGTCCCGGAGTAGGTTTTACTCATTCGCCTTCGTCTCCTTCGAGGTATTCAAGAAATTCGTCTTCGCTAAGAGCTTTATCCCCGCGCCGATAAAGGAGATAGTCGTCGAGCGTTCCGCGTCCGCCGCTCTTCCAAAAGTAGCGCCGCGCGTCCCGATAATCGTCGCGGCGCCAATCGAGTTCGCCGAAAACTTCGAAAAGCATTTTCCAGCCGGCGATTTCCCACTCCGGCAACCGCAGAATCTCCGAAACCGGTCGCCGGAGCGTCCAAGCCAGCCGCCAAGGGAACGCGAAGTTTTCGTCTTCCGCTATTTTTTTTTAAAGGAAACGTCGACGCGGTTTCGGTTTGTCGCCATCAACACAACGCGATCGATCATAAAGCCGGGCCCTTCGAGAAGCGCCGGGATATCGCCTTCGTTTAAAAGCTGTTCGCCGTTTTCGTCGACGAGCGACATAATCGTCGCGCGGACGGCGGCGGCGATCCGCTTTTCGTTCGGCGCGGATTCGTCGGCGTATTCGCGAACAAGATCGCCGAACACAAACGTTTCCAAGGGATTAAACGTTTTCACATAAGCCTTGGCGTCCGAATTCCACCAAGCGACGTTAATCGGTCGAGAGTCTCGGCGTTTAAATTCCATTTTCTTCGCTCTCCTCCCAAGCAAAAGCGCGCGGGTCTTTTCGCGCCGCCTTAATAATCCGCACGACCGGCGAATAATCGGCGGCGAACCAAGGTTCGCGGTCGTTTTCGTTCAGCAACGGCGCGCCGTTTTCGTCGACAAGCGCCATCGCCGTCGCAAGAAACGCCGCTTCCAAACGTTCTTCGTTCGATTTCGACGCGTCGTTGAAGTCGCGGACGCGCCGCTCGAACTCCAGCTGTTCGGCGAACGTGAACGTTTTCACAAACGCCTTGACGTCGTCGTTCCATTCGGAAATATCGACCGGGCGGCCCGGAATTTCCGACGCTTTTCTAATTTCCATTAGCGTTTCCTTTCGTTATCGACGCGGCGCTTACTCGCGTCAAGACGTCGCTTTCGCGAGCGTAATTTCGTTCGTTTCGTCGTCGAGCGTCAACGTTTGCGCGCAAGTTTTCGACCCGCGTTTCGGCTTGCCGGAAACTTGAAAATTCAGCGTCGACGTCATTTTTTGCTTCGCGGTTCCGGCGAACCCCATATCGCTCGTCAAAATCGCGGGCGCGCTGTAAACGACGTTATACGTTCGACTTCCGTTTTCCTTCTTCGTCAGTTTCCCGATTTTGAAAACGCCCAAATACGGCGAATCGACGTTCAGCTTTTCGAGCCGTTCGAGGATTCCGTCGACGTCGATCGCGCGGTCGACGTTCAGCGTCGCCGTCCCGGGCGTTATCTTGTCGGTTTCGTACTTCGTCCAATCGTCGACGTCTTCGATATCCTCCGCTTCCCGCGTCCCGACGGTCGGCGCCTGCGCGTCGAACCCGGTAACGCGACAGTCGAGCGGAATCGACGACGTTTTCGCAAATTTCAGGTCGGCGTATTCGGTTCCTTCGAGCGTCGAATCGGTTTCGCCCTCCGGACTTTGCGCGAGAAAAAACGCTTTCAAGTTCTTGACGTTCTCGACTTTCGGCATCGTTATTATATCTCCTTTCGGCGTAAATTTCAACCCGACGGCGCGCTAAACGCCGTCGATTTCGAGCAAAACAAAAAAAACGTATTCGGCGCAAAACGACTCCAAGACGCTCCCGCCCTCGACGTCCGGGTAAACCGCCGCCGACTCCTTGCGCCAATCGACGACGAAACCGCGTTCTTTTAAGAGGTCGAGCGTTCGCCGAACGACGCCGGAAGCGAACCGCGCCAAGCGCCGCGCCTCCGCCTTCGACGGCGCTCGCAAGTAAAGCGCGTTCTTGGTTTCGACGATTTCGCCGTCCTCGACGTCCGGCTCCGACGCGGTCGCCAACTCGCCGACTTCAAGCGTTGCGACGCCGTCGAACCGCCGCGTCGGCGCGACGTCGGAGAAAACGTTCTCCGCCCGCAACGACTCGACGCCATCGCCGACGCCGCGTCGCAGTTCGTCCGTTAAAATCGCGATCAAATCGAAATCGACCGGAACCGTCATCGCTTAAACACTTTCTCGGCAAGGGTTTGGTTAATCGCAAAAATCGCGTCGACGAACCCCTCGACGGTCGGCGCGGCGCCGTAAACCGTTTGGCCGTTTAGCGTTAACGTCGCGCTTGTCGCGTTCGAAACGTCGAACTCGTCGGCCCAACCTTTCGGCGCGTCGGCGGAAACGGCCGTTTTGGCGTCTCCTTGTAGCGCTATCGTAACACGTTTATCAAAAAGCGTTTCAAACGGAGCGGTCGCGCTCGCGCGAATTGTCGCCGCGTCGCCGATTTTGATCCTTCGCGTCGGCGACGAAGTCGGAGGCCAAGCGGTCTT
>JAZNJF010000158.1:0-3948 GCA_045577885.1 Thermoguttaceae bacterium | reverse complement strand
CGGCGTTTGGGCGAACGTTCCTCGACCGCGCGAACGAAGGTTCCCTTTTCCTCGTTTACCTCGGACACGGCCGCGTTTTCGGCCTCGACCGCCTAACGACCGCGTCCGGCGGCGATTACGGCGTCTTTGAAATCGACGACGTTCCCGCGCTCCGTTCCCCGAACGCGGCGCCGATCGCGCTCTTTTTCTCTTGTTACGCCGGCGCTTACGACGCGAACGAGCCTTGCCTCGCCGAAGCGGTCGCGCTCTCGCCGAACGGACCGGTCGCGGCGATCGCGGCAAGCCGTCGCACCGCGCCTTACGGGATGTGCGTTTTGGGCTCTTCCCTCCTCGACGCGGCTTTCGACGGCGCCAACCTCGACGCCGACAACCCGTTAACGCTCGGCGAAATCTTCCTCCGCGCTCAACGAAAAACGCTCGAACCGCCCCAAAGCGACGCGTCGTCGCGATTTCAAGACGACGAAATAGAATTCGACGACGAAACGTCGCAAGAAGCCTCCCGAGAAGCGCGACCCGTTTTGCCGCCGACGCTTAACGAAACGCCGAACGACCCGATCGCGCGCGCCGAACGCCGAATCGCCGAAGAACGCGGTCGCGTCGCCGAAATCGACGCCGGTCTCAAACGCCTCAACGCCCGTCTCGAACAAACCGCCCGCGCCGCCGAACGTCGCCGCGACGCGACGTCGTTCCGAGAAACGCTCGACCGCGCCGCGAAGATTTTCGACCCGACCGCGAGCCGCCTCGAAGAACAGCTCGAAGATCACGTCGCGCTTTTTAACCTCTTTGGCGACCCGCTTTTGCGCGTCAAATTTCCGGAGCGTTGCGCGGTCGAAGCGCCGGAAATCGTTTATTCGACCAAGACGGCGTCGATCTCCGGCGTCATTCCCAACGCGACAGAACGTCAAACGACCGTCCGCGTCGAACTTTTGCTCGCCGACTTCCGCTCTCCGGTCGCCAAACCGCGCCGTTCCAAGACTTTCGTCGAATCGTCCGAAGCGCGCGCCGAGTTCGAAACGACGTACCGCGCCGCGAATAATTTCGTCGTCGCCGCGTCGCAAGTCGCGACGCAAACCGGTCGTTTTCAAGCGGATATCGCCGTTCCCGCCGACTTTTCCGGCGAATGCGTCGTTCGCGTCGCGGCGACCGACGGCGAACGTTATTGGATCGGTTCGAGTCGCGTTCTCGTTCGTCCGTTTTCGCGTCGCGACGCCGACGTTCCCGACGCAACTCTTTAAAGCAGCGTTATTAAATCAATTCCCAAACGTTAAAACGGGCGCGATTCTCAACAAAATCGCGCCCGTTTCTTTTTTTTCGTTTTGTCGCCGCGCTTCGTCGTCGCCGCGCTTCGTCGTCGTTGCGCTTTGTCGACGTTCCGCGACGTCGGCGTTGCGCTTCGTCCGCGTCGACGGTCGGCGACTCGTTATTTTTCCGTTAGTCGCTTCTCGCCGAGAATCCGATTCCCTTTCCCGGACGCGAACCCTTCGAGATCGAGCGAAACGAACGCGAACCCCAACCCTCGCAACTCGGCGACGAGCGCGCGCCGAACGTCCGGCGTCGACGCCGCGTCGATTTCGCTCTCCGGAACCTCGATTCGAGCGGCGCCCGGCGCGTCGACGCGAACGCGGCAAGTCGAGAATCCGAAACGCTTTACCGAAATTTCCGCCGCTTCGATTCGACGCAATGTCGCGACGTCGAGCGAAAGCCCGTATCCGATTCGCGTCGCCAAACAAGGATTCGACGGTTTTTCCGCGACGGAAAGCCCCCAACTCCTTGCCAACGCTCGAATTTCGGCTTTCGTTATTCCCAGTTCGGCGAACGGACTGCGGACGCCCGCTTCCCGCGCCGCTTTCGTTCCAGGTCGAAAATCGTTCGCGTCGTCGGCGTTCGTCCCGTCGACCAAAACGAGCGGAACCCCTTCTTTATCAACCGATTGCGTCGCGTCGTCTGCTCCGTTTTTTCGCGTCGTTCGAAGCGTTTCGACCGCGAGCCGTCCCAACTCCGCGAACCGAATCTTTTTGCACCAATAACAGCGCTCCGGCGAATTGGCGACAAACCGCGCGTCGTTAAGCTCTTGCGTTTCCAAGACTTGCAACGCGATTCCAATTTCGGCGGCGAGTCGCCCGGCGTCGCGTTTCTCTTCGTCGGTCGAAGTCGCGCCGACGGCGAAAAACCCGGTCGGCGGCGCCTTCCTAATTCCCGTCGGCGTCCCGTCTTCCGACGTCAGCGTCGACCGACGCTCCGTCGCGAGAACCAGCGCTTTTGCGAGGGTCGCGCTGTCGACGCCCCCGGAAAACGCGACCGCGCAGTCGTTGCGGTCAAACCAATCGAAAAGACGTTCTTTTTTTTCGCTAAGCGTTTGATTCGTCGACGTTTCCATCTCATTTTCCTCGTTCGTTTTCCTTCATTTTTTTAAGCGACGCCGCGTCGTTATTTTCGTTTCGTTCCGCTTTCAACCGCCGTCAAAAAAACGGCTCGACGCCGCGAAGGAGCCGAGCCGTTCAAACGCTAAATCGTTTTAGCGCGACGTTTATTAGCCGCGCGACCTTTCATTACAGCAAGTCGCGGAACGTCGGTTCGTCGGCGCCCGGGAAGTCGGCCGGAACTTCTTGCGTAACGGCGCCGGTCGCGGCCCATTCGGCGCAACGTTGGAAAAGAACGATGAAGCTGACGCTTTCGCATTGCTTGCCGGCGTGTCCGAGCATATAGTTGACGCAGCGGCCCTTGCCGTACGGAACGGTGATGAGGAGCGGTTCGTGGCGATTCAAACCGCGTTTGTCGGCGGGCGCGAAGGCGGTCATAAGGACTTCGACGTTGTGCGCCGGGCCGCGCATGCGTTGATAAAGTTCGTCTTCGCAGTGGCGGAACGTTTTCGGAAGTCCTTTCATAATCGGGTGTTCCGGCGCGCGATTGTCGATCGGGAACGCCCATTGCGGGCCGTGGTCGCCGCCGGGGCCCGGTTCGACCGCGTCGATAACGACGTTGCCGTCGTTATCGAGGTAGAGATACGGGCCGCTGTTTTCGTTGCGACCTTCCCAACCGCCGAGAGCGATCATTTCGTTGAACGCCGGCCAGTTAGCGAACGCGTTGTTCCCGGCGTGATAGCTGAGGAAACCGCCGCCGTTTTTGACGAATTCGACGAACGCTTTGTCCATTTGCGGATTCCAGCGGTCGCCGTTGTAGTTCATCACGACGAGATCGTATTTCGAAAAATCGACGTTAAACTTCGACATATCGCCGCCTTTGCCCGGCGCGGTCGCGACGTCGACGTCGAACATCTTCGCGTCTTCGAGAATCTTCACCAAGTACGGCGTCGTTTCTTTCCAGTTGTGATTGTTTTGCCCGTCGATGATAACCGTGCGGATTTTATCTTGCGCCGACGCGCCGACGGCGAACGTCAACGTCAACGCGAGGGAAGCGGCGAAAAGGGACGCGTTTTTCCAAAATTTCAGCGACATCTTCTTTTCCTTAATTAAAAGCGAACAAAGGGGAAACTCGACGATCGACCGTCGAAACGTTCCCATTTTACCCGACGCGGCGGCAAAAATCAACGATTTTTTCGTCGAGAAACGCAAATTTTCCGAAAATTGCGCCCCTCGACGCCTTTTTACGCACCGCTCTCCCCGTCAAAATCGGCCGCGTCGGTTGAAAAAAACGCCCCTTTAGTTATAATGACAAAGCGCGGCGTTCGTTCGCCGTTGTTAAAACTCCAAAATTCAATTAACGCAACAATGAAAGGACGCCGTTATGAAAATCGTCGCGATGGCCAACGGAGGTTTCGCGCTCCCGACGCTTCGAGCGCTCCGCGCCTCCCGACACGAAATCGTCGCGCTCGTCGCCATGCCGATTCGCGCCAAACGCCAAGACAAAAAAGCCGGAATTCCGCCGATTCGCGCCGCCGCGACCGATTTTTTGGCGGACGTCCCGCTCTTCGACCCGGAGGACGTCAAC